>DSBL01000057.1 GCA_011049455.1 Desulfonatronum sp. | reverse complement strand
GGATCGGAAACCTCCCATGACTGAACCTTTGGCATGTTGTCCTCCATGATCAAGGTTGAACATGGAGGACAACATGCCAGAAATGCGAAATAAAGTCCACATTATTTACGGATAAGCTCTTAAGGATGCAGGATACGAGGTGGTTCAGGCTGCGGACGGAAAAGACGCTTTGCAACAGCTATCCGGCCCGGTGGATATGATCATCACTGACCTGAATATGCCCAACATGGACGGGCTGGAGCTGATTCGTCAAGTGCGGGCGATGCCTTCCTTCAAATTCACCCCGATCATTATGCTGACCACCGAGTCCCAAGCGGGCAAGAAACAGGAAGGCAAACAAGCTGGCGCCACAGGGTGGATCGTCAAGCCGTTCAAACCGGAACAGCTCCTGGGAGTGGTCAAGAAGGTCCTTGGATGATCATTGTCTCTAAAGGTTTTAGAAATACCATATCCATAGCCGGTTAAGCTCACCTGGAGGAAAATGCGATGTCGTTCGCCGATCAAGGCAGAAAGGCCTATCTTGTGGAAGCTTCGGAAATCCTGGATCAGGCCGAAGAAACCCTTCTGAAGCTGGAAAAAAAGCCTGAGGACAGTGAACTCTTGAACCGGTTTTTCAGGTCCATGCATACGATCAAAGGGTCCGGCGCCATGTTCGGGTTTGATGAAATCGCGCTTTTTACCCACGAGGTCGAGACATTCATGGACAAGGTCCGGGAAGGCGCCATTCGTTTGAACACGGAATTGGTGGATCTGTTGTTCCAAAGCAGAGACCTGATCCGGGACATGCTCAAGGAGGAGGGAACAAATCGGGGCGAAAGAGCCCGGGATATCGTATCAGCCTTGCAGAAACACCTTCCGCGCGATGAAATCACCCAAGAGTCTTCCGGCCCCGCGATTCAGGCGGATGCCGTCATGGAAACAGAACCCCTGAGAATATTCCGGATCAAATTCCGGCCCGGGGAGAACATCTTTTTCACCGGTGCCAATCCCTTTGGATTGCTGCAGGAACTGCTGGAAATGGCCGCCGGAAGGAAGCCGGGCGATCAGGACGACACCGGGCCCGTCCTTTGCCGGATAGTCGCTCGCACGGATCATCTCCCTGCCCTGCAGGATCTCAACCCGGAGCTTTGCTGCACGTGGTGGGATATCATCCTGACAACCGCGCGCGACGAGAACGCCATCCGGGACGTTTTCATCTTTGTGGAGGATGATGCGGAACTGGTGGTGGAAACACTGAGCGAGAGCGAGCAAATCGGGACCGAAAGGACCCAGAAAAAGCTCGGCGAAATCCTCGTGCACAGAGGTGTGCTGACACCTCAGGATATCGAGGAGGTTTTGCAGCAGCAGGAAAAGATCGGGCAATTGCTTGTCCGCACCGGGAAGGTTTCCTCCCAGGAAGTGGCTTCCGCCTTGGCCGAGCAAGAACTTTCCGGACAGGTCAGCAGCTTGGAGAAAGCCAAGACAAAGGTGCAGTCCAGCATCAGGGTGGACTCGGAGAAGCTGGACAAGCTGGTGGATCTGGTCGGAGAGCTGGTAATCGCCCAGTCCCGACTCAACCAGGTGGCCGGCCACTTAGATTCGTCCGAGCTCATTGCCCTGGCCGAGGAAATGGAGCGGCTGTCCGATTCCCTGCGCGACAATACCATGACCATGCGCATGCTGCCCATCGGCATCACGTTCAACAAGTTTTCCCGTCTTGTACGCGACCTTTCCAGGGAGCTGGGCAAGGAAATCCGGCTGACTGCCGAGGGGGGAGAAACAGAATTGGACAAGACCGTCATCGAGCGGCTCAATGATCCTCTGGTGCACTTGCTGCGGAACAGTATCGACCACGGGATCGAGGATCCCGAGGCCAGAATCGCGGCGGGAAAGCCCAGGGAGGGAAACATTGTTCTGACCGCGGCCCATGGCAGCGGCGAAGTGATCATCAGGATCAAGGATGATGGAAAAGGGCTGGATTCCAAAAAAATTCGCGAAAAAGCCGTATCCAAGGGGATTGTGTCTCCGGACGCTGAAATGACTGAGCAGCAGCTGCACGAATTGATCTTTGCGCCTGGATTTTCCACGGCGACCAAGGTTACGGGGGTTTCCGGCCGTGGCGTGGGCATGGACGTGGTCAAAAGGGGCATTGACGAGCTGCGCGGCGGCATATCCCTGGAAAGCAAAAAAGGGCGCGGAACGGCCATCACCATGAAGCTGCCCTTGACCTTGGCCATCATTGACGGACTGCAGGTGGACGTGGGCGCAGAGAGCTTCATCATCCCGCTTTCCAATGTCGAGGAATGTATTGAACTGCGTCACACCGGGGAAAAGCGGGAAGCCAAAAGCATCGTCAACCTGCGCGGCGAGGTTGTTCCGTACGTCAGGCTAGTGGACTGGTTCGGCCTGAAAGAGCAGGGACTGGCCATTGAACAGATCGTGATCATGAACATTTCCAAGCACAGGGTCGGATTGGTGGTGGACAAGGTGGTGGGCCAGCATCAGACCGTGATCAAGAGCCTTGGCAGGGTCTACGGAAACGTCCGGGGGGTGTCCGGAGCCACGGTCAACGGAGACGGGAGCATGTCGCTGATACTTGATGTATCGGCCCTGGTGGAGGACTCGGCCAAGGATGCCTGAGTTCTGATCAGCATAAAAGCTGGATTGAATGGACAGATTGTCGGCGAAAATTCGTGCCGGTTTTTTGATGCCGCCTAGAGACCGGTCAAACGCATGAACGTGCCCTACGGGTTGCCGGTCTATCATCTCCAGATCGGGGAATGCGCCTTGAGTACAACCCCTCTTGTGATCAGCACCGTTTTAGGGTCATGTGTTGGGATCACTTTTTTTCACCCCGCCAGCCTTTGCGGGGCCATGTTTCACGCCCTTTTACCCAAAAGTTCTCCATTTGTCGCATCCAGAGATAATGTTTCCCCATGCAAATTCGTGGATACGGCCATTGAGACGCTTTTTTCCCGACTCGCAAAAAGGGGTATTGACCCGGAAGAATTGGTGATCAAGCTGTTCGGTGGTGCGGAAACCATGTTTCAAAATGGGGGGGGATCCCTGGTCAACGTCGCCAGCCAGAATGTGATCACAGCCGAGACGATCCTGGCGGAAAAGGGATTGAAGATCCGGGCCAGGGATGTGGGCGGGGGTCTGGGACGGCAAATTTTTTTTTACACCCACACCGGCGAAGTCTGGCTGCACAGGCTTAAACGGCACAAAGCCGGTTGACGGTTCTGTTATTTTTCGCCGGAGAGGCCCTTTGGCCTTGTCCGCATTGATTACGAGGGACAAAGATGAGCAATAGGGTCAAGGTCCTGGTGGTCGATGATTCGGCCCTGGTTCGACAGACCATGATGGACATCCTTTCACAGGACGACGGGATCGAGGTCCTGGGCGGCGCTTCCGACCCCTTTGCGGCCTTGAAACGAATGGAGGAAAGGGTTCCGGACGTCATCTTGCTGGACGTGGAAATGCCGCGCATGGACGGGATCACCTTTTTACGCAAGATCATGACCCAGCATCCCTTGCCCGTGGTCATCTGCTCCTCCCTGACCGAATCCGGCGCGGAAACAACACTCAAAGCCCTGGAATACGGGGCCGTGGACATCATTCAAAAACCCAAGCTGGGCACCAAGCAGTTTCTGGAGGAGTCTCTGTTTGTCCCCCGCGGAGTCGAAGATTTCCATACGTCGCAGAAAGTTGAAGGTAGGACCGAGGCGTAGCCTCAAGTTCGGTGTTGGACTGTAATCCACATACAGGCCCGTATTGAAAAGTCGTTCGCGGAGATAGCCTTTGGGCATAACCGGGCTGTCGTTGCGCAGTCGATAGGTGCCCGTTTCCAGGCCCAAACCCAGCCAGTAGGACCAGGCATGATCGTAGGTATAGCGCAGTTCGCTTCGGGGCATGGCCAGGCGAGCGGAAAAGCCCGGCGATTTGGGGTGGCGGTATTGCACAAAGGGGCCGATCATGGCGAATGTGCTGGAAAAGGCGAATTCCCTGGTGGGATCCCATCCGACGAAGCCTCCAAGGCCCACTGTCCAGGACTCGTTCCAGGCGTAGACGAGACCGCCGTTGGCGGCCACGCCTAATGATCTGGAAAGTTCAGATTCAAAGCCCGAGCGAAAAGCGCCCTGGAGAAAGTAGGACCAACGTTCGGAGAGGGTGTCCCGATGATCAACCCGCAGGGCCAGCATATGCAGGGAATCCCAGGGAGTATCCCGGCCGTTTCCCATGGGCAAGGCGGCTTTGTTTTTCCAGGTAAACCAGGAAGATTGCCAACTGAGGGTGAACCTGGAAAGGCCGGCGTCCGCCCTGAATCGGGATATGGCGACTTTTCCTTTGTCAGAGCCGACCCTGGAAGAAAAAAGTTGTTCGCCCTGGAGTTGCGTTTTACCCTGCATGGCCTGGACCTGAACAGACCCGAAAAGGCAAACTGCCCAGAAAACCGCCAGCCCCAGGGCGTACTTTTGAAGTGCATGGATGATCATTGATGTTTATTGGTCCATGATCATGCAGGATGATCAAAAGTCGCAGGGGCCGATGGCTGCTCCGCGTTCCGCCGCCAAGGCTTTTCCTCGCCTCTGGCCAGAAGCAGGATGTTCTCCTTGTGTCTGGAGTAAATCAGCACCATGATCGCCAGGGAAAGCAGCAGATATCCATAATCGCCGTTGAGCAACAGGGTGATGGGCATCAGCGTGACCAGAACAAGGGAGCCCAGGGAAACGAATCCGCTCAGTTTGATCACCGCGATCACAACCACGATGCTCAGGAAAGCCGGCCAGGGAGCCAGGCCGAGATACACGCCCACGGCTGTGGCCACGCCTTTGCCGCCTTTGCCGTTCAGAAAGACGGAATACATGTGGCCCAAAAGCACGGCCAGGGCCGTGAGAGTCAAGAAGAACCACGACTGGCTGAACGTGGCGGCCACGGCCACTGGGAAATACCCTTTGAAAACGTCCAGAATCAGCGTGGCCACGCCGTAGCCCGAGCCGCAAACCCTGGCCACGTTGGTCGCGCCCACGTTTTTGCTTCCGTGCAGTCGGGGATCAGGTTTGCCCGCGGCCTTGGCCAGGATCAGGCCGAACGGCATGGCGCCCAGTAGATAGCTCATTGCCAACCAAAAAATCGTGACCATTGTTACCTCCTATCGGTCTGTTTGATCTTCGCGTACTTCCAGCACCTTGATTTCGTTGAGCAGGGGATCCACTTTTCCAATCCGCAACAAATATCTGTTGCCCACAAAGCATTTTTCTCCGATCAGCCTTTTGGGCGCTCGAACCAGAATTTGTTGCGCAGGCAAGGCAAATACCGCCTGTGCATGTGTTTCGTCCACCAGGACCGCCGGCCAAAGATGATCCTGCCCCTGCTGACGCAGATAGAGCAGCTTCCAGTAACGGATTCGGTAGCGCTGGATTCGGTTCACGGCCTCCAGCCGTGCTTTCCATTGGGGCAGTCCCGTTTCCATTTCCTCCCGGCAAAGACGTGCCCGGCCGTGCATGAGCAGGTGCATGACCTGGCTGATATTCAAAAAATCCACATACCTGCGCAGCGGTGATGTCACCGAGGCGTAGGCCCGAACCCCCAGGCTGGCGTGCAGATCCGGCTTGGTGCGCAATGTGGCGTTGGCCAGCAGCCTGGACATGCGATACATGTCTTCCGGCCGGGTATACTGTCCCGCGCTGCCGGGCGGCAAGGCCACGTTCTGGGTCCGGTAGATCAGCGGCAAATCCTGCTGGTTCGCCCAGCGGGCCGTTTCAGTGTTGGCCAGGATCATCAATTCGCTGACCAGAAGCTGAGCTTTGGGCGATGCTGGTTTTGGCTCCAACAGGATGCGTGGATCCGGTTTGTCCCCTGTAAGTATGAACTCCGGGTCGGGCTGATCAAAAACCACGGCTCCCTGGCTGATCCGGGCGTCGCGCAGCAAAACCGCCAGCTCAAAGGCGGCGGAATAGGGTTCGACACAGGCTTCAATGGCCTTTTCAACTGCAAGATAGTGGGTATTTTCTTGAAGCTCAACCCAGCCCATGCGTGGAGAGAATTTTTCCACCATGCCCCGGGCGTCGAGCCAAAGCTGTAAAAACAAGGCCGGACGCGTTTTGTGCGCGCGCAGGGAAAACACCTCCGTGCCCAGAAGTTCCGGAAGCATGTGGCTGACGCCTTCAGGCAGATACAGGCTGGAGGCCCGGTCGGCCACGGCCATGTCCAGCTCTGAATTCCACGGCCAATCCAGGCAGGGGCAGGCAATGGCCATGGTCAGCTCAAAACCCTTGTCCTCGGTGCGCGACAGGCTGAAGGCGTCATCAATGTCCCGGGTGGATTCGGAGTCCACGCTGATCAGTTCGGTAACATCGGATGAACGTTTCTGGGTGGTGACTTTTTGGTGGATGCTTTGAATTTCCCGGGCATGAACTTGGCTCCAGTCATCCTGCCAGTCATACCCTGTTTGATCCAGCAGATAATTGTAATGCGGGGGCAGCAGCCCCCAGGCCTGGGCCAACAGCAGGGCCTGATGGGGATGTTCCGGAATTTTTTTGGTCAGGTTGCGCCACAAGGGGTCATCGGCCTGATCCTCCGGCCGTCTGATCCGGCGCAGCAGCAGGTCGGCCAGCTCCCTTGCAACGATCTCTTCGGGCGGATTTATCACTTTGCCTGATTTCCAAAGATCAACGAAAAAATCCTGCCCGGCGAGAACCAGTTCCCGGGATTTTCGGGCGGCTTCCTGTTCAGCCAACCGGGCCGAGACGATTTCCTGGGAATGAATCAAAAACAGCGGGGGCTGAAACTTGAAATGGGTTTTTGCATCCAGAAGCGCCCGGCCCAAAGCCGCCAATTTGTCCGCATCCGGGTTATCCCAGATCAGGCCCGCGAACCATTCCAGGGAGGCGCTTTCCAGTTCTCCCTGGGCCAAGGTCCAGATCTCCATGACGTTGATGACCGAGGCTGCCTGATGACGCATTTCCTGATGGCGGGCCAGGCGTTCCTCCATCTCGGCACGAGAAGACGGAAGAGGGTGCCTGGGACCGACCCAGGGCAGCAGACGGCTTGCGGGCATGGTCGTTTCCCGGCCGCGCCGGGTGAAAAGGCGCAATCGTCCGTTTTGTTCCTCCAGGACCATGGCCATTTGGGGCTCGTTGTCCTGAAGGTATTCCACAATGGAGCCGGGTCCGGGGGGGAGAGAGACAATGGCCATTGGGTTCCTGATCAATGCCTGAAGGAACGTTGACCGGTAAAGACCATGGCCACCTGCGGTTCGGCTTGGTTTACGGCCTCGATGACTTCAAAGTCCCGCATTGATCCGCCCGGTTGGGCAATGGCCGTGACGCCCTGGGCCACAGCCAAGTCCACTCCGTCCCGAAACGGAAAAAACCCGTCCGAAACCATGACGCTGCCGGGCAGGCCGCCCTTGGCCAGCCGGGTGCGGGCTTCGATGTCCGCGAGCCTGGCCTGGGCGTCGTTGTCGGTCATGGCCTGCTGTTGCAGTTCATACAGTGATTGTTTCAGTTCCGTGAAGCAGAGCCAGTCGGCGTATTTGGTGCGGGCCTTGTGTATGGTCAGTTGCACGCAGCCGACCCGGTCCTGTTCTCCGGTGCCCACGGCCACGGTGGCGCCGTCGCGGGCAAAGATCACGGAATTGGAAGTCACCCCGGCCTCTACGGCCCAGGCGAACACAAGGTCGTCCATTTCCCTGGCATTGGGCGATCTGGCATGGATCAGAACGTTTTCCTTTTGGGCCGAAGCAGGCAGAAAGTCGGACGCCGCGAGAATTTTGTTGCGAAAGGAAAATTGCACGATCAGGCCGCCGTCCAGGAGGGATTTGATGTCCAAAAACGGGGCGGTGCAAAGCTCGTCCAGCCGACCCAGGCCCGGAATGCGCAGGATGCGCAGACTTTTGCGCTTTGTAAGGGCGTCCAGGGCCATGGGTTCAAAATCAGGAGCCGCCACCACCTCAAAAAACGATTTTGCCAAAAAGGCCGCGCAGGACGCGTCCACGGGCCTGTTGACCACCACGGCGCCGCCGAATGCGGCAATGCGGTCGCTCCAAAAGGCCTTGCTCAAGGCCGTCTCCAGACCGTGATCGCTCCATGCGGCCCCGCAGGGATTGTTGTGCTTGAGGATCACCGCCGCGGGTTTGGCATGCAGGTACTGGAGAATGTTCAGGCCGTTGTCCACGTCCGTGAGATTGATTTTCCCGGGATGTTTCCCGGCCTGAAGCATGTGCTCCTCGGTCAGGGCCGAAACCAGGCCGCGACCGGCCGGATGAAAGTCGATCCCGCCCAGGTTCAGTGAGCCCCGGGTCAGGGCATACAGAGCAGCGGGCTGATCCGGATTTTCACCGTAGCGCAATCCCCGTTCCTCGCCCTGGATGGTCCAGGTGCGTTTGCGAAAATGAAGTTCCTGGTCCCCAAGGCGGATGGTCATTTCCAAGGGAAAAGGGTCCTTGGCCAGGGTCCGGTACATGTCCTTCAAGCTTGGCATTGTGGCTCCTGTTGCTGCGAAATATAGTATTAAACAATCAAGTCGAATTCAGAAGTTCATGAGAATAGAATATTTTCCATATAAACGTGGAGTTGAATCCATTATCTCGCGGTCAAAATACAGATCCGGATGTTTGGGCGAGGAAGGGATCATGCTTTGTAGCGCGACTTGAAAATCAACGTGGGAAGACTTAGGAGAGTTTTGTGGAAACAATCGTGCATTTGGCGCGTTCCGAATCGAAGTAAAGGGGAGTACCCGTGGAAAAGGTGTTGACCAAGTTGGCCGAGCAGCTTGCCGCTTTTGACGAAGCATCCTTGACGTCCTTGTGGGATAAATATGAAGGCTTGGCCAGGGAATTTCAACCCACCAAAAAATGGGAGCAGGCCGTGATGGTTTTGGGATTGATACAAGTTCTGCGATGGAAGAATCATCTTTTCAACCATCATTGGGCGGCCCAGCAGCAACCCGGAAGCAGCCCGGAAAACCCATCCCGTCCCTTGGCCCGGCCAAAGACCGGCTCAAGACGCCCGGTTGATCAATCCAAGCCGGCCAAGGTGCTTCCCTTCGTCCCTCCCAAGACTGAATAGGCCGTGCAGAATATAGTGGTAGTAGCGCACGGACTCCACATGGGCCACGGCTTCGCGTCCGCGGGTGTACCCATGGCGCGATTTGGAAAAGTATTCCGGCTGGCTGAGCAGGGGGAAGACCTCCTTCACGTTTTTCCAGCTCGTTTCCTGGAGTCCCAGATTTTTTGCCAAGTCCATGGCGTCCCAGGTGTGTCCCAGACCCTGATTGTAGGCTGATAAGGCCAAAAACCAGCGATCCCATCCAGTCAGTCCTTCCCTGTCCAATCGTTCCCAGATTTGCCGCAAATACCGGGCTCCCGCGAGGATGCTTTGCTTGGGGTCATCAGGATTGTCCAAGCCCAGGCTCAGTGCCGTGGCCTGGGTGATTTGCATGATTCCGCGTACGCCGGTACGGCTGACAGCCTGGGAATCAAACCCGGACTCGTGATAAATCAGGGCGATCAGCAGCAGGGGGTCAAGTTCGTAGCGTTGGGCGGCTTCCGCGATGATGGTGTTGTAGCGGGGCAGTTCGTATTTGAGCATTCTCGCGAACTGATACAGCTCAAAACGATCGAGGCTTTCCGGAAAAAATCCAAAATACCTGTCCATCAGAGCGGCCAAGCGCTCATTGTTCGGTTTGTTCCGCCAAAAAATTTGCAGATCCTTTCCCAATTGTTGGTTGCGCGTTTTCCAGAACCATCTGTATTCCACAATGGCTTCCAGGTATTCGGATAGATGGAATTCCGGAAAAAAAGGTTTCCATAACCGGTATTCGCCGGCATTCACAATGGTGAAGCGGGAGTCGGACTGTTGCATGATGCTGAATTGAACCGGCAGAGGCCCGTCGTCTGTGTAGAGGGCGGCCGTGGGGCATCCCTGATCATTCAACAAATTCGTGGAAATGCTTCGCAGGAGGGGATTTTTCGGAATCATGACCCGGCGGTCGCACAATTCGGAAATATCGGAGAGCGCCTTGTACTGTTGTTGATGAACCACGGCCACGGGGTGTTGGGCATAGACCGGCCCGGTAACAATGCGGCTCCGATGGTTTGGAGCGAAACCGGCCCGCGGTGCGTCGCCCGCGCCGACCAACAAGTCCGCGCGTTTGGCATGCAGTTCTTTCCATGCTGCTTTTGGGCTGGCCGGGTGCAGCCACACGGGATGCACCCCTGACTGTTCAGCGAAATTTTCCACCAGCTCCCTCTCGAAACCCGGCCCATAGGGGGACAGACGGGAGTGCACCAATTCCGAATCCAAAGCCAAAACCCTGATGGTCGGCATGATCATCCCCGGAGGATCAATGTTCCAGATCTGTCTGCTGACCAGGGCAAGTTGGACAAAAAATAATAAAAAGATGATGAATCGCTCTGTGGCGAAAACTCGGCTACGGGGCATTTTTAAAACGTGAATGCTGGAAGAATGCTGATTATTGAGAAGTATTCAGTGGATGCCGTGTGCTGCAAAAAATCCGAGGCAGCGGTTCTACATGTCCACGTCCAGTTGTCCGCAAATGGAACAGGAACAGACGTGCAATCATGTCTGAAGGTTGGCCGGGCTCACTTTCAAAGGATCTGTGCATTGACTTTGGGAACGGCCTTTTTTAGTTGCAAGAGGTCGTGTTGCGCAAATTAGATTATCTACTTTCAAGGAGTGGGGAATGTCAAACGTGGTTGTCATCGGAACGCAGTGGGGGGATGAGGGCAAGGGAAAAATCGTGGATCTGCTGACCGAGGAAGCAGGACTGATTGTCCGCTTTCAAGGCGGGAACAACGCCGGTCATACATTGGTGGTCGGTGAGGAGACGTTTATTTTGCACCTGATCCCTTCCGGTATTCTTCATGCCGAAAAGATTTGTCTGATCGGCAACGGCGTTGTGGTCGATCCTGAAGTATTTTGCCGGGAATTGGACGGTCTGTCGAACAGGGGCATTGATGTGCGACCGGAAAGGTTGGTGGTCAGTCCAAAAACCCATTTGATCATGCCGTATCACCGGCTTCTGGATAAGCTTAGGGAAGAAAAACGCACAGGGGAGAAAATCGGCACCACGGGCAGGGGGATCGGACCATGTTACGAGGATAAGGTTTCCCGCATCGGAATCCGGGCCGGGGATTTTTTGCAGCCGGACCTGTTGCGTCGGAAGATCAGCATGGCCCTGGTCGAGAAAAACGCCCTTTTGAAACACCATTACGGCGTTGAAGAGTTGTCGGTCGATGCTGTGTTGCAAATGGTCGCCGAGCCTGGACAGCGACTGTCCGCATATCTGGGAGATGTTTCCGAACATCTTGCCTTGGCTGATAAACAAGGCAAATCAGTGCTTTTCGAGGGAGCCCAGGGAACCCATCTGGATATCGATCACGGCACCTATCCTTTTGTGACCTCCTCCAACACGGTTGCTGGCAACGCCTCGGCCGGAGCGGGCTGTTCGCCGAGGCTCCTCGGGACGATCATGGGCATTGTCAAGGCCTACACCACCAGGGTTGGTTCCGGTCCTTTTCCCACTGAACTTACGGATTCCACGGGCGATTATTTGCAGCAAAAGGGCGGCGAATTCGGGGCCACTACGGGCCGCAAAAGACGTTGCGGCTGGCTGGATCTGGCATTGTTGCGGGAGTCCATCCGATTAAATGGAGTACAAGAGATTGTCTTGACCAAGCTGGATGTGCTTAGCGGTTTGGACCGCATCGCCCTGTGCACCGGATATGTCTTGGCTGATAGGACATTGCGTCATCCACCTCAGGGAGAAGGGCAGCTGGGACAGGTGCGGCCGGTTTACGAGAATGTCAACGGCTGGTCCGAAGACATCAGCGGGGCCCGATGCTGGGACGATCTCCCTCACGCGGCCAGGGAGTATGTCCTGCGGATTGAAAAGGAGCTGCATACTCCCGTGAGCATCATTTCCGTAGGTTCCAACAGGACGCAGACCATAGATCGCAGGCGCATTGCGAAGTGATCGGCTTCCATGATTGATGACTGTTTGTTTATCCCGCGCCAGGAAAGGCTCTTGGATTATCTGGGGCGTTTGCTGTTGCAACCGCCCAGGGTGCTTCTTCTGGAGGGCGGAAGAACTGAGGAGCGGGCCACGATCGCGAAGTACTGGGCCGCGGCCCTGAATTGCACTGCGACGCAGAAGCCCTGCCGCACCTGTTCTGTTTGCCGCTGGATCGCGCAGGGGGAGTTCACGGATATGCATTACCTGGACGGCCGCGAGGGTCGGATCGGCATTGACGCTGTGCGGGATTTGCGTCCGCTGCTTGGCCAGGCTCCTCGGCAGGCGGGTGGTAGACGAATCATCGTCCTTGGAGAGGCCCAGGAACTGACGGTGGAAGCGGCCAACGCGCTGCTCAAATCCATGGAAGACATGGACGCGTATAATCATTTCGTCCTGCTTGCCCCGCAAAGGGAGCGGCTTTTGCCAACCCTGGTTTCCCGGAGCTGGGTGCTGACTTTGGGATGGTTTTCTTCTTGCAGAAAGGCGTCTTCAGGGGATGACGAAAAAGAAAATGTCCCCGGGGTTGCTCAATGGCTTGCGGCCCTGGAGGATTTTTTGAGAACAGGGAAAGGTTGGTTTGCCATGACCATGGCCAAGCCCCGGATCGACAAATCTTTGGCTGCAGGGCTGATCCATGAGTGCCGAAGCAGTTTGATCGCGGCGATGCAGCATTCGCCGAGGGAAGGCCTGGCGACCTTTTTTTACGGACTCGGGGCTCCACATGCTTGGCGGAACATGGATCTACGTTTGATTCAGGCCGAACAGGCGCTCGTGGCCCAGGTCTCCCCGCTTTTGGTGCTGGATTGGCTGGTCATGGGCCTGCGTCAGTATTCGACAAGCTGCAACAAAGAGATCTTGGAAAAAAGACAAAAAACGGTTGAGATTGATCGGGTACAGCAACTCGCTGGAATCACTGGAAACAAAATTCCACTGTAAAATCGCCGAAATCCGTCGAAAAAGGAATGGCGATGATCGGCTCCGAGGAAATGTGGTATACGGAATGATCCTTGCCCATGATCACCGAGGGTGTGGCCGACAGGATGGTCAGCCCGGTCTGGGCCAGAAGCTGTCTGGTTTTGCCTGAAATCATATTCGTGATTTCACCCACTGCGTCCCTGGTGTCCTGAAGAATGTCCTGGATGTCGTTCCCAAGCATGTTTTTGACCACGGCCAGTGCGCATTGCTGGGTGAAGGTCACGGAAATGGTCCCTTGCCTGTCTCCTGTCAATCCGATCACGCCGGTGACATCCCCTTGGGCCGTGTTGTCCTTCTTCACATAAGGCTTCCCGGCGACCGGGAAAATCATGGCCATGGTGGAAAGGACCTCGGTGGTCGCTTTGATGAAGGATTTTGCAATCTCAATGCTCATAGGATTGACGCTCCTTGGCGAGAAAGGCCTCGTTGGTTTAAGGGTAACGCTTCAAAAGCCTGATCGTGGATGCAATGCGCGAAGATACCTTAAAAAATCTGCCGCAACAATTCTTCTTCCGAGCTGAGACCTTGAGGCGACGCATCCTTGTTCGTGCTGGCCAACTGCAGGGGTTGAGTGCCTGATTTGAAAGGCAGAAGATAGGTTTCTCCTTCCCAGCCCGGTCCGGCCAAAAGACCGCTTTGGGCGTCGATTCTGGCCATGATCACACCCGGAGGCGGAGAAAAATTCTGCGCGGGATAGAGCTGTTCCACTTCCTGGCGGTAGGCGAGCCAAGCGGGCAGGGCCGCACGGGCACCTGTTTCCAACCGGCCCAAAGGAGCAAGCTGATCAAAGCCCACATAAACTCCGGTCAGCAGATAGGGTGAATATCCGACAAACCAGGCATCGTGTTCATTGTTGGATGTTCCTGTTTTTCCGGCCACGGGACGGCCCAAGGCCTTGGCCCGCGCACCGGTGCCGTTCTGAACGGCATCTTGCAGCATGTTTGTGATGATGTATGCGTTTTGCGGAGAAACAGCCGGCGTTGCATGCACGTCGTTTTCCAGCAGGGGATCGCCCCAAGCGGTATGCACGGAGAGAATTGTCCGAGGCACAACGGTGGAGCCGTCTCTGGCAAAGGCGGAAAAGGCTTGGCAGAGATTGATCAGGCTGACGGGAACCGAACCAAGGCTGACTGACAGATCGGGCGGAAAATCTTCATCCAGACCCAAAAGCTTCGCCCGTTCTATGATCTGGGGAATGCCCACGGATTGGGCCACGCGGATGGTCACCAGATTGCGGGACTTGACCAGGGCGGTGCGCAGCATGGTCGGTCCATGAAATCTTCCCTCGAAATTTTCCGGCTTCCAGGTGGTCCTGGTGGAGTAGTCGGTGTACACGATGGGCGCGTCCATCAGGATGGAGGCGGCCGTAAAACCATTGTCCAGCGCCGCTGAATAGACAATGGGCTTGAAAGTCGACCCGGGCTGACGCTTGGCCTGGGTGGCTCTGTTGAAATGGCTGCGGTGGAAACTGTAACCGCCCACCATGGCGAGGACGTCCCCTGTATGCGGGTCAATGGAAACCAGGGCTCCTTCGACCTCGGGTTCCTGTTCCAGCGCCATATTCCAGGTCGAGTGTGCAAAGGCTTGCGCTATGCTTTCCGCATCGGTCATTTCCAGTATCGCTGCCGTTGTTTCGTCTTCAGGATCAGCAAGCACGGAAGCCCAAACCACGTCCCCGGCCTGCAGCACGCGCCTGGCGTCACTCACAGGAGGCACGTCTTCCGGAGCCCTGGCCGGGTCGGGAGGCCGCGCCCAGGCCATGGTCCGGACATCCATGGTGCCGTGAAACCGGCTGAAGCGGATATCCGCGCCGTTTTCCCGGACGGCGTCCACGAGCACTTGAATCCATTGCCCGGAAAGAGCAGCAGCCGGATCAACGGATTGGGACGACAAAAACGCTTCTGCTTCCGCAGGCAAAAGATGTTTCAGCGGACCGCGCCAGCCCTGCCGCTTGCCCAAAGAAACCAGTTGATTGCGCAATGCTTGTTCCGCCGCCGTTTGATGGTCAAGGTCCACGGCCGACTGGACCTTGAGTCCTCCTGTGTAGACCTTGTGCTCGCCAAAACGATCAATCAGCTCACGACGAATATCCTCAAGATACCAAGCACCCTGTTGCCAGGAAGGATCGCTTTTGCTGGCATACTCCAGCGGCTGTTCCAGGGCGGCCTGATGCTCTTCCGGGGATATCCAGCCCAATGCCAGAAGGCGTTCCAGGACATAGGCCTGCCTGGCTTGGGCAGCCAAGGGATTGCGAAATGGATTGTTGTTCGTCGGCGCCTTGGGCAGGCCGGCCAAAAGAGCTGCTTCGGCCAGATCCAGTTCTTGGGCGTGCTTGTTGAAATAGGTCCGCGCCGCGGCTTCTATGCCGTAGGCGCCGGCTCCGAAAAAAATCTGATTCAGGTAGATGGTCAGAATTTCGTCCTTGCTCAGGGAACCTTCCAAGCGATACGCCAGGATAGCCTCTTTGAGCTTGCGTTCATAGCTGCGTTCCGGCGTCAGCAGCAGTGACTTGATGACCTGCTGGGTGATGGTGCTGCCTCCCTGGACAATGCCCCGGGCCTGGATGTTGCGGATCAGGGAACGAAGAATGCCTGTGATGTCGATGCCTTCATGATAATAAAAACCGCTGTCCTCGGCTGCCAAAAACGCCCGGATGACTTCCTGGGGAAGGTCCTTGGCCTCTACCAGGAATCGACGTTCCTTGTAAAAATAGCCCAAAACCTGCCCGTCCCTGGCCAGGACGGTGGTGACCAAGGACGGGTTATAGTCCGTGATGTTCTTGAAGCTGGGCAAATCCCTGGCCGCCCAGAAATACAGCCCCGCGACACCGGCTGCGCCGATCAGAATGCAGGAAAAGAGAATGATGATGCCGCAAAGAAGAATTTTCTTCATGTACTTGTCGAGCGATTAATGGTTACAGTTGGACATGTTTGAACATCTGCCCGTGTCAATGCATGAGTGCGCAAAGTCTTGTTGGATTCACGGGAAAAATCAAATCCCCGTCAAAAATTGTGTTTACATCTCCACATGGTGATCAATTCCCCACGCAACACGGAGCCGCGTGTATAAATCCCACAACGCTGATTCGCTGGTGTTGAAAAGGGAACACAAGCCCGTGAGCGAGGGAGAACATTGTACAGCAAGACATGCGGATGATGCAAATCCGGAAAGCCGTTTTCCGATGAACCAAAATGGATACAGCCGGCAATAATACGGTCGATCTTCCATACGCATCATGCAACCCGTAGCGCCCAAAAAAACACAGTGTCCCCGGGGTGTGAGGGCGAGGCGATGGTGTGATGCATCCAGGGGAAACAGGCGGTGAAGGGCGAGGGCATCTTGTGGAAACAGCCGGCGCAGATGGCGCAGAAATGTTTTGGAATTGGAGCTCAACGCAAAGCGAGGTCCGGAAATGAAAACTCCACAACGTTCCAGTTTTCGCCGTTCTTCAAGACTCAAGGGAAAGCACGATTCTTCTCGTCCCGGGGAGATTTGACAGCAAGTGGCGTGCATTGCCCCGCACTGGACGCAGATGTCGGGATCATTCATGGTTGAAAAAGACGCTTAATCGGAGAATTTGACTCGACCTTTGCCCAGCAGGTCATGCAGATGAACCATGCCCAAGAGGGTGTTGCGCTCATCCACCACCGGCAGCACGGTGATCGCCGCGACCTCCATGATGTCCAGGGCCGAGGCCGCTGACTGTTCCGGACGTATGCAGCGGGGTCTTCGAGTCATTACTTGGTCAACCGGCACGCCCGGGTCCAGAAGGCCCTGACATACCAGGCGACGCACATCCCCGTCCGTAAGAATGCCGATCAGTGCGCCGACAGCGTCGACCACGGCCACGGTGCCGAGACCTCCCTGATTGAGCACGTCTAGTGCCAGGGAAACAGGGGCGTCGTGGCCAACCTTGGGGATGCTTTCCCGGTGCATCACGTCCTTGATGGACAGACGCAGACGTTGTCCCAAGATCCCTCCGGGATGGCAACGTCGAAAATCTCGGGCGTCGAAACGTTTCCAGCGGATCAAACAGACCGCCAGAGCGTCTCCCACAGCTAAAATCGCCGTCGTGCTGGCCGTGGGCGCCAAGCCGAACGGACAAGCCTCTCTGGGGACATGCACCTTGAGGACGACGTCGCACAGACCGGCCATGGTGGAGCGCTCGTTTTTGGTTATGCCCAGTATGCACAAGCCCAGGGAGCGCATGGTGGGCAAAACGGCATTCAGTTCGTCGGTTTCCCCGCTGTTGGAGATGGCCAGGACGACGTCCTCCTGTCGGATCATGCCCAGGTCGCCGTGAGCGCCCTCCACTGGGTGCAGAAAAAAAGACGGGGTCCCCGTGCTGCTGAAGGTTGCGGCGATCTTACGGCCCACCAGTCCGGACTTGCCGATTCCCGTGACCACCACCCGGCCCTGGCAAGCGGCCAGGGTCTGGACGGCATCCACAAATCCATGCCCCAACTGATCGCGGACAGCGCTCAAGCCTGCGATTTCTATGTCCAAGACCTCGCGGCCCACGGTCAGCCAATCGACGGGCGGGGTTTCTTTAAAGGCGGCATTCTGGGTCATGGCGTTCGGGTCGTCAGCGTTTGCAAGAAGCTGCTCCTGTCAGCTACCTGTCAATCATGTACGTCCAATGTTATTCGGAGGTTCTATCCTCCAAACACATTTTAAAGCACTGTCCGGACGGAGGAACGGGATAATTGCCGTCAAAACAGGCCAGACAATATCCGTTGTCGCCGCCAGTGGCGGCCAAAAGTCCCTCGATGCTCAGGTAGTGCAGGCTGTCCAGGCCGATATACCGGGCGATGTCGGCCACGCTATTGTTCGCGGCGATCAATTCTCCCTTGGAGGAAAAGTCAATACCGAAAAAACAGGGGTGACGGATGGGTGGACAGCTGACCCGCATATGGATCTCCCGCGCCCCCAGCTCCCGCAGTTTCTTGACCCTGGTCCGGATGGTGGTGCCGCGCACAATGGAATCTTCAACAATCACGAATCGTTTGTCTTTGATCAACGAGCGGACGGGATTGAGCTTGACCCGCACCCCGAAGTCCCGCATGTCCTGGGAGGGTTGGATGAATGTCCGCCCGATATAGTGATTGCGAATCATGGCCAGCTCGAAGGGCAGGTTCGAGGCCTGGGCATAGCCGACGGCCGCGTACATCCCCGAGTCCGGGAAAGGCATGATGTAGTCGCCTTGCACCGGGGCTTCCTGGGCCAGCATGACCCCCATTTTCTTGCGGGTGGAATAGACTTCCTTGCCAAAGACCAGGGAATCGGGGCGGGCGAAATAGATCAGTTCAAAAATACAGGATTTGGCAGGAACCTGTGGAGCGAAACGGGTACTGGCCAGGCAGCGGTCTTCAATGACCACCATTTCGCCGGGTTCGACGCAGCGCAGGTACTCGGCCTCCAACAAGTCAAAGGCGCAGGTCTCCGAAGCCACCACGTAGACGTCGCCCATTCGGCCCAGGGACAGGGGACGAAAACCCAGCGGATCGCGCAGGGCGATGAGCTTGTTGTTGGCCAATATGATCAGGGAATAGGCCCCTTGAATGCGGGAACAGGCTGCGGCAATGGCTTCTTCCAGGCTCTTTCCGTTCAGGTTGCGGGCGATCAAATGCACGATCACTTCGCTGTCCATGGTGGTCTGAAAAATGGATCCCTGGCCTTCCAATTCGCGGCGCAAGACCTGGGCATTGACCAGATTGCCGTTGTGTCCGATGGCCAGACGATAATCCCTGAAGCGAACCATGAATGGTTGGGCATTGCGGATCAACGACGCCCCGGTGGTGGAATAGCGGATGTGGCCCAAGGCTGTGGATCCCTTGAGCTCTTTGCCCAGATGACGTTCGTTGAACACGTCGGCCACCAGGCCCATGCCCCGTTGCTCCCGAAGCTTGTTCCCGTCCCAGGTGACGATTCCAGCGCTTTCCTGGCCCCGGTGCTGCAGGGCGTACAAGCCGAAATAGGTCATCCGCGCCGCTTCGGGATGCCCGGAGATGCCTACTAGACCGCAATATTCACGTTTCATGCCTTGTTCCTCATCCTGGAAACGTTTCTCCTTCCCACCGGCAATTCTCAACCCTGTTCATGATATTCTTGCAAGCTCTTGACCTTCAGTCCTCGGCCCTTCTGCTCCTTGACGGCCATGGCCATGGCCTTGGCCCCGGCCACGGTGGTGGTATAAGGAATTCCGTACAGCAATGTTGTCTGACGAATGGCCGATGAATCCCGGACGGTCTTCTGGCCCGAGGATGTGTTGATCACCAGGTGAATGGCCTTGTTTTTGATGTGATCCACCACATGGGGACGTCCCTCATGGACTTTGAACACCAGTTCAGGGGACAGGCCGTTATCCTGCAGATACTCCGCAGTGCCTCTGGTGGCCAGGATTTTGAAGCCCAAGTCCGCGAAGATTTTTGCAGCTGAAAGCAGTTCCGGCTTGTCCTGATCATTGACTGAGATGAACACCGAGCCGGATTCGGGCAAACGCTGGCCCGCCGCGAGCTGGCTTTTCATGAAGGCCAGACCGAAAGTGTGGTCAATGCCCATGACTTCACCAGTGGAGCGCATTTCTGGTCCCAACAGGATGTCCACGCCGGGGAAACGGCGGAAAGGAAAGACAGCCTCCTTGACCGAAACATGATTCAATGGTGCTTGGATTGGGATGTTCAGGTCCTGCAGGCGTTCTCCAAGCATCAGCCGGGTGGCCAGCTTGGCCAGGGGCAGGCCCGTGGCCTTGCTCACAAAGGGCACGGTGCGCGAGGCCCGGGGATTGACTTCCAGAATGAAGATGGTTTTGCCCCTGACGGCATACTGGATGTTCATCAGGCCGATCACGCCCAATTCGGCGGCCAGAGCCGCTGTCTGGCGTCGGATTTCTTCGATGATGTCAAAAGGCAGGGTGTGCGGCGGCAATACGCAGGCCGAGTCTCCGGAATGGATGCCTGCTTCCTCGATGTGTTCCATGATTCCGGCCACGAAAGTGTTGTTGCCGTCGCTCAAGGCGTCCACGTCCACCTCAACGGCGTGCTGCAAGAATTTGTCGATGAGGATCGGATGGCCTGGTCGGACCTGGGCCGCGTCGTCAAAGTACAAGCGCAATTCGGATTCATCATGCACGATTTCCATGGCTCGTCCGCCAAGGACATAGGAGGGACGCACCACGACGGGGTAGCCGATGCGCGCGGCGATATGGATGGCTTCTTCAGGATTCATGGCCATGCCGTTTTCAGGCTGGCGCAAGCCAAGCTTGTGCAGCAAGGCCTGGAATTGCTCCCGGTCCTCGGCCCGGTCAATGCTGTCCGGGGACGTGCCCAAAATGGGCACGCCGGCGCGCATCAGGGGAACGGCCAGATTCAAAGGGGTCTGGCCTCCGAACTGAACGATGATCCCTTCGGGATGCTCCGTTTCCACGATGTTCAGCACGTCCTCGAAGGTCAGCGGTTCGAAGTACAGCCGATCCGAGGTGTCGTAGTCCGTGCTCACGGTTTCCGGGTTGGAGTTGACCATGATGGATTCCACGCCCATTTCCCGAAGCGCGTAGGAGGCATGGACGCAACAGTAATCAAACTCAATGCCTTGGCCGATGCGGTTGGGTCCGCCGCCCAGGATGATCACCTTGCGACGGTCGCTGGCCCTGGTTTCGGTTTCCTGTTCATAAGTGGAGTAATAGTAGGGCGTGTAGGCCTCGAATTCAGCCGCGCAGGTGTCCACCAGCTTGTAAACGGGCAGGACGGCCAGGGTTTCGCGTAAGAGGCGGATATCGGCCTCGCTTCGTTGCCAGGCCGCAGCCAATTGCACGTCCGAAAATCCCAGTTCCTTGGCCCGGCGCAGGATGACAGGCAGTTTGGGATTGTCGGCGGACAGGCTTTCAGTGAGTGCAAAGGTCTTCAGTTCGTCCTCAAAGGCCACAATTTCAGCGAGCTGGCGGACAAACCAGGGATCAATGCCCGTGGCCCGGCAGATGTCCTGTTCGGGCAGGCCGGCCACCAGGGCCTGGCGCAGGACGAACAGCCGCTTGGAATGGGGGCGACGCAGCCCGGCCAGAATGGTTTCACTGTCCGGTACGTTTGCGCAAAGATCAAGGCTCAGTCCGGCGACGCCCACTTCCAGGGAGCGCAGGCCCTTTTGCAGGGCTTCCTTGAAGGTCCGGCCTATGGCCATGGTTTCGCCCACGCTTTTCATGGACGTGGTCAGGAAGTCCTGGGAACCGGGGAATTTCTCGAAGGTGAACCTGGGAATCTTGATCACGCAGTAGTCAATGGCCGGTTCAAAGGAGGCCATGGTTTCCCGGGTGATGTCGTTGGGCAGTTCGTCCAGGGTGTATCCCACGGCGAGCTTGGCCGCGATCTTGGCAATGGGAAAACCTGTGGCCTTGGAAGCCAGTGCCGAGGAACGGGATACGCGCGGGTTCATCTCAATGACCATCAGGTCGCCGTTCATGGGATTGACCGCGAACTGGACATTGGAGCCGCCGGTTTCCACGCCGATTTCGCGCATGATGTCCAGGGAAGCATTGCGCATACATTGGTATTCGACATCGGTCAGTGTCTGGGCCGGGGCCACGGTCACCGAGTCGCCGGTATGCACGCCCATGGGGTCCAGGTTTTCGATGGAACAGATGATCACGCAGTTGTCGTTCCTGTCCCGCATGACCTCCAGCTCGAACTCTTTCCATCCCAGGATGGACTGTTCCAGCATGACCTCGCTTTTCAGGCTGGCGTCAAGCCCCTGCGAGGCCAGGGATTCCAGATCCTCCTGGTTGTAGGCCACGCCGCCGCCCGTTCCGCCCAGGGTGAAGGCAGGACGAACGATCACCGGAAAGTCCATTTCTTGGCAGGCGTCGCGGACCTGGGCCATGGTGCGTACGATGATGCTCTTGGGGACCTGGAGACCGATGTTGTGCATGGCCTGTCGGAATTCCTCGCGGCTTTCGGCCTTGCGGATGGCGGGCAGGGATGCGCCGATCAGTTCCACGGCGAACTGGTCCAGCACGCCGGACTCGGCCAGGGCCACGGCTGTGTTCAGGCCGGTCTGGCCGCCCAGGGTCGGAAGCAGGGCGTCCGGTCGTTCCCGGGCGATGATCCGGGCCACGACATCAGGGTCGATAGATTCGATGTAGGTTCTGTCGGCCAGTTCCGGGTCGGTCATGATCGTGGCCGGATTGGAATTGACCAGAATCACTTCGTACCCTTCCTCTTTCAGGGCCTTGAGGGCTTGGGTGCCGGAATAGTCGAACTCGCAGGCCTGGCCGATGACAATGGGGCCGGAGCCGATGAGCAGAATGCGGCGCAAGTCGGTTCGTTTGGGCATTGCGTGGCTGCTTACAATATTTTTGGAAAATTTGGATGGCAAACGACAGCTAAAACAGGCATGGACTGGAAATCGGAGTGACGCCTGGAAAACATTTTTTTCTACAAGAGAGTTCAGGGAATGGCAACCGGGAATCCAGGGGATGCACCTGGCCTGCGGCGTCAGGCGTACCACAATCGTCACGATTTTCTGGACAAAAGCGTTGTTTCAAAATAATACTGCCCGTTCGGTCGATCATTTCAAAAAAAGCGAGGTTGTCGCATGATAGAGGCGCCCAGGGCCTGGACAAAATTCTATGGTCCCGAAACCCCCTTGCACTTCGAACCTCAAGTCTCGTCCATTCCTGATTTTTTGGCCAACGCGGCGAAAAATTTTCCAAAACGCAAGGCCATTGTCTTCAAAAACTGGTCCATGACTTATGCGGAATTTGACCGCTTGACCGGAGTGGTCGCAGCGAATCTGCGCCGCCTGGGGTTGCGTCCAGGGGCTCGGGTAGCCGTCCTGCTGCCCAACCTGCCGCAGACGTTGATCACCTTTTTCGGAGCGCTCAAGGCGGGCGGGGTTCTGGTAATGATGAACCCTTTGTATATGGAAAAGGAATTGCGGGAACAGATTTCGGACAGCGGGGCCGAGTTTTTGATCACCTTGGATTTGCTTTGGCCGAAAATCAAGGAAATCCGGACACAAGCGCGGTTCAGAAAAATTATCGTCACCAGCATCGCCGACGCGCTGGCTTTTCCCTTGCGGCAACTCTTTCGTCTCAAGGCCTGGAAACAAAAAATGGGAACGGATGTCCCGTTTGAGGATGAAAATATCCTGCGGTGGCGGGAAGTGGTCAAAGGCAAAGAGATCCATACGCACGCCGTGAGTGATCCCCGTCAGGAATTGGCCATGCTTCAATATACCGGCGGAACCACCGGAGTGCCCAAGGGAGTGATGCTCAGCCATTTCAATTTGACCGCCAATGTTCAGCAATGCCTGGCCATGCTCCCGGAATTAAAGACGAAACATCATACTTTGTTGGCTGTCTTGCCATTTTTTCATATTTTCGGCCTGACCGTATGTATTAATTTGTCCGTTGCCTTGGCCGCGACGATTATTCCTTTTCCCCGGCTTGTGGTGGATGATCTGCTCAAATCCGTGCAGAAATCCAAGCCAACGATTTTTCCCGCGGTTCCGGCAATTTTTGTGGCCATGCTGCAACACAAAAAGCTCAAGGACTATCAACTCTCCTCCATTGATTATTGTATTTCCGGATCCGCGCCTTTGCCGGTGGAGGTGATGAACAAGTTTGAAAAGATCACCAACGCGGAAATCATTGAAGGATACGGACTTACCGAGGCCTCGCCGGTGACGCATTTAAACCCGCTGAAGGGGCAGCGCAAGCCAGGCTCCATCGGGATTCCCATGCCGGGCACGGAAGCCGCGATTGTAGAGCTGGAAGGGGGCGCTGTACCCGTGCCCACGGGCAAGATGGGCGAATTGGTCATTCGCGGACCCCAAGTGATGCTCGGCTATTGGAACAGGCCGGATGAAACCGCCAGTGCGATCCGCAACACCTGGCTGTATACAGGCGACATCGCCTATATGGATGCTGACGGCTTTTGCTTTATTGTGGACAGGAAAAAGGACATGATCATTTCCGGTGGCTATAATATCTATCCGCGGGATGTGGATGAAGTCCTCTACGAACATCCCAAGGTCAAGGAGGCCGTGGCTGTGGGCATTCCCCACCCGACCCGCGGGGAGATCGTCAAGGCCTTCATTGTGCCCAAGGATGGAGAGGTTGTTGAGCCTGTTGAGATTATTGAATTTTGTGCTCAACGGTTGGCCAAGTACAAGATACCGCGGCGGGTGGAATTCCGCCCGGAACTGCCCAAGACTCTGGTGGGCAAAGTCTTGCGCCGTGCTCTTCGCCAGGAGGAGATGGAAAAAATGGGCAAAAACAAGTTGTCACGCGTTTCCGATACCTGAGCGGTAGGGTGGCCATCCGTATTTTGCTTTATTCCAGCCAGTTGAGCAACTTCAAAGGTGCATCCAGAACCTCTGCGGCACCGGCGTCCAGCAGTTCGGCTGGTCCCCTGAATCCCCAGCCCGCGCCCAGGGCAACCATTCCGGCCGCTCTGGCCGTTTGTATGTCCGTGTTTGAATCCCCAAGAAAAAGTGTGGCTCCGGGAGAAAGACCCATTATTTCAGAAAGTTGTAGTGCCATGGCAGGATCAGGCTTTTTGGGTTTGCCCGTCTGGGCGCCGGCAATGCCGTGGAAATCGACCCGCGGGAAAAAATGTTTGACCATTTCCTGGGTGGCGTCGTCTGGTTTATTGGACAATACGGCCATGGGACACTGCTGCGATGCAAGCTGATCCAGAAGGGCGGTTATTCCGGAGTAGGGACGGGTCGTCTTGGCCCAACGCCGTGCGTATTCCCTGCGCATGGCCCGAAGACATTCGGTCGCGGTGGACTTTTGGCGATGCTTTTCAGGAAGCGCCCGCTGGACCAGCATGTCCATGCCGTTGCCCACGAATTTACGGTAGGCCTCCGTGGGGTGCGTTGACCAGCCCATTTGGGAAAGAACGATGTTCATGGATTCGGCCAAATCCTCGAGCGTGTTCAAAAGCGTGCCGTCCAGATCAAAAATTACGCCTCTCTGCTGGTGTTCAGTCATGGTGCCTTCTTGCATGAATAAAAGATTACCGGGGAAAATGCCATAAACGTTTGGGCCTAGGCAACTCTTCGTGTTCGGGATCTGGCCGTCATGATGGATTCCTGGTTTGTTTTGACGTATCCTTTTTCATGTATTCCAGCAGAAGACCGGTCATAACCGATGTGCCGTACTACGCTTTGAACGTTGGGCTTTTTTTGGGATAGGCCGTTCACCACTGAAAACACCAGGGAGCTTGCATGTTGCCGTCGGATGTTCACGCTTTGCGAACGTTTGTCGCGCCGGAATTCGTTTTTGGCGTTGGAGCACGACGTTTGGCCGGCCAGTTTGACATTGATATCTCCGTACTCCGGTGATCCAGCGCTTGCTGGATGAACGGGCAGAGGATGCGCCATGAACATGTGCAGATTTTTTGGGATGTTGCTGCTGGCCTTTTTTGCCTGCACGGGACGCGGCATGGCCGAGGAGCCTCTGCGCGTGGGCATGTCCGGCGCCTTCAGCGGTCCGATCAAGGCCCTGGGCATCGAGTTGTATAGAGGCGCGGCAGCGTATTTCGACCATGTCAACCGCACCGGCGGCATCAACGGCCGTCCGATCCGGTTCATCGCCTACGACGATGCCTACGACCCCGCGACCACGCTGGAGAATACCGTCAGGCTGGTGGAGGAGGACCGGGCGGACCTTTTGTTCAACTATGTGGGCACGCCCACTGTGACCAGGATCCTGCCGCTGCTCAAGGTCTATGAAGACCGAAACATGTTGCTTTTTTTCCCGGCCACCGGGGCTGAGCCGCAGCGACGTCCGCCTTATGATCAGTTCGTGTTCAACATGCGCGTTTCCTACGGTCAGGAGGTGGAGGCCCTGGTTCGCGAGTTTGCAAATCTGGGCAAAACGCGCTTCGCCATCCTCTACCAGGTGGACGCCTATGGCCGCAGCGGCTGGGAAGGGCTGCGGCACGCCCTGCAACGCCGTTCCCTGGTTCTTGTGGAGGAAGCCACCTATCAGCGCGGATTTCATTTTGAGCAGAGCATGCGCGATCAGGTGGAAATCCTGCGCCGCGCCGCGCCGGAGGTGGTGATCAGCGTTGCCACGTATGCCGCCGCGGCCGCCTTTATTCGCGATGCCCGGGAGGCCGACTGGGATGTGCCCGTGGCCAACCTGTCCTTTGTGAGCAGTGAAAGCATGCTGGATCTGCTGTTGCAAGAAGGGCGACGAACAGGCCGGGACTATACGCAAAATTTGATCAATTCGCAGGTCGTGCCCAGTTATGAGGATTTTTCCCTGTGGGGCGTCATGGAATACCGCTGGATCATGGACCAGTGCCGCTGCTCCGTTCCTCAACAGCGAACGCCGGAGCCTTACACCCCTTTGGAATACAGTTTCGCCAGCTTTGAAGGACTGTTGAATGCCAAGGTGCTGACTCAGATGCTGCAGCAATTGTCGCTTGAAGCTTTCCGCAAAAACAGGGAGGACGCCTTTGGTGAATCTTCCATTCTCTTTCACCTGGGGATCGGTGAGCCGATCTTTCTAGACCCCGAGCAACACCAAGGATTGCACACGGTCTATTTTTCCACTGTTCAAAGCGGGCGTTTCGTCCCGCTTTCCGACTGGACCAGATGGAAACAGCCATGAGATTTCCGAGACTCTTCCGCAAGACGCTGCTGGCCATGATTATCATTTTCGGGGCCATGGCCATGGTTTCTTCCATCTATTCCGGCTGGACCCTGCATCGTCAGCTGATGCTGGAAAACGAGAGCAAGGGGATCGCCATTGCCAAAAGCATCGCCAGTTCCAGCACGGAGCTGTTGCTCAGCCGGGATGCGGCCACGGTTCAAGCAGTGATCGACCAGTATCTGGAGATCAAGAATGTCTCCTACCTGTTCGTTCTTGACCCGCAGGGAGACGTCGTTTCCCATACGTTTACGCCCCGGGTGCCCGAGGAACTGCTGCGGCTGCATGATGATTTAAAACCAGGCCGGATTCTTCATCATGACGTGGTTGTTCAAAAAATGCGCATCCCCTCCGTGGGCAAGGTCTTGAACATTGATCATCCCATTCTCGCCGGCCTGGCCGGCGAGGTGCATGTAGGTATGGATCTGGACAGTATCACCGCGTTCATATGGCAAAAACTGCTCTTTCAGCACGGCATGTTCATCCTTTTTTTTCTTGTGGGCAGCAGCGGGGCGTTTTTTCTCATGAATCGGATTTCCCAGCCGTTGACCCAGCTGACGGAATACGCCAGGCGGGTGGCGGGCCATGAGTTCAACGCACCCCTGAACGTCCGGTTCGATGATGAAATCGGGGAACTGGCCACCACGATGCAGCGCATGGCCGGACAGCTTGATGAAATGATTTCCGGGTTGCACGGTCGGATTCAGTCGGCCACCCGGGAGCTGCAGGAAAATCTTGTCTTTTTCAACGCCATCTACATGAACATGGCCAACGGCCTGATTGTATTCGATCAGCACTGGTACATGCAGCAGTTCAATCCGGCGGCCAGAGACATGTTCGGTTTTCCGGAACGGGATTTTGCCACAAAAAGCGTCTTTGAACTGTTCGGGCAAAGCACGGGAGAACTCCTTTTATCCAAAATGCAGCTGCTTTCCCAGCCGAATATTGCATCCGGCCGCAATGCCGCGGCGGCATCCACGCCGTATGACAACGAGGCAAGAATTCGTCTCCAAACGTTGATTCAGCGACCTGACGGGAAAAAACAGGATATCGAACTGTCAGCGTCCACGCTCTTCGTGGCCGGGGAGCGCCTTTTTATCGTTATTGTGCGCAACGTTACGGCCGCCAAACGGGCGCAGCGGGCCTTGAAACATTCCCATGTCGTCTTGGACAGGCGGGTCAAGGAGCGCACCAGCGAACTGCGTTCCGCGGTGAGCAGTCTGCGCGAGGAAGTGGAAGAGCGCTTGAAGACCGAGGAAGCATTGCGTCAGGCCAAGGAATTGGCCGAAGCGGCCAATCTGGCCAAGAGCGATTTCGTGGCCAATATGAGCCATGAGATCAGGACTCCGATGAACGGTGTGATCGGCATGGCCGAGTTGTTGAGCCGCACCGAGCTGTCTGATCAGCAAGACCATTACGTGCAGACCATCAAGAAATCGGCTGAGGTTCTGCTGGCCATCATCAACGACATTCTTGATTTTTCCAAGCTCGAGGCGGGTAGATTGAGTATTGATCCCATCCCCTTTGATCTGCGCGTGGTGGTGGAGGAGCTGGCCCAGCTTCTGGCCGCCCGCAGCGAGGAAAAGGGTCTGGAATTCATTGTCCGTTATCCTCCTTCCTGCCCGGACAGGTTTGTCGGCGATCCCGGCCGGATCCGCCAAGTATTGACGAATATCGTGGGCAATGCCATCAAGTTTACGGAAAAAGGGCATGTCTTTTTGGGAGTGGACTGCGAAAATGCATTCAATGGCAACGTCCGTCTGCGCATCAGTGTGGAGGATACGGGCATCGGCATCCCCAAGGACAAGCTGCAGACCATTTTCGAGTCCTTTACCCAGGCTGATCAATCCACCACCCGCAAGTACGGAGGCACTGGATTGGGTTTGTCCATCTCTCGGCAGATTGTTGCCTTGATGAACGGCGGCATCACGGTTCAAAGCCGCTCGGGTCTGGGCGCCACCTTTGTCGTGACGCTGGAACTGCCCCTGGCTGAACAGGGTCCGGAGGGGGTTGTCTTGAATGCCGACGTCACGGCCTTGCGCGTGTTGCTGGTGGACGACAACGTCATCAATCTGGAAATTCTGAACGAATTGCTCAGCGGATGGGGCATTGCCCATGAAAGCGCGCATTCAGGAGAGGAAGCCCTGGAGTGCTTGCGGCGCGGCGTATGCGAAAACCGTCCCTTTCAGGTGGCTGTGCTGGATTATCATATGCCCCGCATGGATGGGGAAGAGCTGGCCAAGCGGATCAAGGCGGACCCCTTGCTGGCCGGGATCAATTTGGTGCTGCTCAGCTCCATCGGCCGCAAGGGAGACGCCAGAAAGTTGGAGAAGGCCGGTTTTTCCGCCTATCTTTTAAAGCCGGTTCGCCAAGGTGATCTGTTTGATACGTTGTCCTCCCTGGCCAAGCATGACCAGGGCCAGGAGCCTCGGCAGCTGATCACCCGACACAGCCTGAGCGAGGCCAAGGCCGGACAGAAGAAGCGGCTGCATGAACAGCAACGCCTTGCCGCAAGGATTCTGCTGGTGGAGGACAATCCCGTGAACCAGGAAGTTGCTTCGGGAATGCTTCAGGAACTGGGCTGCACCGTGGTCGTTGCAGGCAACGGCGCTGAAGCCGTCCATGCGGTGCAAGACCAGCTCTATGATCTGGTGTTCATGGATTGCCAGATGCCGGTGATGGACGGGTTCCAGGCCACCAGGGAAATCAGAAAATGGGAATCCGAGAGGGCGACGGCGAAAGATCAGGAGGCGGGAAAGCTGAAACTCGATCATCCATCCCCGGATGGCCAAGTCGACCCGCTTGCCCCTCGCCTTTGGCCGCGAATTCCGATTGTGGCCATGACCGCGCACGCCATGCGGTCAGACCGGCAAAAATGCCTGGATGCCGGCATGGACGAATATTTGCCCAAGCCGGTGCAGCTGTCGGCCTTGGCGGCAATGGTTGCAAAATTCGCCGGCAAACAATCAGACGAACCAAAGCCGGTTTTGCCTGGAGCCGACCCTGGTCACGCAGGTCTTCCAAAAGACATTCATGCCCGGGCCATGCTCGTTTTCCAGGCCCATACGCCCGTACTTTTGAAGCGGTTGGAACAGGCCGTGGCGTCAAAAGATCATGAACAGGTAGCCATGGCCAGCCATGCCTTGAAAGGCAGTGCCGGCAATCTGGCCTTGACCCAACTGGGCGAGACCGCCGCCAGCTTGGAGAGGGCCGCGTTGCTGCGGGATTGGGAGAAGATCCGGATCCTGATCGATGATCTGGTCCGGTTCTATGCGGTCCTGCCCAAGGCAGTGGACGGGCATCAGCTTGCACCTGCCGCTGAGTTGAGCAAGCAAGGTCTTCGGGAGATTTCCAGCCTGCATGACAACGAAGACGCCGTGATGTACTGGAACGACTTGCGCAAAGCCGTGAAAGCCAGGAATTTGACCAGGATAACGGCCTTGGGACAGGAAATGCATAACCTGTATTGCCGGCACGGCCTGATGGAGGCCGGGGCATGCTTTCACGCTTTGCAAGACAGGTGCGAACACGTGGATCTCGCGGGAATGCGCGCTATGGCCGATGAGCTTTTCTCCGCGTGGAATTTTTAATCACCATTTATCGTCTTGATCATCATGAAAAAGCATACCGTTCTTATTGCGGATGATTCGCCGAGCAACTTGCAGTTGTTGCTGGACATCTTGTCCAGGTCCGGATTCGAGGTCCTGGCCGCGGAAAAAGGTCAGGAAGTCTTGGAAATCATAGAAGAGGAAACGCCTGATATTTTTCTGCTGGACGTGATGATGCCCCAAATGGACGGGTTTTCCTTGTGCCGCAGATTAAAAGAAAACCCACGATTTCAGGCAACGCCCATAATTTTTATCACCGCCAAGAACACCAGCGCGGACATCGTCAGCGGATTCGCCGCCGGGGCTGTGGACTACATTCTCAAACCCTTCAATGAAGCGGAAATTTTGGCCAGAGTGCGCACGCACATCCATTTGCACGAGGTGGTCATGGAACTGGAACGGCTGCGTCAACTGGCCCTGGACGCCAATCCCCTGACCCAGTTGCCGGGAAATAATTCCATCATCAAGGCCATCAACGAGGCCATAGCGGCAGAACAGGACGTCAGCGTGGCCTATGTGGACTTGGATAATTTCAAGGCGCTCAACGATAAATACGGGTTTGCCGTTGGCGACCGCGTCCTGCTGTATACTGCCAGGATAATAGGCACTGCGGTCGAGGAAATTTGCGGGAAGGGAAACATGATCGGGCATATCGGCGGCGATGATTTCGTGTTCATTGTTTCCTCGGACCTAGTCCAGAAGGTGGCCGAGCGGATCATCAGGGAGTTTGACGCCAATATCTGCCAGTTTTACGAGCCCCGGGACTTGGCGCGACAGGCCATTGAGGTTGCGGACAGGAGCGGAAACCAGCGACGTTTTCCTTTGGCTACGATCAGCCTGGGCATCGTGGAATTGGGGGAAAAAAATTTTTCACACCACCTGGAAGTCTCGAGCATGTGCGCGGAGGTCAAAAAAATGGCCAAAGACATGCCAGGAAGCACCTGTTTCTTCAATCGCCGGGGCATGAAAGGCACGTTGCGCCCGGGACGCATCCCTGATTCGCCGCCACAGGGCGAAGAATCGGTCTTCTGAAGGGAGCAAGGTTTTGATTGCGCGAGCCTTGTTTTTCTGCCGAAGTCTCGCCCCAACATCCCGGTGAGTTCAACGCTGATCAAGGGGATAAGCCATGCTGGAATTGACTGTCTTCCTTTGCGGGGGCGTGGTGATGATTCTGGAGCTGACCGGCTCCAGAATTTTGGCGCCGTATCTGGGAACATCTTTGGTGGTTTGGACCGGCCTGATCGGCGTGGTCCTCGGAGCCCTCAGCCTGGGGTATTGGTGGGGCGGGCGGATCGCGGACCAAAAGCCGACTCTGCGCGTTTTGTCCCTGATTGTCATGGCCGCGGGAGCGGCCATCGGTCTGGCCGCCCTGGTCCAGGCCCCGCTGTTGCGCATGCTCCAGAAGCACGTTTTGAACCTGCATCTCGGCGTTTTGCTGTCCACGGTCCTGCTTTTCGGACCGGCGAGCATCCTGTTGGGGATGATCGCTCCGTATGCCGTTAAAATGAAGCTGTCTTGTCTGGAATATTCCGGCGCCACAGTGGGTCGGATGTACGCCCTGTCCACCATCGGCAGCATCGCGGGCACTTTTCTGGCCGGTTTTGTGCTGTTGTCTTTTTTCGGGAGCCTGACCATCCTTATTTTTTTGGGCCTGCTGATGACCGCCTTGGCCCTTGTTTTGGCACCCAGGGCGGCGTTGGTGCCCAAAGTTTTGCTTTTGCTGGTTCTTGTTCTCGGGGGGGGGATGCATCTGTACCATCAGCGTGCCCTGGTTGCCATTGGCTGGATTGACGTGGACACGCCCTACAACAGGATTATCGTCGCCCCTGCCAAGGATGAGATCACGGATCGGCGGATGCGCATCATGACCACCGGGCCGGGCTGGTTTCAATCAGCCATGTACCTGGACGATCCAGTGGAGCTGGTTTTGCCGTACACCCGCTTTTTTCGCCTGGGGGAGCATTTTTCCCCAAGGTTTCAAAGGGTGCTGATGATCGGCGGAGGCGGGTATTCCTTTCCAAAATATCTTCAGTCCACACGGGCGGATATGGAACTGGACGTGGTGGAGATTGATCCCGGGTTCACCGACCTGGCTAAATCCTTTTTTGCCTTTGAACCGGATCAGAGGGTTCGCGTGCATCACCAGGATGCCCGTCGTTTTCTGAATCAACACAAGCAGCCTTATGACCTGATCATTCTGGATGCATTCAACTCCCACTACTCTATCCCGTTTCAGCTCACCACCAGGCAGGCCGCGTCGCGCATGTCCGCCAGTTTGACGAAAAACGGCGTACTGATCATGAACCTGATCTCCGCGATCCATGGAAAAAATGGACGGTTCTTAAGGGCACAATTAGCCACGCTGGAGAGCGTCTTTCCTCGGGTTCTGCTTTTTCCGGTGACCCATCCAGAGGATCCTTACTCCGTGCAAAATATTGTTCTGGTGGCCCTGAAAGCCAATGCCGAGCAGGAAATGATCGCCGCAACAGACGAACTGAACAGCCATTTGGCCCATCTCTGGCAGGGAGATATCCCGCGGGATATGCCTGTTCTCATGGACAGCTTGGCCCCGGTGGAACGATATCTCCCCACGGGGCGATATTAATTTTTAAAGTTTCGCTTTAAAAAAATCGTCAATGATTCAGGGGAGAAAAAAATCATGTAACAGGTTGTTTGATTATTGAAGTAAATTGAAGATTTTTTATGTATTTTAAAAATTAGTTGTGATTCATAAAATGCTTCACAAGTTTTTGACCACCGGAATACAGCAATGTTCAGGGGTTGGAAGCCGGTCAAGGATTGCATTCAGAGTTCAATGGGTTAGGGAAAGGTTGGAAAATATAATTAATTGCTATAGGATGTTATATATTATTTAAAAATGAATGATGGTCTTCGGAAAGGGCGGCTTTCCATACTTGTTTCGGCGGCGTGAAGAACGTAAACACGGCTGCCATGAATGCTGTTTGGAAAAAAACTCTTGAAATTCTCGAAAAATCAATAAATCCAACTCACGTCCGGGTCTGGATTTCCCCGCTGAAGGTCGAGATGGATGCCACCTGCATGACCCTGACCGCAGCCAACGGGTTTGTGGCTTCCTGGATCAAAAACCACTATGCGCAAACCATTTCCCAAGTCCTGCGGCAGGCGGCGGGACGCGATTATGACTTGCGCATCATCAGCGAGGTCTGTCCTCAAGCCCAGGAGAAATGCACGGCACCACGTCGCCTTGAAAGGCAATACCTGCCTCTGGCGTTGCCCGTCCCGATGCACCTGGCGAGCAAGACCGTTTCCAGCAAGGCCAACTGGCGTTTTTCCTTTCAAGATTTTGTGGTCGGCCCCAGCAATGAATTGGCCTTCAGCGCGGCCAGAAGCATTTGCCGTCATCAGCTGGTCACGGATCAATGCTACATCTGTTCAGCTCCGGGATTGGGCAAAACCCATCTGCTCCAGGCCATTGGTCAGGAATTTTCCACCAGCGGCAACGGAAACGGATCTCTCCGGGTGGCCTATCTCAGTGCGGAGGAGTTTGCCTGCCGCATGATCATCGCGTTGAAGCGCCGCGAAATGGAAACCTTCAAGGCTGGATTTCGAGACGCAGTGGATGTCCTGCTTCTGGAAGACATTCATTTTTTGCAGGGCAAGGAAAAGACCCAGGAAGAGCTGTTGGCCACTGTCAAAGTCTTGCGAGCCGCCGGAAAGAAAGTCATTTTCAGCAGTTCGTTCTTGCCCAAGGAATTGCCCAAGCTGGACAGCCAGCTTGCCTCCCAGTTTTGTGACGGATTCATGGCCGTCATCAACAGGCCGGATTTCGAAACCAGGGTGCGCATATTGGAAGCCAAGGCCAAAAGCTACCAGATCCAAATACCCCGGGATGTGACCGAACTGTTCGCCAATTCCATTCAAACCGATGTGCGGCTCCTGGAAAGCTGCCTTCAGAACCTTGTGATGAAAGCCAGACTCCTGAATCAACAGATCTCCCACACCATGGCCATGGAAATCCTGCAGAATTATTCCTCATCCCTGCATAAGCCGGATTTGGCAAAAATTACACGTTTTATTTGCCGATCCTTCAATCTTTCCGATGAAAAATTGCGTGCAAAAAGCCGTAAAAAGGAGAATGTGCTGGCCCGTAACGCCATTTTTTATCTGGCCCGAAAACACACCGACCTTTCCTTGAATAAGATTGGCGAAGCCTTCAACCGCAAACATTCCACGGTGCTTAAAGGCATCACTCAGGTGGAACGGGAAATTGCCAGAAAAAGTCCCGTCGGCCGACAGCTTGACCGCTTGGCGCAGACCATGGAAGCTCACAGTTGATCATCCACCAGTCGACCAGTGGGACCACAAACTGACGATTTTTTCCCGTTGGCGTTCCAGGCTGAAAGCATCAGCCGTCTGTTGTCCTGCATCCAAGGCCGCTTGCAATTCCGGTCCGGAGTGTATTGCCAACCTCACAGCGTCTTCCAAGGCCAGCGCAACGGCCAAAGCGTCCGCATCCGGAGCCCAGAATCCGTTGCCCCCCCAAGGGTTCTCCGGCACGGTCCACCAGGGGCGCCACGCATCCGGGCGAATCTGGGTCATGTACTCCCAACCGCCGAAACCGGTGAAGCCCAGGGGCAGGCAGCCGCAGGCCATGGCCTCCAACGGTGGCAGCGGGCAGCCTTCAGGAAAACCGGTGGCTAGAAAAAAATGAGCCTCTTGCATCATGCGGGCCACGCCGGATTGATCCTGGCCATGGATTTCCATCCAAGCCAGCTGTCCTTTGTCCACCTGACCAGGGTTCCTCGCCTCCCAGATGGAGCGAATCAGATTGGCCAAGGCCTTGTTTTTGCGGGGCATGAAGGCCACCTGCAGCGGTTTCAAGGGCTTGGATTCCGGTTTGGAAAAAACAACACGATCAATTCCCGGAGGCAGTACAGGACACTTTCTGCCCAGGGTCTGTTGAATGAACCAGGCCACGGGGCGGGACACGGCCAGAAACGAGACGGGCAGATCATGCCAGGACAGATCCTTTGACAGGGAGGAAAAGAGGTAGGCCCAGTTTTGCACGTACACCATGCACCGGGCGCCGGCCTTCAAGCCCGGCGTCAAAGCGTTGATCCAGCCTTCCGGGACCAGCCAGAGATCTTTGCCGCCCAGTTCCAAGTCATCCCATGCCAGGGCCAATGGTTGCAAGGCCGAAGAAAGAGCAGGCCTGCCGGTTTCCCTGATCACCAGTCGGATCGGGAATCCGGAAGCGTGCAGATGTCGGGCCGTCTGGACGAGCACGGCCAATCCGCCGGTCATTTTCGCCAGGGGAGGCAGAAAAATATAGGTATTCATAAAAAACACTCCTGGATTGCAGACATGCTTACCCACTCGTCCATGGACAGACCGGACTCCAGGGACAAAAGCCACAACTTAGTGGACGACAAGCCGGAGTAAATCGGGCGGACTCCAGGATATGCCGGCCGAGCCATTCCATAAGCACGGGCAGTCCTTGTCGCTGCCAGGTTAAAAAGTCCTCCAAAGAGCCTTGAATGTCCTTTTTGTCGTTCATGTGAAAGCCAACAAAGGCCCTTTTGGGCTCCCATTCGCCGAGCAGCCAAAAAGCGGATAAGGCCGGGCGACCAAGCAGAAAGAGATAGGCCGGGAGTTGAAGATCCTGGAGTTTTTCCTTGACCAGTATCAGCGATTCTTGATCCAAGGGAGCGTTTTCCAAGGTTTCACTCAATTCCCAGAGATGATGCACGGGCAGGGACCGTTTCAACGGCGCCGCGCCGGTTTTGTAATCCAGGATCAAGGGCAGTCTGGTTTCCATGTCAAGGTCGACCCGATCCAGTCGACCGCGCAAAAGAATGGAACAGGCCGTACCCGGCAGTGCACGCTGCACCGGTTCTTCGAGCATGATCGGACGGACCGGATCAGTGGCCTTGCGCAGATAATTGCTCAGCAGTTCATGCAACAGGCGGACATGGAAAAAACGGGAGGCGGGAGACAAAGGCGCGTCACGCAAGCCTTCGGCAACACAATCGTCCCATATTCGCGTCAATTGCGGCAAAAGATCCCTGGGCACTATGCAGGCATTACGATGCGGCCGAAAGAGATTCTCCAGGACCTTGTGCGCCAATTCGCCCATGACCTGCGGGCCAGGGTCGTGCGCCGCATATGTCCTTGATGGAAAGCGGGCCACCTGTTCATACAGAAAACGAATCGGACAGGAGAGGTAGGTATTCAGGGCGGACAAGCTCAGTCCGGCGGCCAAACGCTCGCGTAGCAGCGGCATCCACTGTTCCTTTGTGGGAACATTCACCGGCTTGCCGCTCATATCCAGTTCCAGGGAAACTTTGATAATGGAGTCCTCAAGCCGGACGCCTTGATGTTTTTCTTCCTTCCACAGGGCCTGTTCCCAATACCGGCTGGGGATTTTTCGGCCCTCCAAGGGGTCGGCGGCTAGTCCCTGACGGCTGTAAAGGTGCACTTCCCGGGGTGAAGCGATTAATCGTTGAAAATGATGACGAATGATCTGTTCATCCGCGTGTCCAGGAGGCAGTCCCAGGGCCGGCCGCAGGACTTCCGGAAGCAGGGGGTTGGGGACTTGATCGGTGGGCAGCGTTCCTTCAACGCATTCCAGGACCACCACCTTGTCGAAGCACAGCAGCCTGCTTTCCAATAATCCCATGACCTGCCACGGGGTTAGCGGTTCACCGCTGAAAGGGATCCGCTCGGCTTGCAAGGCGGTCCAAAAGACGCTCCACAGGGAGCCGGCGGGCATGTTCTGGCTGCTGCACAAAGCATGTTCCAGTTCGGGGAGTATCCGGGTGTACAGGGCATGGGCCACATGCATTTCCAGGGGCACGTGCGCCGTGTCGTCGATGCGCAGGATCCTGAACAGGCGTTTTATATAGCTGCACAAGGAGGACAGCGACTCCAGATCCAAGGCTTCGAAAAAAAGGCCGGCCAGCTCGGGCAAAAAATGGCCCATATCAGTGAAGCGCTCTTGGGCCTGGAGGGAAATCCAGGTCAAATCTTCGGCAACAAGGGCGACATTTCCTTTTTCGGCCAGGGTTTGGCGCAGCCAGCCCATCATGCCCTCGGGCAACAGCCGGCGCACCCAAGGGGATTGCAAAAAAAACAGGAGATTTTCAGGGTGGGGACCAATACCGGAAAGCTGACGGTCCCGGGTGGTGCGCACCAGGATATGCAACAGCGCCCCCAGCCCGGTGCGCGCCAAAGGCATCCCCAGGGTGATGTTCACCTGGCCTGCTGAGGGCAGGTGCGCCAAAACAGGTCGCAGTATTGTTGCATCAGGCACGATCACGGCGATATGTTCCTCTGGATCCCAGGAAGACATGTTCGCGGCCAGATGCCGTAGCTGGGAGTGCAGGTCATGGGCCTGCACCAGAAAGGTTTTTTGCGGTGTCCTGTCCTGGTCAAAACGGGCCTTCTGGCTGTGGTCGTCCATCCACTCCAGGCGGGCTCGCCAGGTTTTGACCCATTGGTCCAGCTGGTCCGGCAAAGGGCGATCCGCCTGCCACCACAGCCGAGCGCCGGATCGCCACAGGGTTTCCACCAGAGACGCCTCGGTTCGCGTCAGGGCGAACAACCCGCACACATACATCGGGTCGTGGCATCGCAGCTGTTCAGGCGCGATATGACGGGCCAGGCTTGCCTTGGTCCACAGGTCGTTGGCCTCCAAGGCGGCATGGAAGCCGGCCTGCAGGGAGCCCAGCCGGGCCAGCATGTCCCTGGCCGTAAGCGGCAGATCGTCCGGAGGGGAGTCCAGGTTGCGGCCGCGGACTTGATGCGAATCCAACTCTTCCATGACCTGGGCCAGGCGCAGGCCCCAGGGCAAAAATTGATGCCACGCCGGAGCCTCCTTTTCATTCTCGTAACCGGTTTCCTGCAGGCCGTGCAGCAGCCAGGCTTGGTCCAGGGACGAGGCCACAGCCGGCGGTGCGTCCAGGCTCAGACAGGCTTGGTGCAGGATCCAGTCCTCCAAGCTCATGCAACGAGGCGGCAGAAAGGGGGCGTTGATGGCTTGGACCAGGGTGTGCAGCAGATGGATTTTGGGGCGGCGATGGGGAAAAAGAACCTGGACGGCGGTCAGGTTCAGCGGTTGGCCCGGGGCGTAAAACCGCAGAAGGTCCTTGCTCAACAGGGCCAACAGATTGGCCTTCAGAGGAAAAACCTGGATGGGGCAAGGATGGGTATTGCCTTCTGGAAAGAAGGCGTCGTTGGCCCCAGAAGGATCCCCGGATTGCGGCTTAACCGTTGCGGGGTCCAGGTTCATGGGCGGCAATTCCTGCATCTGTCCCGTGTCCAGATGGATCAAGGCCCCATGGCACGGGCGTTGAAAAATTCCGGACAACAGCTGCTGGTAGCCACACACCTGTTCGCAATCCAGGGATGGGTCTCCCGAGCCGAGCTTGAAATCCAAGACCCAGAGTGTTTTGTCCGGAAACAGGACCACCCGGTCCATGCGCAGCACATGGTGCGAGGATGCGGCGGTCCTGCCCGGGACCACGACTTCCTGTTCGGCCAGGGCCAAAACGTTTTCAGCGAAAAACGGGGCAATCTTGGGATGATGCAGGGCTCGGACGATGCTTTTGGCTAGAGATTCCAGCTCGATCCGGGCGTGATGTAATCCTTGTAAAGCCCTGGCCTGACGCAGCCGTCGCAGCACATCTTTGGATGCGTTTTCTCCCGGCTGCAAAAGAGCCAATGCCTGGTGAGCCAGTTCCCCCTGGATGCGGCGCAAAGCGTCGTCGTTCCAGGTTGAACAGTCCGGTGAGGCCAAGGCAAGACGGGGGAAAATGGACATCAGTGGTGCATATTCAAGGATTGAATGTGGAATGAAAATGATGGGATGCGGATGGCAACCTCAATTCGCGCTCAGTCCGGTCATGAGTACCCGCAGCCAGTCCGATGCCCGCGATCCCCTGACGTCGGGGATGTCCGCCAAAAAAAGGTGCAGATTGTGCTTGGCCCTGGTCAAGGCAACATAGAGCAGATTCAGTTCCTCGGCCATTGTCTTGGCCAACTCCAGGTCAGCCGCCTCGGCCACTTCCGCGGACCTGGGCCTGGCCGAGGCGGCCAGAAAGGATTCGCCGTTTGCTGTGTGCAACAGATGATAATCGCTGCGGTTTTTAGGACCATAGTCCAGAAGGGGGAGAATGACGCGTGAAAATTCCAACCCCTTGGCCTTGTGCATGGTCAGCACGCGTACCGCCTCCAGTCCATGATCGGGCAGACCCACGACGCATTTATGCCCGGTTTCCCGCCAATATTCCAGAAAGGAGGCGATGCTGGCGGCGCCGGCCACTTCCGCGCTCCAGGCCGCTTCCAGCAGTTTTTCCACCCAGGCCCACTGACCCAGGGGCATATTGCGCAGGCCGAAGTGCGTCACCGCGGCCAACAAAATTTCGTAGGCGCTGGAAAAACCGGCATATTCCAGAAAAGGCTGCAGATATCGGGACCATGTGTCCGGATCGGTCCGGCGCAGTGCATGAACAAGGCGGCCGGGAGCGTGTTTCCCGTTGTCAGCATTGCCCTGGAAGCATGCCGGTATCGTGGCATCGATGTTGACGTGAGCCAAAAGAGGGCTTTTGCACAGGGCGAACAGGGCAGCGTCGTCCGCGGGGTTGTCCAGCCAGGCCAGCAGGGCCAGCAGGCCGCGTACTTGGGGATGAGCAAAGATGAGCAGGCTCTGTTCGGTGATTGTGGGAATGCCCTGTCCCAAAAGAGCCTTGGAGCATTCCCCGGCTTCGGCATTGGTCCGGAGCAGGACCGCGATATCGTCCAGGGGTTCGCCCGCGGCCCGCAAACTCATGATTTCCTCAAGCAGCGCGTCCAAGGCCGCTACCTTGTATTCCTCCAGGGATTGCGCCGTGAGGGTCGTCACGCGGACATTGCCGGGGCAGTGTTTCCATGGCTTTTGTTTTCCTTGGGCATACAGCCTGGAGATGGATTGGGAAAGCAGCGTCCGGGGGTGCTCCTTGTCCTTGCCGCTGATCATGGTTGCGGCCAATCGGCGCGCTGTTTCGCAATTTTCCAGGGAAGCGAAGCAGGCGTTGTTGAAGGCCACGATTTCCGGGCAGGAACGACGGTTGCGTGGCAGTGTCTTATGCAAGCGGGCATGATCTTCGACGTTGGGGAAGGTTTGAGGCGTCAGGGGATCAAAAAATAGCCGCCAGTCCCCGCCGCGCCATCCGTAGATGGCCTGTTTTACGTCGCCGACGCAGAACAGGCTGCCGCCTTGGGCCAGAGCTTCGAGGGCCAGTTCGCGCAGCACTTCCCATTGTTCCCGGCTGGTATCCTGGAATTCGTCCAAGAGCATATGCCGCCATTTTGCGTTGAGCACCATTTCCGCCTCCAGAAGCAGGTCCTTGTCGGCCATGTGTTGGCGGATCAGTCTGGTCCACCAGCCACCCAGAAGCAGCCCCTGGGATCGTCCCAGACGTTGCGTCTCCTGGATCAGCAGATGCTGCAACCGGGCCAAAGGGTCCATGCGCAGTCTGGCTTTTTCCAACACAAAGGCATTTCTTGCCCGGCACAGGCTTTCATATTTCTCCCAGGCCAGAGCCGTCTCGCGACTGGGGCGCATGGTCTTCTTGAACAAATCTTGCGGCGTGTTCTTGGCATAAAAGGCGGAATCAATACTGCGCAAAGGATCTGTCAGGAGGGTTGCGGGCTTGAAACGGGCAACATGGTTTTCCAAACCATGTTGTTCCAGAACAAGGCAGAATTCCCGGCAGGCGTTCTCGAATGCAAGTTGCCGGGCATTCAGGGTGGCCAGGGAGGTTGTCCGCAGCTCTCCCAAATGTTGGTCCAGCCCACTGAAAACCTGCGCGGCCTGATTTTCCAGCCATTTTAAAAAACGAACACCGGTGCGCATTTCCAGGTGCAGATAGACCGAGAAGATTTCCTCCCAGAGAGAGCGCAGCGAAGACGAAAAATCCGGTTTTGATGTTTGCGGCGCATCGCTCCAGCTGGTCCTGGCCAGCAGGGAATCAAGCATCAATGTTGCCCATTTGGCTTGATCAAAACTGGGTTCCAGGTCAGGCCAGAGGTTCATTCTGCGGCCCAGGGCTTGAACTATTTGAAAATGCAGGCTGTCAATGGTCTTGACCTGGAAACTTTGGAAATGAGCGAGGATGCAGTCCAGCCAATTTCGGGCCATATCCGGCGCGAGTCCGCTGAGTTGGTGCAGAACCTTGCCCTGATCAGATTCCAGGGCGATATCCTTGAGAAAGGAGACGATGCGGGACTTCATTTCCTGGGCCGCAGCCACGGTGAAAGTCAGGGCCATGACGTGGCGCAGGGCTTCCAGAGAGGGCTTTTTGGCCAAGGCCAAAAGCTGGAGAAATCGCAAACTCAGGCTGTACGTTTTGCCCGCTCCGGCCGAGGCATGGACGACGAGAACGTGGGGAAAGACCTGCGGCGGGGAGATATCGGTGGACGTGTTCATGTCGAGAGAAAGGTCGTATGCAAATTCACAGTTATGTGCCGGGCTTGCCCGGATGGGACCGACGATCAATGATCCAGGCCACAATACCCAGGATAAAGGCCACCAGAATGAACAGCGCCTGCACCCTGTAGACGCCGGTGACGCCGGCCACCAATGCCTCCGGGGAAACAGCGTCCAGATCGATGCGTACGGTTTCCATGGTCATGGAGACCACGAACAAGGTGAAGATGGTGCCGACCAAGGGCAGGCCCGTGGTTTGTCCAAATACCCTTGAATAGTTCAGTAATCCAGAGGCTACGCCCAGGCGCTCTCTGGGCACGGCGCCCATTATGGCGCTGTTGTTTGGAGCCTGGAACAGTCCAATGCCCAATCCCAAGGGCATGACGCGCAAGGCAAACCCCCACCAGGGGCTGTCCAGGGTCAGCGTGCTGATGGCCAGACACCCTCCGGCGACAATGAGCAGTCCCAGCAGGCTCAGCTCCCGCGGTCCGAAGCGGTCGGACAGGGCGCCGGAAAACGGGGCCATCAGCCCCATGCTTAAAGGGATGAGCATCATCAATACTCCAACTTCGCTGGGGGAACGATTTTGGGCCATTTGCAGGAAAAAGGGCATGATGAATCCCCCGGCCAGGGCGATGAACACCAATACGGACATAATCAGATTCAGGCTGAACAGCGGGTTGGCGAATATCGTCAGATCGATCATGGGGTGTTCGGTTCGACGTTCCAGAGTGATGAACGCGATCAGTCCGCCCAGGGCCACCGTTAAAAATCCAATCACCATGCTGGAGTCAAAACCGTGCTTTTGGCCCATGGTCATGCCCATGGAATAGGCGGTTAACGTGAGGGCGGCCAGGAGGGCGCCGGGAACGTCAAAGCGCTGCCCTGATTTGACCGGCAAAAGCGGGGGCATATGGCGGGTAATGATCCACTGGGCGAGAATTCCCAGAGGAACGTTGATCAGAAATATCCACCGCCAGCCCACGAATTCGATGATCAATCCGCCCAGGGAAGGACCCAGGGCCAGCCCCATGGCCACGGTGGCGCCGATCAGCCCGATGGCCCGGCCTCGGCGGGACGGGGGGGCGATTTCCGTGACAATGGCAATGCCCAGGGCTTGGCTCATGGCCGCGCCGATGCCTTGAAAACCGCGGAAAAAGATCAGCCACTCCACATTCGGAGCCAGTCCGCAAAACAAGGAACCCAGGGTAAAAAGGGCCAGCCCCGAGGAAAAGATGCTTTTCTTGCCGTACATGTCGCCCAGGCGGGAAACCAGGAGCAACAGCGCGGCAACCACCAGAACGTAGCTCAGGATCACCCATTGAACCGTGGCGAAATCCGTGTTCAGCTGCCTGGCAAGGCTGGGCAGGGCCACGTTGACGATGCTCATGTCCAGGGTGGACATGAACACCATCATGTTCACGCCGATCATGGACAAAAAAAGTGATGGAGCGGGAGAAACCCGAGAGGTGCATTTTGTTTGAAGCATGAAAAAAGGTCGTGTTGAAAAATGAATGCAGGATTGGTGGAGTTACTCTCTATCCGAAACCGAAACCAAAGCAAAGAGAACCGCGCCCATGTTAGCGTGAAAGCTCAACTGGAGAATGGCTTGTGGAAAGTCCTCCCTGGACAAGTGCATCATGTCGGATTAATTATTCCATCCTTTGGCCCGGGTTGGTCGCTGTTTTGTTGGCAATGTTGCCAAGAAAGCTTTGAGTGCGGGACCAGGCATGGAGGGATGGCCGAGTGGTTGAAGGCGGCGGTCTTGAAAACCGCTGACGGGGAAACTCGTCCGGGGGTTCAAATCCCTCTCCCTCCGCCAGTTCACAATCCGGTGTTGTTCGGAAAAAGATACAAAGCCCTGAGAAATCAGGGCTTTGTAGTTGTATCCGACAGGTTCGGACAGTACTGGGCAAACATGGATGTTTCTTGATGAGGCCGCGATTTTTCATGGTGAAATGTATGATTATCGGGTTTGCCTAAGCCGGATTTCAAAGAAGGGACATCAAACAGAGGTGGACAGTCGAATGCCTGCCGGTGACCTGTGCAAACAGGCAACCTTGTCCTGAAACAATCTCGACGCCCTGTGGAATACAACGGAAAGCCGCATTGATGAAACGCGACCTCGTGGAAGGCCAGAATGGCAGTGAACGTCTCGGTTCAGCAACCAATGCACAAGCTCGGTCCCAACTCGCCATGGATGGAGTCAATGCCGAAATGTTGCTTCAGGACCATGCGAATCTCCTGGGGTCCAGCGGTGAGAGGGATGTTGCAAGTGGAAAGGGCAACGGCGATGGCAGCGGTGTGTATTGGCTCGGCCCGGCACGAGCTGGCCCTTCAAGAAGGTTTTTGCGTTGTTACATCAGGATATGAGGGTTAAGGCGCCAAAGGGAAAAATTCAAAAACGCGGCGAAGATCACCCAAATCAGGTAAGGCATGAGCAATGCCCCAGCCAATGGCTTGATCCTCCAGAAGTAAAAGGTTGTAATCAGGATCAGAACCAGTAACACGAGAATGTCAATGAACGACAGCAGGCCCAGATTCCAGACGAAAAAAAGCCAGCTCCAGAGCGCGTTGAAGACAAGCTGGATAAGGTAGAGGCTCAAGGCGGCGCAGGCACTCTTGAATTTTTTGACGCGCCAGACCAGCCATGCCGCAAGACCCATCAGGATATAGAGAACCGTCCAGGCCGGCCCGAAAACATACCCGGGAGGCGCCCATGCCGGTTTGGCAACCTGGGTGTAGAAGAATGGGGCGTTGACCGAAGCGGCGCTGCCAATGGCCGCGGCGATGAATGTGACGGCAAGCCAGGCCAAAAGGCCGAAAAAATGTGTGTGTTTGTCGGTCATTCCCTCACCGGATTACGTACAAGCCCTCGAATTTTCACGCAGCGGAGTGAAAATCCAAGGCAACGCCATGAATTGCGGTGTTTTTTTTTGCCCATCAACAGCTTTCATAAAAGCATATGTCTTCTGGCCCTTTCTCAAGGATGTGAACATGCCCGCGCTGGCACCTCTTGTCAGCGCATATTTTTCGTTTCTGTGATGTCTGTGGGCTGCGACTATTGATCTATCTCGATCACAGGACGGGGGATCATTGCGGAAGCTCCCTGCTCAAGGGGAAGGCCTGGGGCGGCCAAGTACCTCGTAACAAATTGTTTCCGTTGCTAAAACCGAGATAACTGTCCTTGCCGTAATGCGTTATACGTCGGACCGTATCCGTGATCTGGTCCAAAGCAAGCTCTGGATTGGGGCTGAACAGGGCGATGATTCCGTTTTTGTGGTGCGGATGAGGCAGGACCACAAAAACCGTGTCCAGGTCATCCGGGAGATGTCCCTGCAGGATTTTTCCCAGTCCCTCCATTTCAGGGATATACGTATCCGGAGGACGGAGCAGATCCTGCAGGCGGGGGGTGCGTGGTGAACCAAAAAATAGCATATTTCCCAGCGTATCCACTTTGGATGATGCCTCTTGTTCCCCCAGCACGATTGCGTCCGGTTGGTTCAGGCTGGACAGGAATCCACGTAGAAGATCTCGCGGAATCTCCTGAAAGGCATCACTGAGCACGGCCGTTAATGCGTTGCCGCCTTTGATGCTGTTGACCGTAGGCGGAATCTCGTCCGGGGAAAGCAGGCGAAAAAGGTGGTGCTCCGGATCGACCAGCAAACGTAGAGGCTGGTCTGCGCTTTGAAAGCTGAAAACGGTTCGCGCTCCGGCTAAAGCCGTCTCCTGGACCAAGGTTTGTCCTGTGGTCTGCAAATGTACCGGGACCAGAAGGTCGAAGAAGGGCTCCTGCTGTTCAATCGTCCCGTTCACCACCCATCCCCGTGCTGTATCATCGACTTGAACATTGCCCAGGGCCAGCCGCGGGGCCCCTGGCGCAAGGAGCCATTGGGCCGTGAAGGCGTTCCTTTCTTCGGAGCCCCATCCGGACCGCTCAAAGGCCTGGAGCAGGTCCTGCCACGTGGCTGCGCGGAACAGCCATCGGGCATAAAAATTTTGCAGGGCGCCCCAGAAATCCCGGTCTCCCAGACGGTGGCGGATCATGTGCAACAGGAACATGGCCTTGCCATACCCGATGACCTGGGAAGCCGGGCTGGAACGGGACAGGAATCTGCTTACGGGAAAATCGGCCGGGCCGGCGGCCAACAGGGCGTAGTCCCTAAGAACGCGCAACCGGTACTCTTTGGCTGCCTCGACGGACTTCTCCTCCTGAATCAAATAGTCGGCCACGTACGTGGTCAGGCCTTCACTCCAGTTGCCGTGGCTGGAGTCCACAAAGACACCGTTGCCCCACCAGCAGTGGGCGACTTCGTGGCGCAGGCTGGTCTCCGGGATAAAGGGCAGACGGAGAACGGTCGAACCGAGCAAAGTGTAGGAGGGCATGCCGAAGCCGGATGGAAAGAAATTTTCAACCACGGCAAAATGATCAAAAGCATAGGGGCCGTGAAGATTTTCGTAAAACGCCAAATGCCCGGCAGCGGCCTGAAGATAGGTTCGGGCCAGATGGGCGTTCTCCGGGGAAAAATAGGTGTAAACCGGCACGCTGTCTGTTTGCAGGCTGTGCAGCTGGTAAGTGCCAGCGGAAAGGGGCACTCCGCGGCCAAGCTGATCCACATGCCATCTGGAGATGCTTTGGCCTCCTTTTTGTTCATGTCCCATCAGCCGGCCTGCAGTCACGGCCAAAACCCCTTCAGGGGCGGTGACTTCCAGGTCAACGGGCAGTTCCTGGTTGGACGGCCTGGGAAACCATCCGCTATGGCCCTGGAAAAACGCCCCCTGCTTGGTGATGGTGGCGTCGATCCCTGTGGCGGGGTTGTCCATGCTGAAGGGAGAAAAAGGCGTCGGATCATGAAAAATTCCAGAATATTCAATAATTATAAGTAATTGTGAATGCATATCCACGCGATTCAGGTGCAGGTGCAACCGGCCGTTGGTAAAATCATGATCCACAAGCCAGCCATTTACCTGCACAAAATCAATGTCCATGCGCGGATGCAGAAAAATATCCAGATCAGCGCCCGATGCGAAATCCAGTCGCATTGTGCTGCGGCCTCGAAGCATTCCGGCCTCCAGGTCCAGAGCAACGCGCAGTTCTTGTCCAGCCAAATTGGAGTCCGGTTTATGGCAATGGGCCGCAATGGGACGAGGGGCAGCCACAGACAAGGCCCCTAATGTGAAGACAAGAAGGAGGATTCGCAAAATATTGACCGGATTAAGGCCTGGCGGGAAAAACGTACATTGTTGTCTCGTCCGGTCCAAGACTGAGGCCCGGGATGGCTCCTGGGAACCAGCGACCAGGGTGGAGTCGATGGTGGACATGATCAACTGAATTCATTCAGGTCGGGGACCAGGTTCTTTTTCATCCAGCACCCTGCGTACCACCACTGCCAATTCCTTGAGTTGATAAGGCTTGCCCATGAAGCCCGCGGCCCCGGAAGAAAGGGCCCCTTTACCGTGACCATTGGCCGTGTAGACGATGTTCGGGGACTGCTCCAGCCCTTCGTATTGAACCGGATACCAGAGCAGGGAATCTTCCTCTTCTACAACGGTCCTGACCGCCTTGCGCGCGCTGGAAGTCCAGCAACCGAACAACGCCTGGGCCTTGTCGGATCGGACGAGTTTTCGGGCCTGGTTCCTGAAAACAGCGGGGTCGGACTCGCCATCCGCAATTATGGCTTGCAAAGGCCGTCCCAGGAGACCACCCCGGGAGTTGATCTCCTCCACAGCCAGCAGGGCGGCGTCCACCATTGCCGTCTCGCACATGGCCATGGGACCTCGCAGGGAATGCAATATGCCGATGCGAAGCGGATCTTGCATGGTCGTTGTCCTTTTTATATCTGGCCAGATCAAGCTGGATACAGAATATTCATCTTCAACACCTTCTCCAAATCCTCCATCCGCACAGGCTTAGCCAGGTAATCATCCATTCCGGCCTCCAGGAATTTCTCCCGGTCTCCGGTCATGGCGTAGGCGGTCAGGGCAATGATCGGGATGCGCTTCCGCTGGTTCACGGTTCAACGGTTCACTATCGTAAGGTTCCAGGTTCAACGGTTCACGGTTCACGGTTGGATGCGTGGGAGCGCCGGAATATGTTGCATGTTGCGCAACACCGTCGGGCGAAAGATTTTTCGCCCCTACAACAACACCACCGTCTGCCGTTTCAAAAACCGTTGAACCGTTGAACCGTGAACCCTGAACCTCCGCGGCGCGGATGCGCCGCGTCGCCTCCACCCCGTTCAGCACCGGCATCTGCACGTCCATCAGAATCACGTCGAATTCCTGGGCCATGAACAGGTCCAGGGCCTGTTGCCCGTTCTCCGCCAAGGCGACTTTGTGCCCCGCCTTTTCCAGCAGCTTCATGACCGGCAAGGCATTGGAGGGCTCGTCTTCGGCCAGCAGGATGCGCAGTTTCTGCTTGGCTTCAATCAATGGCCCGGGTTCTTGGTGATCAAAATTGGTTTCACCGGCAGGCAGCTTGAACGGCAGCACAAAATGCACCGTAGTGCCTGCATCAGGCGAACTGTCGATGTTGACGCTTCCACCCATCAAATCCACGAGCCGCTTGACAATGGAGAGTCCCAAACCCGCGCCCTGGTAGCTGCGGGTATAGGAGCCGTCCACCTGGACAAAGGGCTTGAACAGGTCTTTTAAGCGCTCCTCCGGGATGCCGATGCCCGTGTCGGAGACGGAAAAAAGCACGCGGACAATATCCTTTTGGGGCGTCGACAATGGAACCATCTCCACCGTGATCTTGCCCGTGTGGGTGAATTTATGCGCGTTGCCCACCAGATTGAACAGAACCTGCCGGACCCTGGCGGCGTCGCCGATCAGCATCGGCGGCATGGTCGCATCAATAGTGCATTCCAGGACAATATCCTTGTCCTGTGTCGTGGCGATGAACAATTCACAAACGGAATCACACAATTCTTTCAGGCTGAACTTCTCGTCAAAAAGTTCCATCTTGCCTGCTTCAATCCGGGATATGTCAAGGATGTCCGTCAGCAATCGGGCAAGTCTTTTTGACGATTTGACGGCCATGGAAATCCAGCGTTGCTGCTCTTCGTTCAACTCAGTCGTCTGCAGAAGCTGCATGATGCCCATGACGCCGTTCAAAGGCGTCCGCAGTTCGTGGCTCATGTTGGCCAGGAATTCGCTTTTGGCCTTGTTGGCGGCTTCGGCCTGCTCCTTGGCCAGGATCAATGCCTCCTTGGCGTAAAGGGCTTCATGAGCCGCTTCCTCAGCCTCACGACTCTTTGCTTCCAGGTCCCTGATGGTCTGCTTCAGCCTGTTGACCATTGTGGTGATGACATGCCTCAGCCGGTCTGTTTCCGCATAGAATTTCCCGGAAATGTCAGCATCGAGGTCACCCTGGGTGACTTTTTCGGCGTAGTTCATCAACGCCTTCATGGGACGCATGATGGACGCGATCAAAAAAACCGCGAGAAACATCACCGCCGCCAGAATCATGCCCGTCACGCTGATGATGGCCAAGCGCAGCCGAGATACTTGGGCCTGGATGTCGTCCACATACACCCCGGTGCCAATCACCCACCCCCAGGGCTGAAACAGCCTGACATACGACTGCTTTAAAAAAAGTTCCGTCGTGACGCCATCCATGGTGGGTCGAGGCCAATCATAGGCGACAAAGCCGTCGCCCGTCTGGCTGACCACCTCCACGAAGGCTTGAAAGAGATTCTTGTCCCTGCCGGGGATAGTCCGCATCGGCCCTCCGAAGCCGAATTCCATATGCGTGGCGCAGGCAAAGCGCGGTTCATCCAGAATCTTGCCGTCCAGAGCCGGAATCGTGGGGTGCATGATCATACTGGGAAAAGGCAGGGTGTCGTCGTTGATCCAAAGATAGTCATTATCTCCGTAGCGAATTTTGCTGATGCGGGTCATGGCCCGTTCCTGGGCCTCCTGCCTGGAGAACTCGCCCAGGTCTGCGCGATGCTCATACTCCTCCAATAAGGAGTAGGACACGTCCATGATGTGCTTGAGTCCCCTCTTGCGGTCATTGAACGCCTCCTGCTCAATCATCGGCAAAAACCGCAACAAGATGACGCTTAAGAACAACCCGACAATGAGAACGAGAAGGCTGATCAGCTTGGCCGCGATGCTGAGATTCAACAATATGCGCAACATGCATCATCCTTTGGGCGTGGTTTTCAACTTGAGGACAGGATCGCCGGATATGTGGGGCACGTGGACGTGGATATGGAGATGGGCGCGTGATCCAGGATATCCTTGCGATCGAAGCCAAGGGCGACGCTGCCGTGGTTTTGCGTGGAAGTTGATTCCGCCATGGAAGTCTCCATGACGGGTGGGGTTATGGATGCAAGAGAAAGCAGGATGCTCAAACTCCACGCATCAGATCATCCTACTGCTATTTGTGCCAAAACAAATCAAATCATGCAACTTTTAAAAATAGAGCCGGGAAGACCTGCTCCTCAAGTTTCTCCAGCCTTGATCACCGCGAGGGAGTTGGCGACGGCGCTGAAAAGCAAATCCCAGGCCTGTGAATAACGGGTTGGCTCTAACGGGACAAACTCCTAATGCTCCCGGTGGCCTGGGCATGACGGCTTCTGGTTCGGGTAAAAATTAATGAGGGGCGGTATCCCGATCCGGGATGCTCTTCACGGCAACGGATGCCTGCATTGCCTCGTCGCAAATACTTCTGCTAGAATGCCAATTCCAGGCCAATGGGACAATGATCCGAGCCCTGGACTGCAGGCTCGATCCAGGACCGGTTCACCGTGGGTCTGAGTTCCTCGGATACGAAAAAATAATCTATGCGCCACCCGGCGTTGCGGCCGCGCGCGCCGAAGCGGTAGGTCCACCACGTGTATTGCCCGGGCTGGTTGTTGAACAGCCGGAAGGTGTCCACGTACCCGGCGGCGATGAATGCATCCAGCCAGGCCCGTTCAATGGGCAGGAAGCCGGAGGTCTGGGCGTTGGCCCGGGGATTTTTCAGATCGATTTCCCGATGCGCGGTGTTGAAATCCCCGCAGACCACAATGGGCTTGTTTTGGCGCAATGCCTGGGCATGATCCAGAAAGGCGTCGTAAAAGCCCATCTTGTAGTCCAGCCGTTCCCGGCTCATTTGTCCGTTGGGAAAGTAGACGTTGAAGAAGTAGAACCGCTCAAATTCCAGTTGAATGACCCGGCCTTCGCCCTGGAAACGGCTGTCCGGCAGTTCAAAAACCACATCCAAGGGGGGGATGCGGGTGAAACAAGCCACGCCGGAATAGCCTTTCTTTTCCTGGCTGGCATTCCAATGGGCCTCGTATCCGGGTGGAGTGCGGTCCTGTTCCGGTATTTGTTCCGGATGGACCTTGGTTTCCTGCAGCCCCACCAGATCGGCGTTTGCGGCCTGGAACCAGTTCCGGAAACCCTTTTCAAGAATGGCGCGGAATCCGTTTACGTTCCAGGAATAGAAAATCATGATTTCGTGGTCCGGGTTGCGGCAGGGGATGCCATTGAGCGCAATTCCGCTTCCAGGCCGTTGTCCGTGAGCCGGATCAGGGCGTAGCCCCCCGCGACCAACTGACCGGGATTGATGATCACGGTCTTGCCGATTTGGTCCACGGCCCGGGCCTCGTGAATGTGGCCGGTCAGGCAGACCTGGGGCTGGACTCGTTCGATGAATGCGCGCACAGCCCGACTGCCAACGGATACGCCGCCTCGGACCTTGTCCGTGGCCGTGCCGAAGGGCGGGTTGTGGGCCACCAGCAGCAGGTGCGGCAGGTTCCGAACCTGTTCATAGGCCTGATCAAGCCACAAGGCGATCTGGTCGTCTGAAACCTCGGCCGGCGTGCCGAACGGGGTGGGGTTGGAATACCCGACGCCCATCAGGCCCACGCCGTTGCCCAGATCCAGACCTCGGGCATGGATGTTCATCCCGCGCTCTTCCAGGTAGTCGTTCACTTCCTTGAAATCCATGTTCCCGATCTGGGCGTAGATCACCGGATTGATGCGGCTGATCTCCCCCAAAATCCTCTCAGCAGCGGCTTTGCGGCCACGATTGGTCAAATCGCCGCTGACAATAACCCCGGTGGCCTCGACCAACTCCGGAATGAAACGAATGTTCATGATCTGTTCGTGAATGTCGCCAATGCCGATCCAGAATGGCTCGCGGCTCATGATGTCCTCCAAATTGTCATCTCGCGGTTTTTGGGCCGTGTTTTTGTTCCCGGGCGCCGGCTTCCCAGTCAACCAGGGGAACGGCCTCCTCGATGAGCATGATCGGGATTTCTTCCTTGATGGGATAGACAACCTGGCAGGCATGACAGATCAGCCCGTCCTCCGGTTGCGTCAGAACCAGCTCGGACTTGCATTTGGGACAGGCCAGAATGTCCAAAAGTTCCTTGTTCATCGCCATGGGCGGCCTCCTTGTTGTTGAAAGCATTCGGAGTTTGTCCCAATTGATCCAATCCGTTGTTCACAGGCCTGGGCTTTGCTTTTCAACGCCGGCGCTAACTCCCTCGTCGGCTTCGTATGGCCAAACGATTGTGCAATTTGAACCAAACATTGCGCGGAGGATTCGCCGGGCAATCGTTTGGACCTGCGAATCCTGGCTCGGTCAGACAGTGCGCCAACGCTTAAAATCAAAGCCCAGTCTGTACGGGACAAACTCCTCATGCAGCCTTATTGTTCATGGGATGTGCTTACCCTCTTCAATGATCAAGCTCAAGAACGATCTGGATCTTATGTTTGACCTCGGGGCTGGTTTTCAGGAAGATGTCTTTCGGACAGACGCGGCAGACAGCTCATGATCGCATCAGATCGAAATCCGGTTATCATTACAAGGATCCCCCATGAAAGATTACTTTTTCACCTTGGAAATGTCCGTTCGAGACTACGAATGCGACATGCAGGGCATCGTAAACAATGCGGTATACCAGAATTATTTGGAGCACGCCCGACATGTATGCATGAAAAAGGTGGGCATTGATTTCAAAAACTACACCCTGATGGGGGTCAATTTCGTCGTGGTCCGGGCGGAAATGGACTACAAGCACCCCTTGACCAGCGGGGACTCCTTTGAGGTGGGCATGCATTTGGTCAAGGAATCCCGTCTGCGCTTGGTTTTTTATCAGGATATTTTTCGCCTGCCGGATCACAAGCTGGTGCTTAAGGCCAAGATCGTCGCCACGGCCTTGAACGAACGGGGCAGGCCGGAAATCCCTTTGGAAGTGGAAAACATTCTCCAGCGTTTTTTGCCTGCTGCTTGATCGTACAGATACAAGGCGATTTTCCCTGCTGACGCTTTTCCCCGCTCAAGACCCAGAGCCGGTCAGCGAGCTTGACCGGATGCCGCTTGGCGCCGGTGCAGGTCGTTTTTGATCAGCTTGAGGAATAGTTGGGAAAACTGCGTGAGTGAACGTTCAAGGTCGCCGATTCTGTTCAAAAAGTAATTATAGAAAAGAGTGGCCGGGATGGCCACCAGCAGACCGGCGATGGTCGTGCCCAGAGCCTCTCCCAGGCCCTGTCCCACGACCATCAGGCTGGCCGCCCGGCCCATGTTTCCGAATCCTTGAAACGAGTGGAAAATGCCCCACACCGTGCCGAACAGGCCCATCAAGGGCGCGGCATTGGCGCAAACGCCGAGAAAGGGCAACGGGCGAAAGCTGTTGGCCACTTCCTGGCGCACCTCGTCGCCAAGGGTGTGGCGCAGGCTTTCCAAAACGATTTTGACGCGCTCGCCTTGAGGCAATTCCAGGCTGCCCAGTTCCTGATACTCGATGTAACCGGCCTGGGCTACTTTGTGCGAGATGGAATCAGGGGCGGGAGCAAGGCTCAGGAATGCCGCGTGCAGTTCCCGTGCGCCCTGAAAGGTTTCCGAATCCTCTTTGATTTTTTTGCGCATCCGTCTCAGTTGCATCAGCTTGTAGAACACGATGCTCCAACAGGTCACGGACATTGACGCCAAAATCACGTAAACCCCCTGGATGATCAGGGAGGAGCGGAAAAAAATCTGCAGATAGTCGGTGTGCGGCATGAGCAATTTTCCCAAACCTCAACCGGAGATGACGGAGCAGGTGTTTTGGAATAGTTGTCAGCCAAACCTACTGTCCAATGTGGTTGAAATCAATCCTGCGCAACAATTTAATCTTGGAATCAACGTATGACCCAAAAAAGCATCCTGATCACCGGAGCCACGGGATACATCGGCGGGCGGCTGGTCAAACGTCTGCTGCAGGACGGATACAAGGTCATTGCCATGGCCCGCTCCCTGGGCAAACTGGGCTGCCGTGCCTGGGCCGGGCACGAAAACATCCGGCTGGTTCAAGGCGACGTGATGGATCCGGCTTCCCTGGATCAGGCTCTGGCAGGTTGCGAGGTTGCCTATTATCTCGTGCACTCCATGACCCCCGGATCCAGGGACTTTGCCGACGTGGACCGCATTGCGGCGCAAAACATGGCCCAGGCCGCGACCCGGCAAGGTGTGCGACGGATCATTTATCTGGGCGGGCTGGGCGAGGAGAGCGATCCCGATCTGAGCAAACACCTGCGGTCCAGGCTGGAAGTGGCGAAGGTTCTGGAGCAGACAGGAGTACCCGTGACCTTTTTGCGCGCCGCCCTGATCATCGGCTCTGGCAGCGCGTCATTTGAAATATTGCGCTACCTGACCGAGCGTTTGCCCGTGATGGTCACCCCGCGCTGGGTGCGTACCCAGTGCCAGCCCATCGCGGTATCCAACGTCATCGAGTATCTGGCCGGATGCCTGGAAAGACCGGAAACCTCCGGGCAGACCTATGATATCGGCGGCCCGGATATTTTGACATATGAGCAGATGTTTCAGATTTACGCCCGAATTGCCGGTCTGCGCCCCCGGTTGATTCTTCCGGTGCCGCTTTTGACCCCGCGTTTGTCCTCGCTGTGGATTAATTTTGTAACGCCAGTGCCCGCGGCCCAGGCCAAACCCTTGGTTTTGGGTCTGCGCAATCGGGTGGTCTGCCGGGACAACCGCATCCGTGAAATCATTTCCCAGGATCTGCTGTCCTTTGAGGAAGCTGTCACACTGGCCCTGGAAAAAATCAGGCAACTGGAGGTGGAAACCTGCTGGAGCGATGCCGGGTTCCAGCCGCCGCCGGAATGGATTGATTGCGGGGACGCAGCCTATGCCGGGGGCACGCTGCTGGGACTGTCCTACTCGGTCAAGATCTGCTCCAGGCCCGATCAGGTCTGGCCGGTACTGGCCCGTTTGGGTGGAGAGACCGGCTGGTATTACGGAAACCGCTTATGGCGGCTGCGCGGCTTTCTGGACAGGATGATCGGGGGAGTGGGGCTGCGCCGGGGTCGACGGCATCCGACGCAAATCCGGGAAGGCGACGCCTTGGATTTTTGGCGGGTGCTGGCCGTTGAACCGGACCGCAGGCTACGTTTGTTGGCCGAAATGAAGGTTCCGGGCCAGGCCCTGCTGGATTTCGAGCTGCATCCGGCGGGAGATAACGGCGACCATACCGAACTCATCGAAAAATCGCGTTTCCTGCCACGTGGCCTTTGGGGTTTGGTATACTGGTACGCCACTTATCCGCTGCATGTGTTGATCTTTAAGGGTATGCTCAAGACCATGGCCAAGCAAACCGGCAGGGCCTACGGCACGGTCAGGCCGTTGCAAGGGCATATCGAAAAAAGCTGCGTTTTGAGAGAAAAATAAAACGATCTCACCCTGCTTGTTCTTCAGGTTCCCTGTTTGGAGGACATTCTCCTTCCTCCGCATGCCTGGGCCAGGCCCTCAACACGGCCTGGACCACCGTGGCCAGGGGGATGGCGAAGAAGATACCCCAAAAGCCCCATAGTCCGCCGAAAATGAGGATGGCAAGAATGATGGCCACCGGATGGATGGCCACCACCTCGGAGAAGAGCAGGGGAGCCAAGATGTTGCCGTCAATGGTCTGGATGATGGTGTAGGCCAGGAGCACGTAGAAAAACTCATCCCCAAAGCCCCACTGGGCATAGGCCACGATGGCTATGGGCAGGGTGACCACGGCCGCTCCGACATAGGGGATCAAAACGGACAGCCCGACTACCAGGCCCAAAAGCATGGCGTACTGCAGGTTCAGCCACAAAAACGTGGCATAGGTCCCCCCCCAGACGATCAGGATTTCCCAGAATTTGCCCCGAACGTAGTTTCCCATCTGCTCATTGATCTCCTGCCAGACCTGCGAGGCCAGACGGCGTTCTTTGGGCAAAAACGAAGCCACCCAAGCCGTGATTCTGTCCTTGTCCTTGAGAAAAAAGAAGACCAGCATGGGCACGATGATCAGATAAACGATGATGGTGATCAACCCCATGACCGAAGCCACGGAAAAGGTCAGCAGTTTCTGGCCGAAATTGAACAGCTCCGTGCGCAACACAGAAGTGAACTGGACCACCTGTTCATCGCTGACCAGCTTGGGATAGCGTTCTGGAATCTGAAGCAACAGATCTTGAGTTGCGGAGATGATCCCGGGGATTTGCTGGACCAATTGAGCGAGCTGCTTGGTGAGCAGTGGCAAAAGCCAGAACAGGACAAAAAACATGCTGGTCAGGAAGATTGAAAAAACCAGCACCACCGCCAACAGCCTGGGCATTCGCCACTTGACCAGCGCTCTGACCAAACCCTCCAGAAGATAAGCCACCACCAATCCGGCCAGAAACGGAACCATCATCCGCCCGAAAAAAAAGATCATGGCGAAGCAGACGGTCAGGATGCCCACCAGGATGACCACCTGGGGGTCGCTGAATTGTCGCTGGAACCAGGAACGGATCATTTGCATGGCTGGATTCGGGCCTCAGACATGGTTGCGCAGTTTCAACTCCAAAGGATGCGGGTGAAAGTAGTACTGTTGTTTGAGATAGGGCTCGTCATATTTCCGAATATAGTGATTGAGCAAGGTGATGGGAACGATCAAGGGGACATGGCCTTCCTTGTATCGCCTGAATACCTCCAGCATTTCCTGCTTTTCCCAGGCGGTAATCATTTTTTTGAAATGTCCCATGCTTTTTTCCAGCACATTAAAATTCTTGGCCTTGGTGGCGCGAACCAGTAACGCTTCCATGAGCAGGCTTGAATATTCGGCAAAAAGAGCGTCCGCGTCCATCTGCGCTGCATGCGCGACCAACTTGCCCATGACCTGATAATGTTTCGTGCTATGCGCCAGGATGAGATACTTGTGCCGGGAGTGAAAGGCAATGAGGGGGGCCAAGGCAGGTTTGGTCGCTGCCACCTCCTGCCAGCGGCGTATCACGAAAATACGTTCGATGAAATTCTCCCGCAGACCGGGGTCGTGCAAACGGCCGTCGTCTTCCACGGGCAGCAGGGGGAAACGTTCGGTATAGGCCCGGGCAAAGACGCCCAACCCTTTTTGCTGGGGCATGCCTTTCTCGGAATAGACTTTCACGCCCTGCAAGCCGCTGGAAGGCGACTTGCTCTTGAAGATGAAGCCGCAGAGATCCTGCTCAGCCAACCATTTGTTTTTCTTTTCGGCCCAGTCGAGCATCTGATCGGTCATATCCTGGCCGGAGCGAATGGTTTTCAGCCGGGGAGCGTCAATGGTCCCCACCAGACGCATCGCTTCCCGGGGCACGGACATGCCGCACTCCACTTCCGGACAGACCGGCACGAATTCCACATAAGCGCCTAACGTATCCCGCAGGAATCGGTCCAGCTTGTGCCCCCCGTCGTAGCGCACCGCATTGCCCAAAAGACAGGAACTGATACCGAGTTTGAGCGGTTGATTCATGCGTACGTCCTCATTTGTTCCAACTTAAAGATAAACTTCAAGGGTGATTTTCACTTGGTTCAGCCAGCGGCAGTGTCACCAGACAGGTTGTGCCCTTGTTCGGTTCCGGAATCAGGGACAAATGGCCTTGATTCTTGCTCACGGCCAACCGGGCGATGGGCAGACCAAAGCCGGTGCCCAAGGCTTTGGTGGAGTAGAAAGGGGTGAACAGTTTTTCCAGGCTGTCCGGATCCGGCACGGGACCATTGTTGAAGATGCGAATGTCCAGAAAACGGTCATTGTCGACATTTTGGGCGGAAATGACTCGCAGTTCGGGATAGTCGGCTTTTGTCAGATTTTCCAGACTGTTTTGGAGCAGGTGATAAAACACGATGCGCAGATCTTTCGGATCCGCAAACACCGCGGGATGCTTGGAAGACAATTGCAAATAAACCGCGATGCCCTCCTCGGGACGTAATTCATCCAGGACAGTTTGCAGCGCGGGTTCCAGCGGGCAGAAAGCCATCCCGGGCTCGCGCTGAAATACTTCATTGTAGGTGGTCACATTGCGCACCATGCGTTCCAATCGAGATGTCTCCGTAAGCATGGATGCATAGATGTCGTGGACCGGATCGCTCTTCGGGGTTTGCTTGAGCAGACGCATCACATTGCCGCCAATGATCGTTAACGGGTTGCGCACCTGATGGGCTATGCCCCGGATGATTTCATGATCACATCTGCTCAGGGAGGTGATGAAGGCGTCGGTTTCCACAAGGAGGCACAGATCCACCAGCCGGTCCAGCAAATCCTGGGTTTCTCCCTTGGTCGCGGAGTCGAGTTTTTTCGTGGCCACTTGGTGGATAAAAACCCGCGCCAGGGCGTAAGCCAGACTGATCCAGCGGTGGTCAACGCCCGAGGCGACATGACGCAGACCGCTTCTCCATTGCGCGGCAAGAAAGTTTTCCGTGGATTGGTTATGAAAAAATGATGCATACCAGCGGCTCCAGATCCGGATCATTTTTTCCCGGGACGGGCCGTGGTCGAGAATCATGCGCGTGGTTTGCATATCATGCAGCTGTTCATACAGGCTGTGAGCAAAGGCCTCGGTTTCCGAAAGAAAAACATCGGAAAGATCGTTGATGCGTTGAAGATGGCGGCTGGTCACGCCCAGCCTATCCTGCAGCATTCTTAGCCGCTGCAGGGGCGCCGGTGCTGAGAGAATCCCGGAAAAGCCGGGACTCATTTCTTGAGACATTGCCGCTCCAGGGCCACCAGGTCGTTGTAGGTTTCCCGCTTCCGCGCCAGCACCACATTGGTGCCGTCCACCAGGATTTCGGCAGCCCTGGGTCGGGAATTGTACTGGGAGGACATGGTGAATCCATAGGCTCCGGCGGAAAACACGGCCAGCAGTTCCCCGGAACGGACCTCGGGCAGTTCTCGATCCCTGGCCAAAAAATCCGACGACTCGCAGATCGGGCCGACCACGTCCACCTTCTTGGCCGGCCGCTGTCGGGGACGGACCTCGTCGATGCGGTGAAAAGACTGGTACAATGCCGGGCGAATCAGATCGTTCATGGCCGCGTCCACAATCACGAACTCCTTGGATTTCGTGGATTTGGTATACACGACCTCGGTCACCAAAATGCCGGTGTTTCCGGCAATGACCCGTCCCGGTTCCAGGATCAGGGTCAGGTCCATGCCTTGGAGTTCGCGTACCAGGGTTTGGCCGAAAACCTTGGGATGTGGAGGGTCTTCCTGGTCATAGGTGATGCCCAGGCCGCCACCCAGGTCCAAGAAACGAATCTTCACCCCAATGGTCTTGAGCTGGGCCAGAAAATCCTTGATGCGCCGCAAGGCCTCGAGAAACGGCTCAATGTTCGTCAGTTGCGATCCGATGTGGCAATCAATGCCCACAGGCTCGATGCAGGGTAGGGTGGAGGCCAGTTGATAGGCTTCCAGGGATTGTTCAATGTCCAGCCCGAATTTGTTTTGTTTCAACCCCGTGGAGATATAGGGATGGGTCAGAGGATCCACATCCGGATTGATGCGCAGACTGATCCTGGCCGTTTTCCCCAAGTCCAGCGCGATATCATTGATTCGACGCAGTTCTTCCAGGGATTCCACGTTGAACATCAAAATATCGGCCAGCAAGGCTTCCGCGATCTCCCCGGGTCTTTTGCCTACCCCGGAGTAAACAATTTTTTGGGCCGGCACGCCGGCGGACAAGGCCCGGAAAAGTTCCCCGCCGGACACGATATCCATGCCCGCTCCCTGTTCGCTCAACAGTCGCAGAATGCAGAGGTTGGAATTGGCCTTGACCGAAAAACAGGTCAGATGGGGCAGATCGGCAAAAGCGGAATCAAAGGCCTGGAAATGCCGCTTGAATGTGGCCGTGGAATAAACGTAGAGGGGGGTACCGTATTCGGTCGCCAGGGACTGAACAGACAGGTCTTCGGCATACAGTTCTCCTGCCCGGTAGGTGAAATGATGCACTGCTTGATTCTCCTTTGGCATCGATAGGTGGGTTACGGGGTAGTGGGGACGAAATATGCTGTTGGCATATCGTGCGACCGCGGATTATTTTTTTGCACCAGACGGATCGCCCCAGGCATCCTTCCAGTTTTGCAGCAGGGCTAAAGCCTGCATCGGACTAAGGCGCATGGGGTCCAGTTCCCGCAATTGCTCCAGGAGCAGTTCTCCAGGTCCCGGCGCGGCGGAATCGCCCAGACCAGGCAAGGAGGCTCTGATGGAAACAGTGGTTCTGGGTTTCCCCTGGGACTTGGCATCCAGATCCGCAAGAATCTGTTTGGCCCTGGAAATCACGGCACGGGGCACGCCAGCCAGTTTGGCCACCTCAATACCGTAACTGCGGTCCGATGGTCCAGGCACCAGGCGGCGCAAAAAAATAATCTCGCCCTTCCACTCCTTGACCGCGATATTGAAGTTGCGGATCCCGGGCATTCGGCCTTCCAGGGAGGTCAACTCGTGGTAATGCGTGGCAAACAGGGTCCGTACTCCACCCTGACCGCTTCTGGCCAGCTCTTCCACAATCGCCCAGGCCAGGGCCAGACCATCGTAGGTGCTTGTGCCGCGTCCAATCTCGTCCAGGATGACCAGGCTACGCCGGGTGGCCTGCCGCAAGATCCTGGCCGTCTCGATCATTTCCACCATAAACGTGCTTTGTCCGAGACTGAGGTTGTCCGATGCGCCGACGCGGGTGAAAATGCGGTCAGCCAGGCCGATGAAGGCTTGGGCAGCCGGCACGAACGAACCGATCTGGGTCAGGATGCAGATGATCGCCGTCTGACGCAAGACCGTGGACTTGCCCCCCATGTTCGGTCCGGTGATGATCAGAATACGCTGGTCATCATTCACGGATACGTCGTTGGGGATGTATTCGGCCCTTCCCTGGCAGGCCTCAATGCAGGGATGTCTTCCTCCGGCGATTCGGATTTCAAGACCCGTGTGTACTGCGGGCCTGCTCCAGGACCATTTGCGGGCCGCACTGGCCAAACCCTGCCAGAGGTCCAGTCGGGCCAACGCCTCGGCCATGTTCATGACCCTGGTTCGAAATCCATCCACCCGGTCCCGCAGATCCTGGAACAGTCGATATTCCAGGGATTTTCGCTTGTCTGCCGCGCTCAGCAGAAGATCCTCAAGTTCTTTAAGTTCCACGGTGATGAATCGTTCGCTGGAGGCCAGGGACTGTCTCCGTTCAAAACGACCGGGCAGGGCGGCCGCCTGTGATCGGGGCAACTCGAAATAATAGCCGAACACCCGGTTGAATCCCAGTTTCATTTTGGCCAATCCCGTTCGTTCCTGTTCCCGATGAAGCATGGCCTGCAATTTGGCTTGGCCGTGTTCCACAAGCTCAAGCAGGCTGTCCAGTTCAGGGTCGTATCCGGCTCGAAAAATTCCACCGTCCGTGACCAACAGCGGAGGGGAGTCCACCAGAGCCTTATCCAGCAAGGCTTTCAGGTCCGCCAGGTTGTCCCATTGTCGGAGCGCTGCCTGCAACACCGCAGGCATTTTTTTTGCTTCGTTGCGTTGTAAAAGAGCCTCGATTTCTGGAATGTCTCTTAGCCCCTGACCCAGAGAGATGAAATCCCGGGGTGAAGTCCGATTCAAGGAGATCCTGGTGGAGATGCGCTCCAGGTCTGTAACGGAATTGAGCAGGTCGGACAGATCCCGATGCAGCCCTTCATGGTCGAAAAAAAAGGCCACCGCCTCCTGTGTTTGAAGTATCGGGGCGATCTCCTTCCATGGGAAATGCAGCCGGGATTCCAGCAGCCTTCCTCCCATGGGCGTTGCGGTCTGATCCACCACATGCCAAAGCGTGCCCGGACCGCGGCCTCCGTCCAAACGGCGGAATATTTCCAGATTACGCAGGGTGACTTCGTCCAAAAGGAGATAATCCGACGGTTGCAGCACACGAAAAGGGGCAAGGTGGGACGACTCGCGTTTCTGCGTCTGTTTCAGATAGGCCAGCAAGGCTCCAAAAGCCTGAACAAGCTGGGGCTTGTCCTCGAGATCAAGCACTCGGAGATCAGCGATTCCTTGACTGCGCAAAAGCCGCTCTTTGGCCGAGGCAAACTCAAAAAAACCGCGCATGGGCAAGGGCGTGATTCGAGCGGCAATTTCGCCGGCCTGCACAGGAGGGCGATGGTGATCAGGCAGGAGCAGTTCTTTGGGATGAAGCTTGTCCATCCAGGACCAGAGCTGCATTTGCCTGCGCAAGCGAATGCCCAGGCCTTCGCCCGTGGAAACATCGACCCAAGCCAGCCCTCCGGCTTCGGCCTGGGAATCCCAGAACAGAGAAGCCAGATAGTGGTGTTCCTTGGTCCGTAAATTGGCGTCTTCCACCAGCGTGCCCGGGGTCAAGACCCTGGTGACGGCCCGCTTGACCAGTCCCTTGGATTGGCGAGGATCTTCCATCTGGTCGCAGATCGCCACCTTGATCCCCTTGTCCAGAAGTTGCGTAAGGTAGGATTCACAGGCGTGGTAGGGCACCCCGCACATGGGCACCGGACTGTCCGCATGAGGATTGCGGCTGGTCAACGCAATCTGCAGTTCCCTGGCGGCTGTTTCAGCGTCTTCAAAAAAAAGCTCATAAAAATCCCCCATACGGAAAAAGAGCAGGGCGTCCGGATGCTCCGCCTTGATCCCCAGGTATTGTTCCAACATGGGGGTCAGCTTGGGGGCTGTGGAATCATTCATTCAGGTTCCGGCGAAAGGAAATGGAGTGCCAGGAGCCGCATCGAGGACAAACAAAAAACACGGATTCGCGTTTCAGGCCGCACTGACGGCAGATGAATCTCTTGACCTCTCTGGCCCGGGAAAGAAAGAAGATCAGCTGTACTTCCACGGATTGGGGAAGGGTGTTGTTCTTCAGGGCCAGAGCCAGAAGTTCAAGCCTGGCCAACCAGAAATTCGTATCCAGGAGCAGACATTTTTCAAACCAGAGCTGAGCCTCGCTGAATTGCTCCAGGTGCAGCAACAGCAGTCCACCGTAATACTGCAGGAGCAGGTCCTGGGGATAGTCCGACAAAATGATCAGGATGGCGTTCACCTCTTCGGCTGAATCAAAAAAAGGCAGTTCCTCGGACTTGATGGATGTGACCAGGCCGTCCAGAAGCATGAATCGCTTGGCTTCTGGAACAAGGCGCAAGCCTTGTTCCAACAGTCTGGAAAGAGGTTGTTTTTCCAACCCCAACAAAGCGCGATGCATTTTTTCCAGCCATGCTTCCATGGAATCGGGCGCGACCTTCAAGGCCCGCTCCAGCCATTTCAGGGCTTGGCCTTTGCCGTCAGGATGATCGCGGGCTTCTTTCTGGGATTGGCGGACCAAATAATGGGCCTCTGCAAGGGAATTGCCGAGTTCCACGTAATATCTGGCCGCCTGCAGATAATCCTCGGCTTCAGCGCACAATTTCGCCAGTTCCTGGGTGATGGACGGATTATTCCCAGCCAGACTGCGCGCCTGTTGAAAAGCCTCAAAAGCCCGGTCCACGAAACCGCCGCGTTTGTAATCCCGACCCAATTCGTACAGGGCTCTGGCCTTGAATTCATCGCGCAGTCCAGGCCGCACAATGAGGTTCTGGCGGATATGCACGGCACGCTCGATTTCCCCCTGAGATCGATAGAGATTGCCCAGGGCGAGGTAGATTTCCACGGCGTCGGGATTATTCTTGACCACTCTGCTGAGTTCGTTGATGGCCGCCAAGGTGTCCTCGGACGGAGGCAACAATCCTTCTCCAAGAACCTCGCCCGATGTCTGTTCAGATCGCAACGCAGGGGAAAAAAAATCTTTGAGCCAGTGAGACATTCAAAAAATCCTTTTATGCGGCGCAAAAAATACTGGGCTTATCGCCTTCCTTGCACCCGATGATCCCCTTGGACTTTGATAGACACGGGGGTTCAAGGTGGAGCAGTGGTCGGCAGAAATATCCTCAGGACAGATTTTCGTCGCTCTTCTCCCTGGAAATTGCCGGATATGTCTCGTTATCCAACGGAATGTTGCGCAGGGAGGTCACTTCCTGCTCCAGCGTAGCGAGCTTGGCCTTGGCGGCTTTAAGTTCCTTGGCCAGGCGCAACTTTTCGCACAGGAAATAGGAAAGGCTGAAAATTGATCCGATCACGAAACTGATCAAAACGAGCAAGTAAAAAGGCATTTCCTTGGAAACCAGTTCCAGGCCGAAAATGTCCAGCCGGAGCACGAGAAGGGCGGAAAGCGCCTGGTTGTTTTGAATAAAAAAAATCATGGAGACAAAAAAGAACAGCGTCAGCAACAGAACTTTTATGTAGCGCATGCGCTTCTCCTTGGGTTAGGGGTGAGGGACGTGGGATGCCATCAACGGAGCCAGTTTCGCAAAAGTTTCCGGCAAATCTTCCGGAATAATCCTGGTCCTCGCACAGACGGACATGAAGGATGTATCGCCGTTCCAGCGGGGGACAAGGTGAAAATGCAGATGTTCCTTGATACCCGCGCCGGCGGCTTCCCCCAGGTTAAGGCCAATATTCACGCCGTCAGGACGCAGCGAATTTCGAAGCGCGGTCAGGGAGGTGCTTAGCCAGAACATGGCTTCAACGGATTCATCGTCGCTCAATTCGGTCAGGTCCGCGACATGGCGCAGAGGGGCCACCATCAAATGGCCGTTGGTGTAAGGATACCTGTTCATGATCACAAAGCAAAGCCTGCCCCGGGCCAAAATAAAGGAGGCGGCGTCATTTTCCGGATTTTCAGGTATACAGAAAACGCATCCTTTTTCTTTCGGACCAAGGATATAAGACATTCTCCAGGGGGCGAAAAGGGCGTCCATGGGGATGTTCGCGGTTCAAGTGTTCAAGGGTGTGATGCGGAAGCAGGTTGCGGCAACCCTTCCTGCAAAATTCGTTTCAGTGCACCCGAATGTCTGCGGCTACAAAATTTGACTCAAGAATTTCTTGGTCCTGGGATGTTCCGGGCGTTCGAAAAAATGTCGGGGTGTTCCCATCTCCACGACCTCGCCTTGATCCATAAACACGACCCTGTCCGCCACTTCACGGGCGAATCCCATTTCGTGGGTGACCACGACCATGGTCATTCCTTCCCGGGCCAGGGTAACCATGACGTCCAGTACTTCCCCGATCATTTCCGGGTCCAGAGCCGAAGTCGGCTCGTCAAAGAGCATGATCTTGGGGTTCATTGCCAGGGCCCTGGCAATGGCCACACGCTGCTGCTGCCCCCCGGAAAGCTGCACCGGATAAACATCGGCTTTTTCCTCGATGCCCACTTTTTTCAGCAGGGCCATGGCATTCTGTTTTGCCTGGTCCCGAGGAATTTTTTTCAGCTTCATAGGGGCCATGATCAGATTCTGCAAAGCGGTCTTATGCGGGAAAAGGTTGAAATTCTGAAAGACCATGCCCAATTCCATGCGGATGGCGTTGATATTATTCCTGGGATCATTGACATTTTTCCCGTCCACGATGATTTCCCCGCGGTCGGTCGTTTCCAGGCGATTGATGGCTCGCAGCAGAGTGCTCTTGCCTGAACCGCTGGGGCCGATGATCACCACCTTTTCGCCAGCCCGGATGTCCAGGGAAACATTGTTCAGTGCCCTGAGGGTCCTGAAAAACTTGAATACGCCGCGAATGCTGATGATGATTCTAGCGTCGTCCATAGTAGTTCAACCTTTCTTCCATGGAGCTTACGGCTTTTGACAGCAGCAGGGTGATCACCAGATAGACCAGGGCCACCATGGTGTAGGTCTCGAAATAATTAAAGGTCACACTGGCGAATTCCCGCCCGCGGCGCAAAATGTCCGAAACGGCCAAAATGGAGACCAGGGAGCTGTCCTTGAGCAGGGCGATGAATTCATTGCCCACCGGCGGCAGGATTGTACGCCAGGCCTGGGGTAAAATGACATAGAACATGGTCTGTCTGCGGTTGAACCCCAGGGACCGGGCCGCTTCGGTCTGACCCTTGTCAATGGATTGAATGCCGGCCCGGAACACTTCACCCATATAGGCTCCGTAGCAGAAGCCCATGGCAATGACAGCGGCCACCAGGGGCGGCATGTTTTTCAAAAAGACGAACACGAAGTTGGAGTCGGGCAGATTGGCAAAGACTTGGCCCAGGGCAAAGTAAATATAGAAGAGCTGGACCAGCAAGGGAATGCCCCGGACCACTTCCACATAGGTGGAAGCAATCAGATTGACGGCCCTGTTTTTGGAAATGCGTCCAAGACCGGTGAACAGCCCGAGAATGAGCGCCAAAATGATGGAGAGAATGGTCACCTGGAAAGTGACCAGCACTCCGTCAGGCAAAAATTTCAGAATCCGCCAATAGGGATCCGGCTTGAACACACTGAGATAGGTAATGATGCCCAAGGCCCCGATCAGCGCAATCCACCACGCGCTGAACAGGCCGATATCATGTTTCGTGGGGATGGCCGCGCCGTCGCCGACGTCAATGGTCGTTTTTTTCTCAGCCATTGTGGATTCCTAAAAAATGATCAATGTCCGGGCCGTCCGAATCGGACGGCCCGGAGAGATGCAAGGCGTTTGACGGTTATTCGCTGCCAAACCATTTTTTGTAGATTTGATCATATTCTCCACTGTCCCGGACAGCGGTCAGGGCTTTGTTAATGGCCTCCAACGTCTCGCTGTCGCCTTTTTTCACGGCAAATCCCAGGTATTCGGGCTCATCCGGAACAATCACGAAAGGCATGGCCAGCTTGTCGGCGTAATCCGGATTCATCAGGGCATAGTCCGCGGCCACGGCATCGTCGCAGATCACCGCGTCAATCCTTCCGTTGGCAAGGTCAGTGATGGCCAAACCGACTTCATCGTAGCTTTTGGCCTTGTCTCCGACAATGCGCATGGCAGCGAAGTATCCGGTGGTGCCGATTTGGGCGCCGACGGTTTTGCCGGCAAGGTCGGCCTCGGATTTGAAAGGTGAATCTTCCCGAACCACCACCCCTTGTTTGACCTCAAAATAGGGGTCGGAGAAATCCATGGTGGCCTTGCGTTCCTCGGTAATGGACACGGAGGAGGAAATGGCGTTGTACTTTCCCATGGCCAGCCCGGCGAAAATGCCGTCCCAGGCCGTATTTTGAATCACCACGTTGAATCCGCCGGCCTTGGCCATGGCATTGACCAGATCAGGTCCGAAACCGATGCACTCCTTTTGCTCGCTCATCATTTCCATGGGGGGCCATGTGCAGTCCGATGCAAACGTAATGGTTTTTTGAGCCCAGGCCATGGAACTCAAGGTTACCAAAAGAAACCCCGTTAAAAAAACGCGCTTTAACATTCCTGTTACCTCCATTTTGTCTGTTGTCATCCCTTGATGTGGTTCTCCAAATCGCGCCAGCCGTAGAATGTGCCTCTAAAGAGTTGCAATACTCAGGTCAAGAACTCGACGCGGAAATATCGGTTGTTTTGTTCTTGGACGACATTTTATCAACCAACCGCCGTGCCAGCATGAGTTGCGACTTCCGGTCCACGGCATGCCCGTCAATCATTGCCGCGTGGAGGGTTTTCAGGATGACGGAGTAGCTCGGACCAGGCTTTAATCCCATTGTTTTGAGATCTTTGCCGGAAATGGCTAATTTTTGGGTTTGCAGTTGGGTCAAGAATAATGAGATATGCCGGCGCATTTCTTCCTTTTGGCTCCTGGCCATCAAATACAAAACAGCCTCCAAGGGCAGGGGATGGAGGATTGAATACAATTCGCTCAACGATCCATTCCGGTTTTGCCAGTCATGCAAAAACTGCACGGTCTCGGCTATGCCTTGGCGAAGCTGCTGAAAATGCTGCTCGTCCTTCTTGGAAAAATTAAGTCGTCGTAAAAGAATTTGAAACTGAACATCATCCAGGCCGGTGGCCATGCCCAAAAAAAAGACTTTCCAAGCCTGGACCTCAAGCTCCAGGTAGAGGAGGCGGTACCAATTCAAGACCCGTTCCACTTCATCCAGAACCTTCTCCAGATGGTTGGACATCTTCAACAACGGGTGCAGGGATTGTAAAATATTAAAGCCGTCCATACGCCGAAAACAAGCCAAGACTTCATTTTCCTGCATGATCAGCTGCAGCTCGTGAAACAGACGTCTACCGGAAAGTTTTTGAAACAGGTTGAGATTCAGAGCATTTTTGATCAGCCGTTCTGTTTGACGATCCATGCGGAAATGAAAGCGTTGCTCAAAACGAATGGCCCGCAGAATGCGCGTGGGGTCCTCCACAAAACTCAAGGAGTGTAAAACACGGATGGTTCGCTCCTTGATGTCCTTTTGGGCTGAGAAAAAATCCACGAGTATCCCGAACTGGTCCGGATTCAGATGAACGGCCAAGGCATTGATGGAAAAATCACGCCTGTAAAGGTCCATTTTGATGGACGACAGCTGCACGGTGGGCAGGGCGGCGGGATATTGATAATATTCAAGTCGGGCCGTGGCTACGTCCACTTTCTGTCCTCGTGGCAAAATAACCACGGCGGTTTGAAATTTTTTGTGGATGCGGATGCGGCCGCCCAATTCCCGGCTGAGCAGCTGCGCAAAGGCGATGCCGTCGCCTTCCACAACCAAGTCGATATCCAGATTCGGACGGTTGAGTAGAATATCACGCACAAATCCGCCCACGGCATACGCCCGAACGCCGATATCCCCGGCCAGACTGCCAGCGTGTTCCAGCAGGGAAACAATATTTTCGGGCAACCTGGATTTGATCATGTTCTTGATGTTCCGATCGCTGCCCCGTTCGGGCAGCAAGAATTCCGGAATTCTTGCTGATTCCTGAATGAAAATGTTGATCAAATCCGTGCGGGTGATGACCGCGACCACATGGTCGTCTTCAACCACCGGCACAAGGCGTTGTCTTTGCCCCAG
>DSBL01000060.1 GCA_011049455.1 Desulfonatronum sp. | reverse complement strand
TCAAACTCTCACGTATCAATAACTACGCTTCGACCTTGATTCGATTGCCAGGACGGCAAATCGAAAATGTGGCACAGCCACAGCCTGAAGGGGCCGGACACAGGACGTGTCCGGATAGCTTTTCTTGTTCCTTGCACTTGGGGTTTTTGAACGAACTGCCGACAAAGGACTTTTTCAAAACTCAGTTAGCAGGTAATTAGACGCCGGCTGCAATGCTGTTCCCGCACCTGCCCGGGCTGGTTGCGTCATGCCCCTGGATAGGTTTAACGTCCTGTCACCCGCATGCGCAAAGTTTTTCTCCGTTGCGTATGGGTTTTGTTTACCGCTTTCTTGCCGCAAGGACACGGACATGCTTCGGGACCCCTCGGTTGTCCTGCAAAACAGGATCAATGATTTAAAGAAAAAATTGAAGGCCGCCATTGACCTGGCCCGGAACAATCTGTCCGCCTTTCATAAATTCAAGCATTGCAGCCAGGAAATTCAATCCGCAACGTCGCTGGATCAGCTTCCAGCGGTCCTGGAAAACATCAAGTCCCGCTTGCGCCTGCGGGATATTTTTTTGGTGCTGGCCGAAGAGGACTACGCGGGGTTTGTGCCCCTTTCCGTTCAGACCAGGCCGGTAGCCGACTTGAAGGGGTTGATGAAGGACATGGGCCTGGACGGTCCTGGAACAAAACCGGTCATGACCTCCATGGCCGGCATGACCCAGGCCTTTCCGGGCATCGGATCATTCCTTCCAAACAGCTGGGGCCTGGAGCATGCCGGTTCGGCCTGTGTCTTTTTTCTGGCCGACAAATATCATCCAAAATCAATCATCGGGCTGTTGTGCCTGGCGGACGGCAGTCCCCTGCGCTTCCATGCCGACATGGCCACGGACTTCATCGAGTATTTCGCCGATTCCTTTGCCTGGACCCTGACAACGCTTCGGGAGCACGAGAAATTGATCCGGGAAAACACTCTGGATCATCTCACCGGCTGCCACAACCGGACGTATCTGGACAAACACGCTCCGCGCATTTTGGACTTTGCGCAGCGCAAGGGCTTTCCCGTGGCCATGCTGTTCATCGACCTGGACGATTTCAAGGGGATCAACGACAGCATGGGCCACGGCTGCGGCGACCTCGTGCTTATCACCATTGCCGAACGAATCCGGCGCATTGTCAGGGACTATGATATTTTCGTCCGTCTGGGCGGGGACGAGTTCCTGGTTTTGCTCCCGGACGTTGATTTGCAAACGGCGCAGGAGACTGCCGGACGCATTCAAAAAGCCGTCTGCAGCGTGGATGCGGCTGAAGCATGCGGGTCAAAGGCCGGGTTGAAGACCTCGGCCTCCATCGGCGTGACCATGCACGAGCAGGGGGAGGATCTGGAACGGTTTATTGCCCGGGCGGACAAATGCATGTACGCCGTGAAGCACGGCCGGCGCCGGTCTTCGGAAAAAGGCGCGCTGAGAACCGGGAGCATTACGCGTTTCTGAAAATCAAGTTGAAAACGTTTCGAGTTGTGCTGCCGGTTCATCCAGATCGAGTGTCGTCGCCTGTTTGACAGAGCTGGACATCGTTCGACGAACCATTGCCAAACGCATTAACCACGCAATTTCGTTTTGGAAGTGCAATGGTTCGTCGTTACGAGGTCCGTGATGGAGTTGCGAGGAAGCTCGATCTGGATGAACCAGCAGCATCTCAGACAAAAGGGTTTTCAGAACGCGTAATGCTCCCCTGAGAACCTGCCGAAAAGCAGGCGTGCATGGCGGCCATGACGGAGGATTCCTTGAGCGGCCTGTACTGCCGTCGACACAACAGGGTAATGCTTCGGTCATGATCGGCCGGGGTCGGTTTTGGGGAATATCTTCAGGAACAGGTCGCCTTTCCAGGGGCCGACCTTTCGCCCCCGTCCCTTGAGCCGGATGGGCCGGCCGGACATGAAGTCCAAGGGCAGGGCGATGTCCAGGGTCACGGCCGGGCCGCGCCAGCCTTGCCGGACCTGGACGCGGACACTGCGTCCGGGCTGGAGTTGCGCCGCCGGAAAATATACGGTCTGTTCGTCGTCCAGCTGCTTTTTCAACCAGCCCGTTACCCGGTCTTTCAGGTTGCGCGACAGGTCCAGCTCCAGTTTCTTGGAGCCCCACTCCACGCGCAGCACCTTCTTGGCGTGTTCTTCCACCGAGGCGGCCTTGCTTCTGCCCGAGCGCCGCACCTGGCTGTAAATGTCTTCGTAGACCTGCCGCGCAAAAGGATCCCTGAGCAGATCCCTGAGGATTTCCTCGCGTTGATAGGCTGCCTGCCGCCGGTACTGGGCGTGCGCGGTCCATGTTTTGCTCCAGCCCTGGCGGGTATGGCCGGCTGTTTTCGAACTTGCTGAGGAGGACGGAGGCGGCTGTTGATCCGGCCCGGGTTGGCCGTTTGTTTTTGCGGACCGGGACGGTTTTTGGAGATGGCCGGACACGGCGATATAGGCCTCGTTGAGCTCCTGGAACCGCCGCGAAGCCTCGGGCATGTTTGGGTGCAGGTCGGGATGATACCGGAACGCCAGAGAGCGAAAGGCCTTTTTCACTTCATCCAGGGTGGCGCCCGGGACGAGGTTCAGAATCTTGTAGCTGCGCTCCAGGGACATGGGCAGGCCTGCTCAGGGACAATGTAAAAAAAGTCCGTCAGGATTGAAAAACCGTGGACAGGCGATCCAGGTTCAGGGCGTTGGGGCCGTTTTCGGACATGCCGTCCAGGTCCAGATCGCGCAGATGCAGAAGACCCTGGCGCACAAAAGCGGCATGACCAGCTTTTGGATTGATGCCCGGACAGGCGTCCTGGGCCATTTGCCAACTCAGTTCATCCAGCATGTTGCCCCGGAAAAAGGGCCAGGCCCGGCATACCGTCGGCTTGGCCGGATGCACGGAACAGCCCGTGTTGAAGAAGACGCACCAATCATTGACCGTCCGGACACGGGTCTTGCCGTCCACTTGCTCCAGATACCGATGCGCGAACGTTTCGCGGGGAATCTTCAGATATGCGCAAAGCCGGTCGATATCCGTCCCGGTGACCACGATTCCGCCCTGACCGCGACAGCAGTCCCCGCATTGGCGGCAGACAAAGGCCGAAGCCGGCCCCGCATCAGTCATGATCCGGAAAAAGACGTTGATGTTCCACCATCAGGCATCGGTCCTCCACGACGAACACGCCCGCCGGTTCCAACAAACGGCGGGCCTCGACGCTGACAATCCCGGACTGCATCCAGAACATCAAGGGCAGGGGATCAAGCGCCAAACATTCCCTGGCATGATCAGGGCAGAATCGGGCGGCGCGGAAAACATCCACCGCATCCACGGGTTCGGGAATGTGATGCAATGCCGCAAAGGTGGGAAGTCCCCAGACATCCCGGCGCACCGGGTGCACCGGGAAGACCCTGAAGCCCGCGGCAATCAGGTACCGGCCGACCCGGTCCACGGGCCGGCCGGTCACGTCCTTGGCCCCCAGCACGGCGATGGTCTTGACCTTGGTCAGCCGGGAAGCTAGCTCTGCCAGATTGAACATGCGGCAACTCCCTTGAGGTGGTAATGATTGTGCCCCAACCACAAATCAATTTACCCCACGATTTCCGTCAAGTAAACCTGTTTGGCAGAATTCCGGGAACGAGAGCGAACATGGGAGTTGTTTGCGGGGTTTTTCAAGCCCGCTTTTTGTCGTCAACCAATGACGGGAGCATCGGGAGTTTGTCCCGGTGAGACAGTGCGCCAACGCTGACAAGCAAAGCGCAGTCCGTTTGGGACAAACCTTTAATGAACCCGCCAATGACATGCGCGGGGACATGTTACGGAGTAAGCATGATGGAGCGCCGGATCAGCAGGCATGAAGCCCTGGAATTGTGGCGGGAAACGGATGTCATCGAACTGGGCGCCCTGGCCCATGCCCGGCGGATGCGCGTGCACCCCGAGTTCACGGTGACCTACATTGTGGACCGGAACATCAACTATACCAATGTTTGCGTGTCCGGATGCAAATTCTGCGCGTTTTATCGTCCCCCGGGCCATTCCGAGGGATACGTGCTCAGCCGGGAACAGCTGGCTCTCAAGGTGCAAGAGACCCTGGACCTGGGCGGGCGGCAGATCCTTTTGCAGGGCGGCATGAATCCAGAGCTGGACATGGATTTTTATGAATCCATGCTCGCTTTTATAAAGCAGGCATTCCCCCGGGTGGCGGTGCATGGGTTTTCTCCGCCGGAGATAAATTTTCTGGCGGAACGGTCCGGGCTGGATCTGCGCACGGTCATCCACCGGTTGATCAAGGCCGGTCTGGACTCCATCCCCGGCGGCGGCGCGGAAATCCTGGTGGATGAAATTCGTCGGGACATCTCGCCGCGCAAATGCTCGACCGATGCCTGGCTGGAGGTCATGGCCGAGGCTCACCAGCTGGGACTGAAGACCACCGCGACCATGATGTTCGGCCACCGGGAGGACATCAGCGACCGCGTGGAACATCTTTTCCGGGTGCGCGACCTGCAGGACCGGACCGGCGGCTTCACGGCCTTCATCCCCTGGACGTTTCAACCCCAAAACACCCGGATTGACGTTCCCGAAGCCTCGTCAACAGAATATTTGAAATTTTTGGCCCTGAGCCGTCTGTTCCTGGACAATATCGCCAATATCCAAGCCTCCTGGGTCACCCAGGGACCGCATATCGGCCAGATGGCCCTGCACTGGGGCGCCAACGACTTCGGCTCGACCATGATCGAGGAAAACGTGGTCGCGGCAACGGGCGTGCATTTTCTTTTGCCCGAGGACGAACTGCGGGCCCTGGTGCGCGGGGCCGGGTTCGAGCCCAGACGGCGGCGGATGGATTATTCACTGGAGGGAGCCCCCGCTTCAGGCTGAAACGTATACGCCGGAAATCGCATACGCCAGGGATTGTTTGCCATGGCTGAAGTCGCGTCTGAGATCAGTTCCATCCTGACCAGATACGTTCAACAATTCGAACGGGACGAACTCCACATCAAATGGCGTTCCTGTTCGGCAGCCATGCGAGCGGACGGTAAGGGCCGTGGACCGATATAGATGTTGCGCTGGTGACCGATGATTTCGCTGGCAACCGGTTCATGGATAAGGCACGGATCAGAAGATTCACCTTGGCAGTCAGCGCTCCTCGCTCCCATGCTGTGAATCCTATAGAAACCTGTCGGATTACAGTCATGCCTCCCCGGCCAGAAAGTCACGCCATCCTTTTTCCAAGCTTATCAATTCTGATCCCGCAAAAATCTATCAGAAATGGGCAGGTCAGACAGGGAGCCAGCCCCTGACGCAAAGCTGTCCTGATTTTTCTTTGCGCCAGCCGTTTGCCCACAGGATTGTTTTCGAGGCCAAGTATTTTCATCAAGGCACCTCGACCTCGGTTCAGCGGGAGTTGGTGGCAAGCGGTTATCAGGCTTTTTTTATCTGGGCCTTCCCCAAGAGAAAACAGAGAGTTCCCGGCCGGACTGGGACTACGACTACGCCTGCCTCCTGGCATACGACGCCAGTCCGACAGGGGGTCTTCAGGACGCTTGGATGCAGCTCGGCCCTGAAGTCAGGGCCGGTTTTTGGCAGGGAGCCAATGTGTATGTCATGATCTTGCGGGATGCAGCTCACTAACACAGTTTTTTTGGTTCGAATGTTTCCTGGCGGATTGACCAGGTCTTCCGCAGGGATGCCCAGCCAATAGATCAGGTTCCAGACAATTCTCGATCAGAATCATCACCGCGGAAGCTGCAGCACTTTCGGAAGGGACGTCGTTGGATTGTGCTCTGGACAAAGAAGGGGCAATCTGGTGCTTGGATTGGAGAGTGTCAGCTACCAAAGAACTGGATGAAACATGATAAGACAAGATGAAGCAGCCTTGATCAGCCAGTGCTTAAGCAAGGCTGAAAACCCGGCGCAGGGCCACGTCAATATCTGCCATGATCTCCCCGGCCAGTTCGCCCCGCACGGCCACGAGCCGGGTCTGATGATCTATGGGCCGTGTCTGAAGGCAGTCGGCCACGGACTTTTTGGACAGCCCATTTTGTTTTGCTGGCTCGATGACCACGTTGGTGACGATGCACCCCTTTTTCTCGGTGAACGCCGTGATCGGAGTAACCTGGATCACCGGGACGCGGGCGTTGTAGATGTCGTTGGTGACCACGACGCAGGGCCGGACTTTTCCGGTCTCCGATCCTTTGACCGGGTCGAGATTGACGTCGATGACCATCCCCCGCTTCAGAAGCATCACTCTGGCCACTCCGCAGCCACATTGTCGCCCCACTCGCATGTTGCCTGATCCAGGGCATAGACCTCGGCATACAATTCCGCTGATTCCCGGAGCCGTTGCTGCTCCAATTCAGCGCTCAGGCGGTCCAGGGCAACCCGGACCATTTGGCTTCTGTCCTTGAATCCATAGGCTTTGTATTGCTCGATGAAACAGTGTTGCGGCTTGTCCAGGCTGAATTTGGCTTGGAGCATCACTCCTCCTTCTGGTGGTCTTGGTTATTTTGGTCTCGAAATCAAGACCCTATCTTAAGGCCGTAAAATAAGGCCGTCAAGGAGTACAGGTATATGTGTCGCAAATACTCACCAAGTGAGGTCGATGGCTGGTTTGTCTTGTTTTGACAGTCGCAACTCCTTCGCCGGACTTGTAACATAGAACCATCGCAAGCCATGAACAAAAGCATGTGCTCTCTGCGTTTGGCAATGTTTCGTCTGATGATGTCAGGCTCTGTCAGACAGGCGGCAAAGCCAAAACAAGACAAACTAGCCATAATGTGCATGCACCATGCATTGTGCTGAGTAGTTGCCATGTGTCATCTATATGCGGCCTCTGACAAATGTAAGTGGCCGACTTAGGGAGCACACGAAAAACGATTTGACACCTTTGGCCTTCATGACGGATATATCTCCGCTGACCGTGGGCAGCCATTTCAACCGAAAAATTCAGAACCGGAGGAAAGGATGACCTTTGAAGCCCTGGAACGCATCCCCCGATCCGAACTGGAATTGCGCTGGGAGCGCTGCCGTTCCCTGCTGCGCGTGCTGGCCCCGGAAGCCGGCGGACTGCTCGTTTTTTCCCGGCTGAACAGCTATTATTTGAGCGGAACCTGGCCCAACGGGCTGTTCTGGCTGCCTCTTGCCGGGGAGCCCGTGCTTTTTTCCCGCCGCGGCCTGGAGCGGGCCAGGCTGGAATCCAGCTGTAAAACCATCCTGGCCTACCGGTCGTTCCGTGATTTATCGGGTTTGGCCCGAGAGGCCGGCGTCCCCCTGTCTTCGACCATTGCCGCGGAAATGTCCGGTCTGTCCTGGTCCTTAAGCCAAGGACTGACCCGCAACCTGGACGGCCATGCCTTCATTTCCGGCGATATGGTCCTGCACCGGACGCGTTGCGTCAAAACCCCCTGGGAGTTGGCCAAACTGCGGCTCGCGGGCCAGCGCCACAACACCTGCCTGCGAAAGCTCTTGCCCGCACGCATCAGTCCGGGCATGACCGAACAACAGATCGCTCATCGCGTGTGGGAGGTTTTTTTCAGCCAGGGCCACCAGGGCCTGATGCGCATGCAGAGTTTTGGCGAGGAGATTTTTTTGGGCCATGTGGCTGCAGGAGACAGCGCCAATTATCCCAGCGTGTTCGACGGTCCCCTGGGGCTGCGCGGCGAGCACCCGGCCATCACCCATATGGGCTACGCGGGCAAGGTCTGGCAGGAAGACGAGCCCCTGGCTCTGGACGTGGGCTTTGTCCTGGAGGGCTACCACACGGACAAGACCCAGGTGTATTGGGGCGAATCACGATCCACCCTGCCGGAGCAGGCCTGCCGCGCCCATGATTTTTGCATCCAGGTGCAAAACTGGCTGGCTGACCATCTTGTTCCCGGCGCCGTTCCCAGCCGGTTGTTCAGCCACTGCTGGCAGTGGGCCGAAAAACAGGGCTGGTCCGAGGGGTTCATGGCCCTGGGCGGCAACAAGGTCCGCTTTTTGGGCCACGGCATCGGCTTGGCCATTGACGAGTATCCGGCCCTGGCCAAGGGGTTTGATGTGCCCCTGGAACAAGGCATGGTTCTGGCCCTGGAACCCAAGATCGGCATCCCGGGGCTGGGCATGGTCGGCGTGGAGAATACCTTCGAAGTGACCGGCAGCGGCGGCCGGTGCCTGACCGGGGAAGACTATTCCATGGTCTGCCTGGGCGACTACTCGAACTTGTCGTAGAAGATGTTGCTTTCATTGATGCCGGCCTGTTTCAAGGCCGCCACGCAGGCGTCGATCAGGCTGGTGGAACCGCAGAGGTAGGCTTCAAACCCGGCGGCGTCCGCAATGAACCTTGGCAGCACCTTGGGGATGCGGCCCCGCTCGCCCTTCCAGTCTGAATCCTCGGGCTCCCGAGTCAGGCAGGGGATGTAGCGAAAGTCGGGCAATTCCTTTTCCAGGGCGAACAACTCCTCGGTGAAAAACAGATCGTCCTTGGTGCGTCCGCTGAAGAAATACATGGCTTGCCGCTTGTCGCCGCGCTGGAGCATTTCCCGCAAAATGCTCCAGATCGGGGCCATTCCGCTGCCGCCGGCGATGAACACCGCCGGGGCCTTGGTCTCGGTGAGTTGGAAATCCCCGTACGGTCCGCTGAAAAAGATCTCTCGTCCTTCCTGGAGATGATCGAAGACCCAGGTGGTGCAGATGCCCTCGGGAATTTTACGGATGATCACTTCCACATGGCCATCGTCCGAAGGCGGCGAGGATATGGAATAGGCGCGCATCACCGCATCATGTCCGGCATATTCCTCGGATTCCAGCTGGATATACTGCCCGGCCGCGAACTCGATGCGCTGCGGCTCCCGCAGGACGATGCGCAATTCCACGATGTCATAGGTCAGCATGCGCTTGCGCTCCAGAAAACCGCGAAACCGCTTGGCCAGAAAAAGCTCTTCAGGAATGGCCAAGCGGATGTCCTGCCGCACCTTGACCTGACAGGACAGGCGGACCTGGTTCTTGAGATCCTCCGGGCTCAGATACGACTCTTCCACCGGCCCGATCACACCCCCGCCCTCCAGAACCCTGACCTTGCAGTAGGCGCAACTGCCGCGGCCGCCGCAGGCCGAGGGGATGAAGACGTCCTTTTCCGCCAGACTGGACAGCAGGGACGACCCGCCGGTGACCACCAGGGTCTTGCCGCCGTCGTTGATGTCCAGGGTGCAGGGGCCGTAGTTCAGGATCCTGTGTTCGGCAAAAAGCAGGGCCGCGGCCAGGATCAGCGTCAGGATCGCAAGAAAGGCGGCGGCCGAGAAAATGGAGACAAGCATGGGTGGGATGCTTTATGGAAAATATTGCTTTTCAGAAAGGTTGAAACAAAAAAAGACTCAGCAACGGGAAGATCGCCCCCTACACCCGGATCATGCCGGAAAAACCGACAAAGGCCAGGGACATGATGCCGATGATGATCAGGGTGATGCCCGGTCCGGCCAGGCCGCGGGGCAGGGCCTGCTCGTTGACCTTTTCCCGGATCCCGCCGATGACCGTGATGGCGAAGGCCCAGCCCGTGCCCGCGCCCGCGCCGTAAGCCAATGTCTGCAGCAGGCTGTAGGGTGTGCCGAGCATGAACAAGGACACCCCGAGGATGGCGCAGTTCACCGTGATCAGGGGCAGAAAAATGCCCAGGGCGTTGTACAACCCCTCGGAAACCCGCTCCACCACCATTTCCACGAACTGCACAAACGCGGCAATGACCACGATGAACGTGATCAGCCGCAGGTATTCCAACCCCAGAGGAGCAAGCAGATAGGCATGGACCAGATGGTTCAGGCCGGCCGTACAGGTGGTCACGAAAATCACCGCCGCGCCCAGGCCCATGCTGGGATCCACCTTTTTGGACACGCCGAGCACCGAACACATGCCCAGAAAGCGGGTCAACAGAATGTTGTCCGTGAACGCCGCGGAGATGAAGATCAAAACCACGGAGCCCAGGCTGGTCAAATCAGCAAAGGTTTCCATGCAGCTCCTGGAGGTTGGGCGCTAAAAGCTCAACAAAAATTGACATCTACCCTTCTTGGCTTGTCTTTTCAATCACTGATCCCCAACGCCCGCAACCGTTCGCGCATCCGGTCATGATGCGAGCCGGGCCAGTAGATCCGCTGACACTTTGGGCATTCCTGAAACACCTGGTAGTATTTCCTGGTCAACGGCTCCAGACGATTTTGTATCTCGACCTTGGGCCGCGGCACCAGCAGGAGGTTGCAGTGGATGCACCGGGAAAAGGGGTGCATCCGGGACTTCAGGCCAAACAGGTCCACGATTTCCCGCAACTGATCCCAGGGGTGTACGCTGTGCACCAGGCGGCCGAAGACGATCTGCTTGCGCCTGAGCAGACGCCGGTCCTTGCTCAGCACGACCCGGCCCTGCGCTGCGGCGTGCCGAGCGATGTCCGCATCAGCCATGCCCGGACAGCCGGCGGCGTTTATGCCGATCATGCGCAGCAATCCGGTCAGCCGATGCACGTTTTCATCCACCAGAAACCGCAACTTTACAAGCGGCTCGGGGCGCAGCACGCTGGCCGCGGTCACGTCCCAGGGCGCGGCCACGGGAAAGACATCATACCGCTTTGCGGCAAGCAAGGCGTGGAAATCCACCTCGATTCCAGCCTCCAGGATCCGACCGACTTCGGTATGCGGAACGCCCAGGGCCTCGATCACGTCCTTGACCGAGGCCCGGCGGTCCACCGGGTAGCAGAGCGGGCCGTGATCTCGGCCAGGCACGAGATCCCGCAATGCATCGTGAAACATGAGGTCGGCATGCATGGTGCGATAAAAAACAGCGAGGTTCAGGACTAATAATTTCTCATGAGAATTTAAATTAAATCAGAAAAGTATACGCATCCAGCACGATTTTCATGTCGGGATCGGAGGCGATATCGGTATGAAAACATTCCCTTTCTCAAGTCATGTTGAGGTCATCATGTTCGATCCCGATGGTGATAGCGATCCCGCTACCGGGAAATGAAAACCGTTCTGCTCCGGTGCGACCGTGTTCGACGTGGACAGCCCTTGCCGAAACGGTGTAAAGAATCATTGCCTTTGAGGCAATTATTGAAATCTTTTTGGTAACGATTCAGCACCCCGGCCTTTCTCGGCACCCGAAAAAAATAACTGAATAGCCGCATTTTTGATGCCATTCACGGACAACACGAGGAGAAACGTCATGAAGCCTTGGACGTGGATTATCCCTTTTTCATTGTTTGCCGCACTGTGGGTCGCGATGCCCGGTGCGGCCCTGGCCGACGAAACAAAATCCCTGACCGTGACCGTGTACAATCATGGCCAGGCCTTGGTGAACGAGGTCCGGAGCATGAACCTGCCCCAGGGAAAAGGATCCGTTGAATTCACCGGGGTGGCCGAGACCGTGCAGCCGGCCACGCTTCAAGTCCGCTCCCTGAGCGCGGCCGAAGTCTTTACCGTGCTGGACATGAATTATGAATACGACCTGGTCAGCGTCAAGGCCCTGCTGGACCGGTATGTGGGTAAAACATTGCGGGTCGTATTGCCGGACCCGCGTGATCGCCAGTCCACCGAACTGCGCGAGGCCTTGCTGCTGGCCAACAACGACCGGCCCATCTTCGAAGTGGACGGACAAATCTATGTGGGCGGATACGAATCCGTCTACCTGGCCGAAATGCCCCGGGGGCTGCGGCCCAGGCCGACCCTGGTCTGGCTGGTGCAGAACACCGGCCCGGCCGTGCAGGACATCGACGTGTCCTATCTGGCCGGGGGCATGGACTGGCAGGCCGACTACGTGCTCAAGGTGGACCGGAACAACGAACGCGCCGCGCTCTCCGGCTGGGTGACCCTGGACAACCAGTCCGGCATGGCTTTTGAAGACGCCTCCCTGAAGCTGGTGGCCGGTGAGGTGAACGTGGTCCGGCCCGAGCCCGCGCGCTTGCGCCGGGACATGGCCATGGCCGCGCCCATGGCCGGCGAGGCCATGCAGGAAGAGGAGTTCTTCGAATACCACCTGTACAGCGTGCCCCGACCCGTGGACATCGCCAACCGCCAGACCAAGCAGATCAGCCTGCTTCAGGCCCCGGACATGGGGTTGGCCAAAAAGCTGCTGGCCCGGTTCGATCGTTATCCCAGCCCGGGCATGGGCCTGATCAAGCAGGGCGTGGCCGTGTTTTTGACCTTCAAGAACAGCGAGGCCAATGGTCTGGGCCTGCCCCTGCCCCAGGGCGTTGTCCGGGCCTACCAGGAAAGCAAGGACGGCAGCACCCTGTTCATCGGCGAGGACCGCGTGGGGCATACCCCCAAGGACGCCGAGGTGGAGTTGCGCATGGGCGAGGCCTTTGACCTGGGCGTGGAGCGACGCATGATCGCCCACGAACAGACCGGCAAGAACACGGTCGCCTACACCTGGGAGATAAAGGTGCGCAACAGCAAGGACGAGCCCCAACGGGTTCTTCTGGAGGACGTTGTGCAGGGGGATTGGCGGATCACCAAGGCCAGCCACGTCTACGAAAAGATCGACGCCCGCCGGGTCCGCTTCACCCTGGACGTCCCGCCCTCCAGCGTACAGGATCAACTGGTGGTGACCTATACCGTGACGACCCGGTTTTGATGGCGAGCGTCAGGAGTTGGCCCATTGAGTCCATTCCGTTGGCCACGAGCCGGGCTGATCTTTTCAGCGATGACGCAAACTCCCTCGCCGGCTCCGCATGTCCCAACGATTGCGCTTTTCAAACCATTGTTTGCGGTGTTTGCGCCGGGCAATCGTTTGGACTGGCGACGCCCGGCTCGGTCAGACAGTGCGTCATCGCTGAAAAGATCAGCCCGGCTCGTTTGGGACATGCTCCTGACGGATGCAAGCGTTTGATGCCCAAAGGGGATTGCTCATGCCCGGCTACTGGCTGCTGAAAACCGAACCCGGCTGCTTTTCCATCGACGACCTGGCCGCCGCACCAAGCCAAACCACGTTCTGGGACGGCGTGCGCAACTATCAGGCCCGAAACCTGATGCGGGAAATGCGCGTGGGCGACAAGGTCCTGTTCCATCACAGCGTGATTGACCCGGCCGTGGTCGGGCTGGCCGAAGTGGTCCGGGAAGCCTATCCGGACCATACGGCCTGGGACCCCGAGGAAAAACACTACGACCCTGCCTCCACGCCGGACAAGCCCCGCTGGGACATGGTGGACATCCGATTCACGGAAAAATTTTTACAGCCCCTGCCTTTGCCGTTTCTGCGGACCGTGAAGGAACTGGCGGGCATGGAACTGCTGCGCAAGGGCAGCCGGCTGTCGGTCCAGCCCGTGACTGAAGCGCAGTTTCAGGTCATTGTGCGCTTGGCGAAGCAGGAAGGCTAGGAGCCGCAGGCGTTATCCGTGACGTTGCTGTTCATCATTGGGAGGAAAACACATGCAAGGCAGACTCTTCAAGGGATCCAACATTGATTTTGCGGACCATCCCAGGTTTGCGGGCGTGAAGATCGCCGTTCTTGTCAGCGGCAAGGATTCAGACACGGTCAGCGTCTCCGTGCTGGAAATATCGCCGGGCGTGGAGATTCCCGTGCATACCCATGATCCGCAGATGGATTCCATCTTCGTGGTTTCCGGACACGGGGATGCGTATGTCAACGGCGCATGGCAGACCGTTGAGGCCGGCGACTACGTTCTGGCGCCGAAAAAAGCCGAACACGGCATGCGGAACAGGGGAACCGGGCCGTTGACGCTTTTTATCCACCACAGCCCGCCGCTGTATTAACGATCCAATCCGGACTCATGGCACACAAGCCGACGGGCGTTGATTGCAGGCGGGGAATGTCCAGCAAATGCATCCTGGGACAATATCAACGCGGCGGGGAATCGCCCACGTAGAGATAGCGCTTGATTTTGTGGGTGGGGGTTTTCTCGAAAGGCTCGGTCTGCTCGATGATCTTGATGATTCGCGAGAACGAGGACAGTTTGGCGTTGGTTTTCAGGCGGACGTCCTCCAGCAGGTTTTCAATATGTTGGCGGGCGTCGAATTCGCTCCTGCCGCGCCAGGCAAAGGCTTCATCCAGCCGGTCATAGTCCAGGAAGACCCGGGCCGCCACTTTGCCGTCCAAATCAAAGGCCAGGGATTCCAGCACATAATCCTGCTCGTTGAGGACGGTTTCGATTTCCTCGGGGTAGATGTTTTCCCCGCTGGGACCGAGAATCAGGTTTTTCAATCTTCCCCTGATGAACATATAGCCGTCACTGTCAATGGTGCCCAGATCCCCGGTGCGCAGCCAGCCGTCCGGGGTGAAGACCTCCGCGGTCAGTTCCGGTTCCTGGTAATAGCCGCGCATGATATTGGGACCGCGAACCTGGATCTCCCCGACCTTCTCCCCTGAGTTTTTCGGCCCTTGCCTTGCCGGATCTTCCTCATCCACGGCAATGCGCACCTGAACCTCGGACAAGGGACGGCCCGAGGACCGGAGCCGGACCTTGTCCGGCCCGGTGCCCACCACCAGGGGCGAGGCCTCGGTCAAGCCGTAACCCATGGCGTAAGGAAAGCCGGCGTCGCGCAAAAAAGCCTCGGTTTCAGCGGCCAGAGGCGCACCGCCGATGCAGAAGCCGCGCAAACAGCCGCCAAAGGCCTGAAGCAATTTTTTGCCGGCGGCTTTGTGCAGGGTTTTGCGGCCCAGGGCCGTGCGGTACAGGGTTCGGCTGAGGGCGTTGCCGACGAGCTTGGGCTGCACCCGGCGTTTGAAGATTTTTTCAATGACCAGGGGCACGCTGAGCATGTATGTGGGTTTCATCTTGGCCATGGCCTCCAGCAGGGTCTGCGGCGAGGGCACGCCTTGCAGGTAACGGATCTGGGATCCACACATCATGGGCAGCAGAAAGCCCAGGGTGAATTCAATGGTATGGGCCAGGGGAAGGATGGAAAGCAGCCGGTCCTGGGCGCTCAGATCCACCAGGTCCCTGGTCATCCAGGCGTCGCTGACCAGATTGCGGTGGGTGAGCATCACGCCCTTGGCCCGTCCTGTTGTGCCCGAAGTATAGACAAGAGAGTCCAGATCTTCCTCGCCGGGGGCGGCGGGAATGCTTTCCCTGGTTAATTGCCTGGCCAGGGACTGCAATCGCTCCCGGTCCTTCAGGCCTGAGCGGATGGCGTCCTTGATCCGCCCGGACAGCGATTCTGGTGGCAGAATCCGGAAGTCGGCGCCGAAGTCGTCGAGGATGATCACGGTCAGGTGCTGCCTGTCCAGGTCCTCCAGCTTGGCGAAGCAGCGCTTGGAGGTGAACAAAACCTTTGCACCGCTGTGCCGCAGGATGTGCAAGACCGCTGAGGGGTGAAACTCCGTAAGAATGGGCACGGCCACGGCTCCCAGGGAACTTATGGAAAAATAGGCCGGACCCCATTCCGGACGGTTTTCGCAGAACAAGGCCACCCGGTCGCCATGGCCGACCCCCAGCTGGGCCAGAATATCCGCCTGTTTCAGCACAACGTCATGCAGCAAGGCATAGGTCGCGGCATCGCCTTCCACCGGGCCGAGGGCGGGATTGCCTGCGAACAGGGCCGCACTGCGGGCCAAGACCTCGGGGACGGTGCGGGGCGGATCGTGGAGGCTGAAACGGGATGCGGCCTTGGAGTCTGGACCGGTCGTGTTCATGCGCGAAATCCTTGTTGTTGATCGCCGGGAAAACGGTCTTGACAGCAGGCTGCTGATAATGAACGCGGCGATATTCGTTGCGGTGGATGCCCTTTGCCGGAGGATTTCTCTGTACGGCAGGATGACAAAAGAGGCAATCCTCGGTAATTGGCATCATGACGTGTTATTGTTCTCACGGCGCGTGCTGCTGTCGCCTCGCAGGAAAAACGAGGCCGGTGGGGCTACGGGCTGCGTGAATGACAGGGATGATGCGGATGGATGACTGAGGCAGCCTGAAAGGGGCAAGAAGGCGCAGTCGCATCATCCCGGTTGGGTGCTCTGGCCGTGTCCGGGGCTGACGGGTTCGACGCCGCCCGGCAACATTGCTGATTGACCAAAACAAGGCGTGTTCATTGCATGAGCCGACCAATTCGCGTTCAGGACGCTTCCGGACGGGTTCGCTTGGTCCAGGCCGTGCCTCGGCATACTCTTTCCCAGGTTTTGTTTCTGGCGGGCCTGTGGCCCAAGCTGCCGTTCTGCGCGGGGCTGGGGCATTGCGGGTTGTGCGCGGTGCGTTGTGCAGCGCAGATTCCGCAGGCCACGGCCGAGGACCGGACTGTTTTTCCGGAAACACAATTGGTTCAGGGGTGGCGGCTGGCTTGTCGCATGCAGGCCCTGTCCGGCCTGGAGATCGAACTGCCCTTTGATTTTCCGGCATTGGAAGCGCCAACCCGCTCAGTTGTTTTTTCTCGCAAGTCCCGGGGAATGCTGACATTGGCCGTGGATTTGGGCACCACCAGCCTGGATTGGCGACTTGACGACCGAGCCGGGACATTGGACCAAGGGCGGGACCTGAATCCCCAACTGGCCGCGGGCAGCGAGGTCATGTCCCGACTGGGTTTTGCCCTGCAGCAGCCGGACAATGCCCGAATTCTGCGGGACGTGGTGCTGCTGCGGCTGCGGCCATTGGTGCAAGGGTGGCCCCGGCCGGTGGAGAGGATCTGCGTGGCCGGAAACAGCGTGATGACCGCGCTCTTGCTCGGATGGCCCCTGCAAGGATTGGCCGCGGCGCCCTATGCCTTGCCGCATCCCGGGGGATTCTGGACAAAATTGGCTCCAGAATGGCCGGACGCCTATATTCCTCCCCTGCCTGCACCGTTTATCGGCGCTGACTTGAGCGCGGGGTTGACCCATGTCCATTTCTCCGGGGCTGATGCCCGGAAGTATCCGTTTCTTCTGGCGGATCTGGGCACCAACGGAGAATTTCTCCTGGTTTTGGGACCAAAAGACTGTCTGGGGGCAAGCGTGCCTTTGGGGCCGGCCCTGGAAGGCATCGGCATGAGCCAGGGGTCCGCGGCATTGCCCGGGGTCTGGGCGGATTTCCGCTTGGATGCGGATGGACTTTGTCCCGTGGCCCTGCCCGGGGAAGCACCACGGGATCTTGTTATTGCTCCGCGCATTTCCGGCACCGGATATTTGTCTCTGCTGACCCGGTTGCGGGGTCTCGGCCTTGTGGACGCAACCGGTCGTTTCGCCTCCGGGGACAGTCCCTTGGCCCGCCGCCTTGGCCAAGCCTTGGAAGAGACCGCCGCAGGAAAGCGTTTTGCCTTGGGTCGGGGGGTGTTTCTCACGGGCCGCGATGTGGAGGAACTGCTCAAGGTCAAGGCGGCCTTTAATCTGGCCTTATCCCGGCTTTTGGCCGAGGCCGGGCTGATGCCCGGCGAGCTGAAGGCGATCTGCCTGGCCGGAGCTTTGGGTGAGCATGTTCAACCGGACTGCCTGGAGGCATTGGGATTTGTGCCCCTGGGCATGAAAAGCCGTATTCACGCTTTGGGCAACACATCCTTGGCCGGAGCAGCGCTTTTGGCCCGTAATCAGAAGGCCAGGGCATGGATTGAACAGGTGGCGCCTCGGATGCGCACCCTGCCCATGGGCCAAGAACAGGACTTTTTCATGCAGTATGTGCAAAGGCTGGTTTTTGCCTATGTTCCCTAATGGCTTTAAGGCTCATCCCCGTCCTGTTTTTCCGGAGCTGTCTTCGCGCGCCTGCGAGGTCATGCGCGGCTATGCCCGCCTGCTGGCCGACGTCCTGCCCATGAGGGCCGCGCACCGCAAGCGTCTGCCGGAAAATATCCAGGAGCTGTCCATGTTTTTGACCACGGAACGCAAGGAATTTTTGGGTCGGGACTACCTGCACGCGCCCCGGACCCTGGGCGCGTATCTGTGGTATTTTTTGCCCTGGAACATGCTTCGTCTGGCGCGGCTTTTGGGAGGACTCGCCTTTGAGCCGCCGCCGGGCGCGGTGATCGTGGATTTGGGCGCGGGCCCACTGACCACGGTCCAGTCCTTGGCCCTGGCCAGGCCGGATCTGCTGGCCAGGGAGCTCCATTTCTACTGCCTGGACAGCACGCCCAAGCCCCTGCGGGAGGGGCGTAAACTCTATTTCGGCCTGCTGGACCTTTTGGGGTTGCCCTCCCATTGGCGAACGCACCTGGTGCATGCTCCCTGGCAGTCTGGTTTGCGCGACGTGCCCCAGGCCGATGTCCTGATCGCGGCCAACTTTTTGAACGAGCTGCCCTGGCACCGGCGTGATCCTTTGATGGAGCAGGTCGGTGATTTTTTTCAGACCGCGGCCGGCCATGTGCGCGGCAACGGCCAATGTCTGTTCATGGAGCCGGGCAATCGACTGGGCGGAAAGCTGGTATCCATGCTCCGCGAAAGCGCCGTGGACCTGGGTTGGAACGTTTTGTCCCCGTGTACTCATGTCCAGCCTTGTCCTTTGCTGGGTGAACCCCGGGAGACATCCTGGTGCCATTTTTCGGTGTCCACCCAAGGCTGTCCGGACTGGCTGACCGCCTTGTCCCGGGAGGCGGAACTGGCCAAGCGGGATTTGAGCCTGAGCTTTGTGCATCTGGCCGGTCCCAGGGGGTCAAGGCTTCCGCAAGAGGGGGAACAAGCCAGAATCATCAGCGGCGAATTCTCCCTGCCCGACACCCGGGGGCCGGCCCAGACCGGGCGCTATGCCTGCCATGCCCGAGGCAAGCTGCTGCTTGTCAGCGCACCGGGAGAATCAGGCACCCGCTCCGGGGATGTGGTCAGCCTGGCATTGGAACAGGATTTGTTGCAAGATGCCAAAAGCCGCGCCTTGATCGTCAATTTGCACCCAAGGACGGCCGCACGGATCAAGCCTAATTCGATGCAATCGCCGCAGCGGTCACGGCCAAAGAAGCAAGACAGCCGTCCGCGGGAAAAAAAGAAGACGACCGGGAGGACAAGAAACCAAAAGCCGAAGTGATCGGTTCGCAATTCCGGCATTGGTTTTCTGTGCTTTTTCAAATGATTTTATGCAGCGGGCCGCCCTTGATCCCCAGGCGATCCACGCGTTTGATCACGTCCGGATCTTCCTCCAGGACCGGGGCATGGTGCGGCTTGGCCCGAGCGTCGATGACCAGGGGCCCCGAGCATCCCCAGTGTTTGCAATGGATTTTCGCGCCGACCCCGTAAATATCGCAGGCCGGATCGGACCGGGTGAAACAGACCCATAAAAAGTTGCGCAGGCTGTCGGCCGCGAACGCGCTGTCGTCCACGACCACCAACAAGGGCCAATCCCGCAATCCAGTTGCTTGTCCGTCCGAAAATATTGCTTCCAGGGTCAGGCAGAAGCGCTTCATCAGTGGATCCTGCGAGCGGCGTTCACGTAAACACGGAGGTCCCTGCACGGCCAAAATGCCGGGCAGGCACATGCGCGCATTGGCGAACCCGTCAGGCAGGCGCGGATCCCCCTGCAAGGATGCGGGCAGGGTTCGTTTGGACGCACCGGCCGCGGCAATGACCACTTTGGAGCCTTCATTCAAGCCCAAGCCGGAATAATCCAGGGTGTCCATGGTGGTACAAGTTTGAAAATGCAGATCCCTGGTCCAGTCCGCACGGCAGAGCACGTGCCGGAAAAAGGCCGGAACATCATGGATGTCCAGCCGGGGGTCGTCGGCATGATTGGCGATGAACAGGTATTTGGCTAATGAAAGCTGACCCTGGCCCAAAATGGCGTTGGCCTGGGTGAGCAGCTCCCGGGGAGCGCGATCCGGTTCATAAGGCACGTATCGTTCGCTGCCCAAAGCCAACAGCAGCGGGTGCACGCCGGCGGCATCCACGGCGTGGACCCCGCGTACCCCCGGGAGGACCGCGGGAATGGCCTCGCCGGTCAACTCGTGGATCAGCGCGCCAAAGGAGGTGTCCTCCTGGGGAGGGCGTCCTACGGTGGTGAAAGGCCAGATCGCGCCAATTCGATGATGGACCCGCTCGATTCGCAAGACGGGAAAATCATGCTCCAGACTGTAGTAGCCCAGATGGTCGCCAAAGGGGCCTTCGGGCAAAGTGCTTGCGTTTTCAACAACCCCGCTGAGGCAAAAATCCGCCTGGGCCGGCATGGGCAGTCCATTGGCCGCCAAGACCATGTCCAGACGTTTGCCGCCGAGCATGCCGGCAAAGCCGAGTTCAGGCATGCCTTCGGGCAGAGGCATCACCGCGGCCAGGATCATGGCCGGCGGGCCGCCCACAAAGACGTTTACCCGCAACGGTTGACCGCGTTCCAGGGCGTGAGCGTGGTGCGCGCCGATGCCGCGATGGATCTGGTAGTGCAGACCGGCCTCACGGTTGGGACGGTATTTTCCGCCGGAGAGCTGCACCCGGTACATGCCCAGGTTGGAATAGCGCCAGCCGGGTCGCGCCGGATTTTCGGAATAGACCTGGGGCAGGGTGATGAAGGCTCCGCCGTCCCGGGGCCAAGACACCTGCCGGGGCAGATCGTCCAGGGTGCAGGATGCGGCCAGAATCGGTCCGTTGGTCACGAACCGAGGCCGGACGTGCCACATGGCGCGGATCAGCCCCAGATGCTTCCAGGGCGCTCGCAGGCCCTGGCTTGGATCGACCCGGAGACGGGCCAGGCGTTGCAACGTCGAAAGCGTGTCCCGGAACAGGAAACGGGTGCGTTCCAGGGTGCCGAAGAGGTTGCCGAGCATGGGAAAGCGGCAGCCCTTGACCCGCGTGAACAACAGGGCCGGACCTTTGGCCCGGTAAACGCGGCGCTGGATCGCGCCGGCCTCGAGGTGCGGATCCACTTCCACGTCCAGGCGGATCAATTGCCCGGTGGTCTCCAGATCCCGGATGCATGTTTGCAGATTGGCATATCCCATGTCTTTTTTCTAAACCACGTTCCAAGGTGCGTCCAGAGCGATGCTGCGGGACGCGTCCTTGCTCTTTGCCTGAAGATGGGGCACAAAGTTTGACGTCAGCATATACCGTGTCGGCAAGGGGCGTTGTGCGGGCCGACGCGGACACCATCTTCAAGGAGTCTCTTGTCATGGCCAAAAAGGTACAATCAACAGGACAATCAACCGGAAGCGGCGGGGGAAAAACAAGAGCGCGTTCCAAAACGGTCAAGACCCAAAATCTTGGTCCGGTGGGTACGTTCATCAAGCATCACTACCGGCATTTCAACGCCGCGGTGGTGGTGGACGCTGCGGAGGCGTACCGGGCCTTTCTTGATCAGGGCGGCAGGATGATGATCACTTTGGCCGGGGCCATGAGCACGGCCGAGTTGGGACTTTCCCTGGCCGAGATGATCCGCCGGGACAAGATCCATCTGATCACCTGCACCGGCGCAAACCTGGAAGAGGACGTCTTCAACTTGGTGGCCCACGATTTCTACGAGCGCGTGCCCCATTACCGGGATCTTTCGCCCCGAGACGAGGCCGATTTGTTTGCTCGGCACATGAATCGGGTCACCGACACCTGCATTCCGGAAGAGGAGGCCATGCGCCGAATCGAGAGGGAGGTCCTGAAATTTTGGGTTGAGGCGGACAAAAAAGGCGAGCGATATTTCCCGCATGAGTTTCTGCAACAGGCGCTGGCCAGCGGGATTTTGGAGAAGCATTACCAGATTGATCCCAAGGACTCCTGGATGCTGGCGGCCTTGGAGAAGAACGTGCCCATTGTCGTGCCCGGTTGGGAGGATTCCACCCTGGGCAACATATACGCCGCCTCGGTTTTGAGAGGGGTGATCAAAAACGTGCATACCGTGCGCAGCGGCATTGAGTATATGACCTGGCTGGCGGGCTACTACCGGGAGACTTCAAAGCGTTCTCCCATGGGCATGTTTCAGATCGGTGGGGGAATTTCCGGGGATTTCCCCATCTGCGTCGTGCCCATGATCCAGCAGGACATGCGCATTGATGTGCCTTTGTGGGAATATTTTTGTCAGATCAGCGACAGTACCACCAGCTACGGCTCCTATTCCGGAGCCATCCCCAATGAAAAGATCACCTGGGGCAAGCTTGGCGTGGATACGCCGAAATTCGTCATCGAGTCCGATGCCACCATTGTCGCCCCTCTGGTCTTCGCCTACTTGCTGGGCTGGTGAAGCTCGGCCCTGCCGGCGGACAAGGGTGTCCAAAGGGCTTGAGATGCTCCGTGCGCCTGAAATCTCAAGCGGAATGTTCACAAAGGTTTTCGCACCAGAGCCTTAGAACAAAGTCAACAGCACGGGCATGGTCAAAAACGCGGCCACGGTCTGTACGGTGATGATTTCAGCCATCAGGTTGCGGTCTCCGCCCATCTGCCGTGCCAGGACATAGGCTGCCGGCCCGCAGGGCAGGGCCGCGAAGACCACGATTACGGAAGCGCTGACAGTGCCCAGCCCAAAAAGCCATGCCCCGAATGCCGCCAGAAAAGGCAGCAGCACCAGCTTGACGGCTCCGGACAAGCCGATCACGCGCAGATTTCCGCTCAGTCCCTGGAAGCGCAGGCCCGCTCCCACGGAGAGCAGCCCCAGGGACAGTGAGGCCTGGCTCAAGATGACAATGAATTCAATCAGGCCGAACTCCAGGGGGACGTTCGCAATGTTGGCGCCAATGCCCAAAAGGCAGGAGAGGATGAGCGGGTTGCGGATCAGGGCGCCGGAGACCCCTGCCCATCCTTTGTTGTGGTTCTGGCCATACCAGGAAACCACGCTGACGCTGATCAGATTGGCCAGGGGGATCATCACGGCGATGACCATGGCCGCCAAGGTCAGTCCCTGGGTGCCGAAGAGCACAAAGGCCGCGGAAATGCCCACGTAGGTGTTGGGTCGCAGACCGCCCTGGAAAAAGGAGGAAAAGGACGGATCAGAAAGGGGCAGCCGCGGGCGCAGCAGAAGCATGAATCCGCTGACAGCGACCATGGCCAGGGCCACGGTCAGGGCCATGGGGCCGACATCCAGCTCGGCGAAACGCGCCCGATAGAGGCTGATGAACAGCAGGGCCGGAAAAAAAACGTAGTAGGTGATTTTTTCCGCCGAGGGCCAGAAGGATTCCCCGGGGAAGTTCATTTTTTTGAAGACCCAGCCCAGCAGAATGAGCAGAAAAATGGGCGTCAGAGCGGTGATGATTTGGAGCATGAAGGATGGTTCGGCGGGTTTGGCAAAAGAGACATGTCCGTCAGGATGCACGTGTCGGCGGACATGCTCCATGCATCATGGCTGCTGATGGTTTATCGTTCCGGTTTGAAAAGTCAAGATTGGCGGCGCTGCGGCCCGGTGCTGGACGCCGGCGGCGTTCCGTGGCAATATAATTTGTTTTGCGAAGAGCGCGGGGAATGGAGTTGTTATGCTGCCCATGGATTGTTTGCGTGATATCGAGGAAATGTTGGCCAGCGGCCGCTTGGTCGAGGATTTTAAAGACGGCTGTGACAATGATCGCTACCTGATTCTGGATTTTCTGGAAAAGCTGATGGAGCTTGGCGAGGCAGCGGACAAGGCCGCCACGGAGGTCATTTTCAAGGATTCCTATCTGGAAATGATGGCCGGGGCCAGGGCATGAAGGCCCTGCTCAGGCATAGTTCGACGGGTGCCAGGGCGGGCAGCGCCTGCTCGGCGCGCTGAAGCCGGACAAAGGTCCGCTGCAGACCCAGGGCGGAGACGGCCTGGAGCAGGAATGCGCTCCGTTTTTGACGGATTTCCACCAAGTGATAGTCTCCGGCAGTCCAGAACAGACGCAGGGGAATGCCCGGCAGGCCGGCGCCCGCGCCCAGGTCCGCGGTGCGCGGAGCTTCAGGCAGGGGCAGGGTTTCCAAGTAATCCGCCAACTGCCAGCTGTCGGCCACCAGGTCCGCCAGGATGGTTTGCCAGCTGCCGGGCCCGACCAGGTTGACCCGCTTGTTCCATTTGAGCAGCATTTGCAGATAACGGTCCAGGCCCAAGGCTTGGTCCTTGGTCAGGGGGCGATCGAGCTTTTCGCAGAGACGGATTATTCGCGACGCGTTTTGCATTGCGGCGTCCATGTCTTGTCCTTGGATGAAAGTCGCGGGATTGGCAAGAGGAAAAATTTCTTCGCGTGAAAATCCCATGGGGATGCCATGCGTTTATCGTTGACCACGAACAGATGGATATGATGAACGGTAAAAAAAGGACGGCGGTCGTTTTTCCGGGGCAGGGTTCCCAGGAGAAGGGCATGGGCCGGGATGTGGCCGAGGACTTTCCCGAAGTCATGGAGTTGTGGAAACGGGCGGAAAAGGCCGCAGGAGCGCCTTTGCGCGAGATATACTGGGACGGCGAGGGCCAGGATATGGCGTGCACCCGATACCTGCAACCAGCCATGACCGCGACCACGCTGGGCCTGTGGGTGGCCGGCCACGGACGTTTGCAAGCCGACTGCCTGGCCGGGCACAGTCTGGGCGAATTCGCGGCCTTGGCCGCGGCACGTGTTCTGGAAATACCGGCGGTTCTGGAGTTGACCGCCCTGCGCGGGCGGCTGATGGACGAGGCCGGTGCGGACCAGAATGGGAAAATGGCCGCGGTGCTCAAGCTTTCCCGAGAGCAGGTCCAGGAGATCGTGGATGCGGTCTGCGGCCAAAGCGATCATGAGCTGCGCATTGCCAACGACAATTCGCCGGGCCAGTTCGTGCTCAGCGGCGAGGCGGATTTGGTGGAGAGGGCCTGCGTTCAGGTCAAAAAGAGCAGGGGCCGCGCCGTGCCTTTGGCCGTGAGCGGCGCCTTTCACAGTCGTCTGATGGGCGAACCGGCCAGGGAATTTTCCAAGGCCCTGGCCAAGGTGGATTGGCATGCACCGAAAATTCCGGTGTTTCTCAATGTCAGCGCCGAGGCCGAGACTGATCCGGCGCGCATTCGAGCGTTGGTGGCTCAACAGATGACCTCGTCCGTGCTCTGGACTCAGATCGTGCAGGCCCAGTGGCTGTCCGGGGTGCGAACATGGCTGGAACTGGGGCCGAAAGGCGTGCTGAGCAGGCTGGTGGGCGCCATCCTCGCCGGACAGGATGAAGCCTGGGACAGCAAAAGCGTTTCCAGCATGGCAGACCTGGACTTGCTGGGCTGATTTTCAATCATCAATCACAATGCAGCCACAACTATGCGCGCATATAATTTTTTGAAATCATTGTTGGAGCCGTTTCTGACCGAACACGGAATACAATGGTCTTCCGCCGTCAGCCTGGAGCCCCCGAAGGACAAGCGATTCGGCGACCTGGCCACGAACATGGCGTTTATCCTGTCCAAAAAGGCAGGCGGGAAACCTCGGGACATTGCCCAGGACATCCAGAGGCGGCTGCAAGGCCGGGATGCGCGACTGGCCAAGGTGGAAACCGCCGGTCCGGGATTTCTCAACTTTACCCTGACCCCATTCTTCTGGCAGGAGGGCGTTCTGGACATTCTGGCCCAAAAAGAGGCCTTTGGCGCGGTGGATGTGGGCAAACGGCGGAAGGTGCAGGTGGAGTTTGTTTCAGCCAACCCCACCGGTCCCTTGCATATCGGCCATGGCCGGGGTGCGGCCTTGGGCGACAGCCTGGCGCGGATCCTGCGATTCATGGGTCATGACGTAACCACGGAGTATTATCTCAACGACGCAGGCCGGCAGATGCGGCTTCTCGGGGCCTCGGTTTGGGCCAGGTATCGTGCCCTGTGCGGTTATGGCGACGATTTTCCCGAGAACGGGTACAAAGGGGACTATATCCGAAATTTGGCCCAGGACCTGTTGGACCGTGACGGACGCGGCCTTTTGGACATGGTTGAGCAGGATTCCCTGGATGCCTGCCGCGAATTCGCGGTGAAGGCAATTTTGGACGGCATCAAGAACGACTTGGCCGCCTTTCGGGTGGAGCACCAGGTCTGGTTTTCCGAATCCGCCTTGATCCGCGAAGGGGCCGTGGAACAGATCCTCACGCGGCTGGAGACGAACGGCCTGGCCTATACGCTGGACGGCGCATTGTGGTTTGCCAGTTCGCGTTTTGGAGACGACAAGGACCGGGTGTTGCGCAAGTCCGACGGTTCATTGACCTATTTGGCCTCGGACATTGCCTATCATGCCAACAAGTATGACCGGGGGTTCGACTTGGTGGTGGACATCTGGGGCGCGGATCATCACGGCTACGTTGGCCGAATGAAGGCCGCGGCCCAGGCCCTCGGCCATGATCCCGAAGATTTGCAGATCATCCTCGTGCAGCTGGTGAATCTGCTGCGGGGGGGAGAACAGATCGCCATGTCCACCCGGGCCGGGGAATTCGAAACCCTGGCCGATGTTTGCGCGGAGGTGGGCGCGGATGCCGCCCGGTTCATTTTCCTGAGCCGCAAGAGCGACAGCCATCTGGATTTCGACCTGGAATTGGTCAAGCGCCAGAGCATGGATAACCCCGTGTACTATGTGCAGTACGCCCATGCCCGGATTCATTCCCTGCAGGCCAAGGCAGAGGCCGAAGGCATTGTTATTGCTGAACCGGGGGCAGGCGTTTTGTCCGGCTTGGACACCGAGGAGGACTTGCATCTGCTGAAAGCCTTGGATCAGTTTCCGGATATTCTGGTTTCCGCGGTTGCGAATCTCAGCCCGCACCATGTGGGCCATTACTTGCTGGTCTTGGCCGGCATGCTGCACCGCTACTACACCACGCATCCTGTTCTGGCCGCCGGTTCCCCGGATATGGTCCAGGCCAGGCTGATCCTGTGCCGGGCCGTGGCCCAGGTCCTGCGCAACGGCTTGGGACTGCTCGGGGTGCGGGCGCCGGAGAAAATGTGAACCTTGTATTTTGACATCTCTTTTCTGACACCATGGCCCAAAAATCGCAGAAAACCTCGTCCGGTCCGGGCAAACGCTGGAAATACGAGTTCGGACCGGCCGGGATGGTTGGCTTGTGCAGCGTTGTGGCGTTGATCATGGCCTGGGCGTTTATTTTGGGGATCCTGGTGGGACGGGGCTACAAACCGGAATCCGTGATTTCCGAACTCAGCGGCATGCTGCCGGAGCTGGGCAAGAGCCCGTCCGCACCGGCCGCCCCAAGACCGCTTTTGCCCGAGGAACTGCGTTTTTTTGACAGCCTGCAGGAAAAGAGCGTTCCGGTCATGCCGGCCGCCCCGCCCCGGAAGGAGGCGGCGCAGGCAATGCCATCGGCGGATCACGAGACGCGATCCGCGCCGCCGCCACCCGCCGCGGCCCCTTCCCAGCCCCTGGACGCGGAGCCGGTTGAGCCACGATTTGAATTTGTGTATCAGGTGGCCGCGTTTCAAACGGATGCTCAAGCTCGTGCTTTGCAGCAGCGCCTTTCCGAGGTGGGAGGGACCACTTCCCTGGAGGTCAGCGTGCAAGATGGCCGGCCCTGGTATCGGGTGCTGGTGACGTTGCGCGGTTCAGCCACGGATGCGGAACATTTGAAGAATCGGCTTCGGACTCATGGGGTAACGGACCCTTTTCTTCGGGCCAAAAAATCCTTATGAGGCACTTTCCTTGTCCAGTGCGAGGAAATTCATTGTTGAGGAGAAAAATATGATCAATTTCGTGCCGCAACAGGCCTTTTTCACCAAGGGGGTCGGCCGCCACAAGAATAAGCTGCAGTCCTTCGAGTTGGCGTTACGGGACGCGGGGATAGAAAAGTTGAACCTGGTGTATGTTTCCAGCATTTATCCGCCCAATTGCAAAATGATCACCGTGGATGAAGGCACCAAACAGCTTAGCCCGGGGCAGATCACGTTTTGCGTGATGGCCCGCAACGCCACCAATGAGAAGGGACGTCTCGTCGGGTCTGCGGTGGGCATGGCTTTTCCAGCCAGCAAGGAGCATTACGGTTACATTTCCGAGCATACGGCTTTTGGCGCGGACGAGCAGGAACTGGGGGATTTTGCCGAGGATTTGGCTTCCACCATGCTGGCAACGACCCAGGGTGTGGATTTCAACCCGGAGACCGCCTATGATGAACGTCGGCAGATCTATCTGATGAGCGGGAAGATTATTGATTCGGCTTCAGCGCCCTGCGTGACCACGGGTCAGGCCGGAGTCTGGACCACGACGGTTTCGGCGGTGGTTTTTTTGCCGTAGCAGACCGAGTGTTCCATCCGGAAAAAGCAGCCGGGGGGCAAGACATTGCTCCCCGTTTTTTTGCGTTCAGCCCCTTTCTTGGCAACAAGGCGGAATCGGCCACAGGCCGGCTGCGTGCATTCCTGATTGAAATTACGATCAGCATCAGTGTCTGCCCATGGTTGAGTCTTGCCGGACCAGCGTCGCCTGGACCAGCTTGTCCGGCATGGCGGCCACCAGCCGGGCTATCAGCCACAAAACAATGATGGTAAAGACCAGTCTGACCCAGAGCACGCCCAGCAAGTCCGCGCCCAGCAGAACCATCAGCAGGGTGTCCTCGATCAGGCTGTGGGACAGGCCCATAAAGGTCAAGGCAAAGAAAATGTCCTTGGCTGGAATACGTCCGGACCTGGCTTCGTGAATGATCAGTCCGCCGCCGTAAGCCAGCCCCAACGTCACGCCGACCATGGTGATCGTCCCCGCTTCCCGGCCAACCCCCATGGACCTGAGCAGCGGCGACAGCAGACGGATCATCAGGTCCGTGATGCCCACGCGTTTGAGAATGTCCAAGAGGATCAGCAACACAAGGACAATGACTGCGATCCCCGCCAGGTTTCGGATTTCGTTGAGCATCCAGGGCAGCCAACCGGGCGGGAGCGTTTCCGGAACCCAGGACGGCTGGACCAGGGCCGTGCCCAGGTTCAGCCAGGCATAGCCATGGAACAACAGCCAGCCGCAGAGCATGGCCGCGCCCACCCGAATGATCAGCTGGGCGCGCAGCCGTGCTCCGGAACGCCTGGCAATGGTCAATTCCACGGGCAGACCATGGGCGATGAGCATCATGGTCGCCAAGACCGTGACCTGGGCCGAGGTGAGCGGGGTTTCCGGCATAAGCGTGATCAGCACCAAGGCTCCGCCGTAGAGATTGGTGGCCATGGCCGTAACCCAGGCCAGGGACATGGAGCCGGGCAGGCCGAAGAGGTGCATCACCGGGGCCGTGATTCGGCCCAAAACGTCGACCAGGCCGAATTCCTGCAGGATTTTCATGACAATCATGATCGGAATCATGATCTTGAACAGGGCTATGCATACGCGCAAGGCGTCAGTGATGTTTTTGCGCAAAAAAAGCAGAACAGGGGAGAGCGGGGCGGTCGCTGCGTGCGGCGTGGTCATGGGTGGGGACTCATGGGATGAAAAGGTGAAGTTTCAGTTTTGGGATGTCGCAAAAATGCCTGCGCTTTGTTTTGCGCGACGGAGGGTCGGAGAAGGTCGGCATCGAACCGCATGCTCTTTCATTCGAAGCTTCCAACCACCATGTTTCGTCCCTTGTTTTTAGCCTCGTAGAGGGCATCGTCGGCCCGTTTATAGAGCTCGTCTTCGCTGGAATTTTCCTGGCGATAATCCGTGACGCCAATGCTTACAGTCAAGGATATGTCAGTGCCGGCATAGCTTAGGGTGCTGTTGGCGATGTGCTCCCTAAGCCTTTCGGCTGACAAGCAGGCAGCGTCCAGATCGGTTTGGGGCAGGATCACGGCGAATTCCTCGCCGCCGAATCGTCCGGCCACGTCCACCTGCCGCAGGTGCTTTTTGATTGTTGCCGCCAAATGCCGCGGGGCCTCGTCCCCCGCGGCGTGGCCATGGGTGTCGTTGATGACCTTGAAGTGGTCGATGTCGAGCATCAATAAGGAAAATGACTGGTTGTAGCGCCGGGCGCGCTCCAGTTCCTGCCGGACGATGGACATGAAATGCCCCCGGTTCCAAAGGCCGGTGATTTCATCCGTCGTGGCCAGGAAGCGCAGTTGTTCCTCGGCTTTTTTGCGTTCAGTAATATCTTGGGCTGAACCGACGATATAGGCCACCTCGCCGTTTTCAAGAACCGGTGTCAGCGTTGTATGGTATGTTTTTTCTCCAGCGGGCAGATTGAGCACTTCGTCATAGGCTATCGGCTCTTTGGCCTGTACGCAGCGGCGGTAGTTCATTGTGACGAATGCGCCGAGCTCATCTCCAAGCATGTCCTGGGGTGTTTTGCCTCGCAGATCGTCAAGTGACAGGTCGGTTGCGATCTGGTGGGTCTTGTTGTTGCGGATGAACCGGAACGTGTCGCCGTTGGTCACTTGTAGCAGAAACATGGCGTCCTGGGTGCTCTGGAAAACCCGTTCATACTCATCGGAAACTCTTTTCAGCCGTTCCTCGGTCTGCTTGAGGTCGTTGATGTTTCGAGCCACATGCACGGATCCGATGAATTCTCCGTGCTTGTCAAGCATGGGAGTGACCTTGACCAGGAAGTGGCCACCCAAGCGTTCGTCGAATATTTCCACGGAGTGCTCTTGACCGTCCGCCAAGGCGAGGAGATGCGGGCAGCCGTCCGTGGGGTGGTCCGAAGAGTGCACAAGAGAAAAGTAGGTCTTGCCCAGAACCTCTCCCGGTTTGAGCCCCAGGGCCTTGAACTGGGCTGCGTTGGCCTGCATTATGGTGAAGTTCCTGTCCAGGAGCATGATCAGATCGGACATGGAATTGAACGTCATTTCCCATTGCAGTTTGGCCACCTGGACGCCCCAGGCGGATTTCACTCGTTTCGTGACGTCGCTGAAGATCACGGCCAGAATATCGGTCTGGGGCCGATAGGCCAAGACTTCAAAATGTTTGTCCAATGTCTGGATGTACCCTTCAAAGCGGATGGGCGATCCGGACTCCACTACCTTGCAATAGCGCTCCATCCACTCAGGGTCGGTTTGAGGCAAGACTTCACGAATGGTCCGGCCCACAACGGTGTTCAGACCCAATCCCGTTTGCGTCTCAAAGGCCGGGTTGACTTCAACATAGCGAAAATCAAGAAGGTTGCCCTGGTCGTCGCGGACCGCCTCATGCAGGGCGAAACCATTGAGCATGGCCTTGAAAAGAGCCCGGTAGCGCTGCTCGGACTCCCTTAGTGCAGACTCGGCCTGCTTGATGCGCAACAGGGACTTGACCCGGGCGACAATTTCCCTGGCCTCAAAGGGCTTGCTCATGTACCCGTCAGCACCGGCGTCCAGTCCCCGGGACTGTTCCTTCGGACTGTTCATGACGCCTGAAAGAAGGATCACGGGGATTTGGAAGAGAGCGGGATCGTTTTTGATTTTCCGGCAAAAATCCAGGCCGTTGCCGTCCGGCAGCATCACGTCCAGAAGGATCAGGTCGGGCGGATTAAGCCGTGCCGCATCCAGACCCTGCGTTCCTGTGAGGGCCGTGACGAAACGATACCCGGCCTTTTCCAGGATATGCTTCAGAGCAGTCAAGATGGTGTGGGAATCGTCTATGGCCAGAATTGACGCATTCTGAAAATCTTTTTGAATTTCATTCAACATGGCTATGAATTCCAGTCAGAGCAATCCATATGTTTCCGTGCAGGTTTCTGTTCATTATCCGGCCGACTATTCGCTGGTCAACTGACAACAGACTGGCAACAGACGTAATTTCGTCGCAGAAGCATGCGTTCCGCAGACTGCCAAGGGACAACGAGTTATATGGATGCGCGAAAAATTGTCGTTCAGTTTTTCCTGTTGTCATTATTTGCTTGATTTTTGTGGAAAGATGGAACAATATTTTTTACTTGAGAAAATTTTCTTGGAGGTCGCAATGAAAAAGATTCAGTGGGATGACTGCCTGAGCCTGGGCGTCAAGAGGGTGGACGACCAGCACCGCCACATGGTGGGCCTGGTCAACGAGTTGATCGACAACCTTCATCAGGGCAAGGGGGAAGAGATCGTCCGCCCCTTGCTCGGCAAATTGAGGGAATACACGGTCTACCACTTTCATGACGAGGAGGCCTTCATGGAGGAGCTCCGATATCCCGAACGCCACGAACACCAGCAGGAGCACAAACGCCTCGTGGACCAGGTCAAGCAGTATCAGCGCGACATCTATGAACACAGGACCGTGGCCCCTGTCGCGCTGCTGTCGTTTCTCAAAGACTGGCTGCTGGATCACATCCTGAAGATGGACATGCAGATCGGGGCGTTTGTGCGGGAAAAAGAGGCGCAGAAAGGGGTGGCGGACTCCGGACAGGGGAAAGATTTCACGTCGTCTGAAAAGAAAAATGATGGATGAGGAGTCAGTCCTTCAATTGGTGACTTCAGAAATCGAAAACAGGTCCCATGAAAAATTGCATTCTCTTCGTTGACGGCGAACCCCAGGTTCTGCAGGGATTGCGGCGGATGCTCCATTCTCAGGTCCGGGAATGGGAGTTGCATTTCGCCGCAAGCGGCGCTGAAGCCCTGGAGCAGATGGAGGCCACGCCCATGGACGGCGATCATGTGGAAATCCGGATCAGCGACACCGGGCGAGGCATTCCACGGGACGTCCAGTCCAGGATTTTCGATCCCTTCTTCCCCACCAGGCCCGTGGGCCAAGGCACGGGGCAGGGGTTGACCATCGCCTACACGGCCATCGTGGGCAAGCACAGGGGCACACCGACCTTCGAGACCGAGGAAGGCCGGGGCACGACGTTTATCATCCGGCTGCCCCTGGACGGGTGAAGCAGGCGATTTGGTTTGACAAGCCTTGACAAAGACATTACTTCCAGCCCATTAGAATTTTTGTTCATCAAGGAGAATGACATGCGCGAGAAGGTCGAAGCTGTTCTGGCCAAGGTGAAACCCTATTTGCAGCGGGATGGAGGCGATGTGGATCTGGTCGATGTGACGGATGACGGCGTGGTCAAGGTTCGCCTGGTCGGGGCCTGCAAGGGCTGTCCCATGTCTCAGATTACTTTGAAAAATGCCATTGAAAAGACCATTCTGAAGGAACTGCCCGAGATCAAATCCGTGCAAGCGGTGTAGCGTCCTGCCGATGGTAGTGCACCTCAAAGCGGGCCTTGGCCCGCTTTTTCTTTCTCAGCGCCTGCCAGGAGAAATAATAGATGACCACGGTAATCACACGTTTTCCGCCCAGCCCGACGGGACACCTGCATGTGGGCGGCGCGCGCACGGCCTTGTTCAACTGGCTGTGGGCGCGCAAGAACGGCGGCAAGTTCATTCTGCGTATCGAGGACACGGACGCGGCCCGTTCCACCGGGGAAATGACCCGGGGCATTCTGGACGGAATGCGCTGGCTTGGTCTTGATTGGGATGAGGGGCCGTATTTCCAGAGCCGTCGGATCAGCCTGTACAATGAATACATCGACCGGCTTTTGCAGACCGGCCATGCGTATTATTGCGCTTGCACGCCAGATGAGGTGGAGGCCATGCGCAACGAAGCACGAGCCGCCGGAGCGGTGCCCAAGTACAATGGGCGCTGCCGGGAAAAAGGCCTAGCCCCGGGTCCGGGGCGCGTGGTGCGGTTCAAGGCCCCGCTGAACGGGGAAACCAGCTTCAAGGATGTGGTCAAAGGGAACGTGTCCGTGCCCAATGCCCAGCTTGACGACATGGTTTTGCGCCGCGTGGACGGCATACCCACCTACAACTTGGCCGTGGTTGTGGATGACGTGACCATGGCCGTGACGCACATCATCCGCGGGGATGATCATTTGAGCAACACGCCCAAGCAGGTTCTGCTGTACGAAGCACTGGGGCAGGCCCTGCCCCAGTTCGGCCACGTGCCCATGATTCTTGGGCCGGACAAGAAAAAACTGAGCAAGCGCCACGGTGCGACGTCAGTGACCGTGTACCGGGAACTGGGCTATTTGCCCGAAGCCGTGGTCAACTACCTGGCGCGGCTGGGCTGGTCCCATAAAGATCAGGAAATTTTTTCTCTGGATGAACTGCTGACCCATTTCAGTTTGGGACATCTGGGCACCTCGGCCTGTGTTTTTGATCAGGGCAAGCTGCTTTGGCTCAATGCCCATTATATCAAGAGCGAGACACCGCAACGGCTGGCGCCGCTTCTGGCCGATTTTCTGCAACAGCGAGGCCATCGGGAAGTCAACTCGGCTTATCTCGAAGCCATCGTGCCTCTGCTTCAGCCGCGGGCCGGGACCATGGTTGAAATGGCCGAGATGGCGGAATTTTTCGTGGCGGATGATCATCGTCTGCCCATGGATGAGGCCGCGGCCGGGAAATATCTCACGGCCCAGGTCAAGGAGCATTTCGTTTCCTTGCATAACTTGCTGCAGACCACATCACCCTTTGATCAGGCTGCCTTGGAGGCCCTGTTTTCGCGCTACCTGGAGGACAAGGATGTGGTCTTCAAGGTTCTGGCCCAGCCTTTGCGGGTGGCCTTGACTGGAAAAACCAAGAGCCCGGGGCTTTTTGAAACCATGGAAGTTTTAGGACAAGCCCGGGTGGTCCGCCGGCTGGCAAACGCCCTGCGCAGAATAGAATAAAAAACGGCCGGGAGCTTTGCAAGCGAACCCCCGGCCGGAAAAAGACATGAATCCGCGACGTCTTGACCTGTCAGTCTAGAGCGTTGTCTGTGCGGCCACGGGCTTGGTCACCAGGTCTGAACGCAGGCATCGGGTGCAGACCTTGAGGCGACGAATTTCACCGTCGGGCATCTGGGCTCGAACCTGCTGCAGATTCGGCAGAAAACGACGTTTGGTTTTGTTGTTGGCATGGCTGACGTTATTTCCGCTACGGGGCCCTTTCCCGCAGATATCGCAAATCTTGGACATGATGACCCTCCTCGGTGATTGCCGTGGCGTATTGTTTTGCTGCGGAGTTCACGACGCATTAGGAGAGGCGATTATCTTCGCGATCCTTTTGCGCGGAAACAAACAGGGATATGTAACCGGAGATTGTCTTTTTGGCAAGAGTTTTTGGACTGAATTCTTGACAATTCAATTATTCAAGGGATACGTTTCTTTTTTGGGGAGAAATGAATGATTGAACAGTTTGCCCAAGTGACCGATCTCCCGGTTGAAGGCCGGGAGTTTTCTTTTACGGACCAGCGCATCTGGCTGGAACCCATCGCGGAGTTTGGCCTGTCCTATCGAGTCTGCCGCCCTCTGGCCGCCAAGCTTCTGGCGCAGCCGCATCAAGAGGGCTGTTTGATCAGCGGGACCCTGCAAGGATCCCTGTTCATGCCGTGTGCCCGATGCGCAGAGGAGCTTGAGCAAAGTATTGATGGAGAATTCCAGGAGTTCGAGCCTTTTCCGGGCACGAATCCTTCGGATGAAGAAGCTTGGTGGATCGTGCGCAGGGAGGGCTTGCTGTTTCTGGATGCGGCGGGTTTTTTGTGGGAGCAGTTGCTGCTTGCCCTTCCGGTGAAGGTCCTGTGCTCGCCGCAGTGCCGGGGCATCTGCGTGGTATGCGGAGCGAACAGGAATCATGTTTCCTGCCGTTGCGCCAATCAGACAAGCGATCCGCGGTTGAGCGTCCTGCGGACACTGAACGTTTCATGAATTTTCAACACGTTTGCAAACAAGGAACAACCTATGGCACTTCCGAAAAAACGAACCTCTCGATCCAAGCGCGGAATGCGGCGGTCCCATGACAGCATTGCCGTGCCCAATGCCATCTACTGCCAGTGTGGGGAGACGACCCTTCCCCATCGCATCTGCCCCCATTGCGGAATTTACAAGGGGGAGCAACGCTTGACCGTCAAGGAAGTGGATGCCGGAAAGTAAGCCTTGCATTGCCGTGGACGCCATGGGCGGTGATTTCGGTCCTTCCGTGATCGTCCGCGGCGCCCTGGATGCGTATCGCAAGGGATCGTTCAGGCTGATCCTGGTGGGCCGGGAACCTGAAATTCGCGCGGAATTGGCTGCCGCCGGCGTGCCGCAAGGCGCGGTTGACGGCGATATCGAGGTCGTCCACGCGGATCAGGTCATCGCCATGGAGGACAAACCTTCCGACGCCTTGCGCCGGAAGAAGTCCAGTTCCATCCAGATCGCCTTCCGTCTGGTCAAGGAAGGACGTGCTCAGGGCGTGGTCAGCGCGGGCAATTCCGGCGCCACCCTGGCCTGCGGCATGTTCATTCTGGGACGGATCAAAGGCATAGACAGGCCTGCGCTGGCCGGGATTTTACCCACGGAAAAGAAGCCCATGGTGCTTATTGACGTGGGCGCCAACGTGGATTGCAAACCGCATAATCTGGTCCAGTTCGCTCTGATGGCGGATGTGCTCGCCCGTTGCGTGCTTGGCGTATCCAAGCCCAAGGTGGGGTTGATGAGCATCGGCGAGGAGGAGGGCAAGGGCAATTCACAGGTCAAGCTGGCGTTTGATCTGTTGCGCAAGTCTTCCCTCAATTTCGTTGGCAACGTCGAGGGCCGGGATGTTTTCAGCGGTGATGTGGACGTGGTGATTTGCGACGGCTTTGTGGGCAACGTGGTCTTGAAGCTTTCCGAGGGTCTGGCCGTGTCCCTGGGCCGCCTGCTGAAGCGCGAACTGTTGAGCGGATTGTGGTCGCGCATCGGATGTATTTTCGCCAGTCGCGCTTTGCACCGTTTTTCGCGTCGCATTGACTACGCCGAATATGGCGGAGCGCCGTTGCTTGGTTTGCAGGCGATCACCATTGTCTGTCATGGTTCCTCCAGTGCCAAGGCCTTGAGCAGCGCCATGAACATGGCCGCCACGTTTATCCGGAATCGTTCCAATGAGCAGCTTTTGCAGGAACTGAGCGTGAACAGCGACTTGGTGCAGTTCAAGCGACAGGTTGCCGGCGCCGCCCAAGACACGGTGTTACTTGTGGATGACGTCGGGCGGGAGGCACATTCGCCCCCTGATCTCTTCACCGTCAACGGTTGAAACGGCCGGTCTTTCAACCTCCTCGTTTTTCACCGATATCTCCATGGCTACACCAACGTCCATATGCATCGCCGGGACCGGACTGCATGTTCCCGAGCGGATCCTGACCAATGTCGATCTGGAACGCTTTGTGGACACCTCTGACGAATGGATCACCAGCCGCACCGGGATCAAGCAACGCCACATCTCAAGCGCGCAAGAGCCCTGCTCCCTTTTGGGCGCCGAGGCCGCCAAGCGGGCCCTGGCTGATGCCGGCATGTCGCCTGAGCAGGTCACCCATGTCCTCATGGCCACGTTCACCCCGGACACTTTCATCCCCTCGGCCTCCTACAGTCTGCGTTCACGCTTGGGCATACCCAGGGGCATGGCCATGGACATTTCCGCGGCATGCACGGGATTTCTTTTCGGACTGGAGACGGCGCGAGCCTTGGTAACCGTACATCCCGAGGCAGTGGTCCTGGTGGTGGGCAGTGAAGTGGTCACGTCCAGGATCAACTGGGAGGATCGCGGCACATGCGTCCTGTTCGGCGACGGAGCGGGTGCGGCGGTGATCGCTTCCGGTCCCGCTCCGGGTGGCGCAACCATCGTGGACGTCATCCTTGACGGCGACAGCTCCCTGGGAGAATTGTTGACCGTGCGCGGCGGCGGGTCAGCTGCACCGCTTTGCCCTGGGGACAGGATTGGAGACGATTTTTTTGTCCAGATGCAGGGCAGGGAAATATTCAAGCATGCCGTCCGCTCGATGAACACGGTGGTGCGCAAGCTGCTTGACAGACAAAACTTGAGCGTCGCGGACATCGATATGATCATTCCGCATCAGGCGAACATCCGGATTATTGAATCCCTGATCAAAAAACTCGAGTTTTCAGAGGAAAAGGTTTATATAAACATTGCCAGCTATGGAAATACTTCGGCTGCTTCGATTCCCATCGCCCTGGCGGAGGCCAGGGAAAAATCATTGATTCCTGAGGGAAGCAAGGTTATCTTAACATCTTTCGGGGGAGGACTGAACTGGGGAGCGGCCCTTCTGCAATTCTAATCGGCTTGCGCGCAACAAGCGCCGTTTCACCAGTCAAGCCGCACCTGTTCGGAAAATTGCCATGAGCGAAATGATCAAGACAGCGGTTGTCACCGGTGGGTCCAGAGGGATTGGCAAGTCCATCGCCATTCGTCTGGCTGAAAGCGGGTATCAGGTGTTTGTGACCTACGTGAGCAAGCCGGAGCAGGCCGAAGCCGTTCGCGACATCGTCGTTTCCCGGGGCGGCAGGGCCGAGGCTTTTCATCTGGACGTGGGCGACATGGCCGCCATAGGGGAATTTTTCAAGGCGCACATCAAGGACAAGGTTCGTCTTGAGGTTTTGGTGAACAACGCCGGCATGGCCAAGGACAACCTGATTATCCGGATGCGGCCGGAGGATTGGGAATCCGTGTTGCGGGTGAATTTGTCCGGCGCTTTCGCCTGCCTGCAGGAAGCGGCCAAGATCATGATCCGGCAACGTTTCGGCAGGATCATCAACATCAGTTCCGTGGTCGGCCAGATGGGCAACGCCGGACAGGCCAACTACGCCGCTTCAAAAGCCGGAGTGATCGGCTTGACCAAATCCGCCGCACAGGAATTGGCTTCGCGGGGAATTACCGTGAATGCCGTTGCCCCTGGATTCATCACCACGGACATGACCTCCGGCCTGTCCGAGGAAATCCAGGCGGCATATCTGGATCGAATTCCCGTGAAACGGTTTGGCCATGCCCAGGAAGTGGCGGAAGCAGTCGCCTTTTTGGCCTCCGAGGGCGCCGGTTACGTCACCGGTCAGGTGATCGGCGTCTCCGGTGGATTGTATATGTAGGTGTTTGTTTAGGGCGAGACATGTGACGTGCAGCGTTGGAACCATTCATTTTATCTGGAAGGAGACAAGTTATGTCCGTGGAAGAAAAAGTCAAAAAAATCATTGTGGATCAGCTGGGGGTTTCCGCCGACCAAGTCACTCCGGACGCGACCTTTGTCGACGATCTCGGCGCTGATTCCCTGGATTTGACGGAATTGATCATGGCCATGGAGGAGGAATTCGGCGTTGAGATCGACGATGAAGACGCTCAGAAGATGACCAAGGTCAAGGACGCGCTCGCATATATTCAGTCCAAGGTTTCGTAACTCATCCCTGGAGGGTTGAGAGTCGATCTTCGGGCGTCTTGTGATCCGGGCGTTAATCACGAGGCGCTCGATTTTCTTGTGAGCAGGAAAACAGGAAGCACCAATGTTCAAGAAAAGAATAGTGGTCACTGGTCTTGCGACCATCACGCCCCTGGGAAGCGATGTTTGGACCAGTTGGCGGCGTTTGCTCCAGGGGGAGTCCGGCATTGCCGAATTGAGTCGTTTTGACGGTCAGGATCACGAAACCAGGATAGCCGGCGAGGTGCGCGACTTTGAGCCGGTGAAATACATGCACCTGAAGCAGACCCGGCGGATGGAGCTTTTCGCCCAATATGCCGTGGCCTGCGCCGCGATGCTCCTGGAAGACACGCGGTTTGTCATTGTTCCCGAGAAGGCGCACCGCACCGCTGTGATCATCGGTTGCGGCATCGGCGGCCTGGACGCCCTGGAACGCTCCCAGAGCGTGCTGCTGAAAAGCGGCCCGCGCAAAATATCGCCGTTTTTCATTCCTTCCCTGATCGCGAACATGGCCGCCGGGCAGGTGTCCATTTTTACAGGGGCCAAGGGCAATAATTTGGTGACCACCTCCGCCTGCGCTTCGGGCCTGCATTCCATTGGAACCGCGTATTCAGAACTGCTTTTGGGCCGGGCCGATACGGCCATTTGCGGCGGGACCGAATCCAGCCTGACGCCTTTGGCCATGGCCGGCTTCAACGCCCTGAAGGCCTTGTCCACCCGCAATGATGATCCAATGCGAGCCTCCCGACCGTTCGACAACGGCCGCGACGGTTTTGTGATGAGCGAGGGGTGCGGGTTGCTGTTTTTGGAAACCCTGGAGCACGCCAAACAGCGCGGCGCGAAGATTCTTGCGGAGGTTGCCGGGTACGGCGCGTCCGGAGATGCGTATCACATCACCGCGCCGGACGATGAGGGGCTGGGCATGGCCCTGGCCATGAGCGCGGCTTTGAGCGAGGCCGGGCTGCGGTCCGAGGAGTTGGACCACATAAATGCTCACGGCACCTCCACCAAGCTGAACGATATCACCGAGACCCGGGCCATCAAACGGGTCTTCGGGAAACGCGCCGCGTCCGTACCGATCACCGCCAACAAATCCATGATCGGCCATATGCTGGGGGCGGCCGGGGGAGTGGAGAGCGTTTTTTCCGTGTTGACCATTCAAAACGGCGTGATTCCCGGGACCATCAACCTGACTGATCCGGATCCGGAATGTGATCTGGACTATGTGACCGAGGGCGCCAGGAAATGTGAAGTACGCACGGTTTTATGCAACTCCTTCGGATTCGGCGGGACCAACGCCTCCATCGTGTTCAAGCGTTTTGAAGAATAGGAAGATGCAAGGGGTCATGATCTTTGAGTGAGGAATTGTCCATGGTGGCCTGTTACGCCTGTCCACCCGCTACTGTCTTGACTTCCATGATGCCTCTGCCCTGTAAAGTGAAACAACCCTTTTTCGTGAACATTCCCGGGAGAAATGCCCAATGAATCTTGATGAGTTGGAACGGCATGATCCGGAATTGGCCAACGCCATCCGGATGGAGGAACAGCGGCAGCTGCACAAGCTGGAACTGATCGCCTCGGAAAATTTCACTTCCGAAGCGGTGCGCATGGCCATGGGCAGCGTGCTGACCCATAAATACGCCGAGGGCTATCCGGGCAAGCGGTATTACGGAGGCTGCGAATTCGTGGACATTGCCGAAATACTTGCCCAGGAGCGGGTTAAAAAGCTTTTTGCAGCCGAGTACGCCAACGTGCAGCCCCATTCCGGTTCCCAGGCGAACATGGCCGTTTATTTCGGGGCGTTGACGCCGGGAGACGTCATTTTAGGCATGGATCTGTCCCACGGTGGTCATTTGACCCACGGCAGTCCGGTGAATTTTTCCGGCAGGCTCTACAAGATCGTGTTCTACGGCGTGGGCCGGGAAACCGGCACCATTGACTATGATCAGGTTCGGGACATGGCCAGGGAGCATCGACCCAAAATGATCGTGGCCGGAGCCAGCGCTTATGCCCGAAGGATCGATTTTGCCAAATTCCGGGAAATCGCCGATGAATTCGGGGCCCTCTTAATGGTGGACATGGCCCACATCGCCGGTTTGATCGCCGCGGATTTGCATCCCTCCCCGGTGGGCAGCGCCCATTTCATTACCAGCACCACCCACAAAACCCTGCGCGGTCCGCGCGGCGGGTTGATTCTTTCCTCCGATGAATTCGGCAAGATGCTGAATTCCCAGATTTTTCCAGGCATTCAGGGCGGTCCGCTGATGCATGTCATCGCTTCCAAGGCCGTGGCTTTCGGGGAGGCCCTCAAGCCGGAATTCAAGGTCTATCAGCAACAAGTGGTGGCCAATGCTCAAGCCATGGCCAAGGCGCTGATGGATGCCGGTTTTGCGCTGGTTTCCGGGGGCACGGACAACCACTTGATGCTCGTGGACTTGTCCAACACGGAGATCACCGGCAAGGAAGCGGAAACGGCCCTGGACAAGGCAGGGATCACGGTGAACAAGAACACCGTGCCCTTTGAGACCCGTTCGCCCTTTGTCACCTCCGGGATTCGCCTGGGCACGCCGGCCCTGACGACCAGGGGCATGACCGAAGAGCACATGCTCATGGTGGTGCAGTGGATTGTGCGCGCTTTGGACATGCGCAACAACGAAACGGAATTGCGCCGCATCGAAGTCGAGGTGAGCGAATTTGCCGCGCAGTTTCCTCTTTTTGCCGCATAGGAAGCTGGTTTGACCATGCAAGAGCAGCGCCTGCCCTGGCCGCAATATTTCATGGGCATCGCTCACTTGGTGGCCCAGCGCTCCACCTGTCTGCGCCGCAAGGTCGGCGCCTTGGCCGTAAAGGACAAACGCATCCTGGCCACGGGATACAACGGCGCTCCTGCCGGCCTTGCACACTGTCTGGACATAGGCTGCCTGAGAGAAAAATTGGGCATTCCCTCGGGGCAGCGACATGAGCTTTGTCGAGGCCTGCATGCCGAACAAAACGTGATCATCCAGGCGGCCATGCACGGGGTCAGGCTGGAGGGAGCACGCATCTACTGCACCACCCAACCTTGCCTGATTTGCACCAAAATGCTCATCAACTGCGGCATTGCGTCCATTGTCTTCGACAACGGCTATCCGGACGAACTGGCCGTGGACATGCTGCACGAAGCAGGAGTGCACTTTGAAAAATTTGCCGCTTCCTGATCAGGCCGAGCGGATCATGTTGCAGGCCGTGGATTTGGCCTTGCGCGGCAAGGGCCGCACGGCACCGAATCCCTGCGTCGGAGCGGTGCTGACCATCAACGGCCAGATCGTGGCCCGGGGCTTTCATCAGGGTTCAGGCCTGCCCCACGCCGAGGTGGCGGCCATTGCCGATGCCCGGAGCAAGCATGTTGATACCACCAAATGCACCCTCTGGGTCACGCTGGAGCCCTGTAACCACGAGGGGCGTACGCCCCCCTGCACCCGGGCGATTCTGGACGCGGGCATTTCCCAGGTGGTGGTGGGGGCGGCTGACCCCAACCCGCATGTTTTGGGCAAAGGCATTTCGTTTTTGCGTGAGCGGGGCGTTACCGTGCATCAGGGCGTGGCCGAGACGGCCTGCATGGATTTGATCGCCGATTTTTCAACCTGGATGCTCACCCCTCGTCCTTATGTCTATTTGAAGCTGGCAACAACCCTTGATGGGCGCATTGCCACGCGCACGGGAGATTCCCGTTGGATCAGCGGCGAATCGTCCCGGCGCTTGGTCCACATGCTGCGTGCCCGTGTGGGCGCGGTGCTGGTGGGTTCCAAAACGCTTTGGGCGGATGATCCCCGATTGACCTGCCGCCTTGACGCAGGTGCAAAAAGCGAGAAAACGCAACCATTGGCTGTGGTTGCCGGGGCGTCCCTGCCGTCTGTTGACGCGGACTTGTTCCTGCTGCGGCAACGCCCGGAACAGACGCTTTTCTGGACCACGAACGAGGCAGCCGAGTCCCCGGATGCCCATGCCCTGCGCAAACTGGGGTGCCGGGTCTGGGGATCCGGCCAGGGGCGGGTCGATCTGGTGGCTGCCATGATTCGGTTGCGCGGCGAGCTGGGCGTGTACGACGTGCTTTGTGAAGGCGGGGGGCGGCTTGCCGGTCGTTTGGTGGATGCCGGACTGGTGGGGGAATGGTGGCTGTTTCAAGCACCCAGGACGCTGGGCGACGAGCATGCCGTATCGGTGCTTTCCGGAGTTGCCGTGGAGCGCATGGACCAGGCCAAACAATGGCGCTTTGCCCAAATCCGTCAGGTGGGTGAGGACGTGCTGCTGCTTCTCCGGCCTGTTGACGATCTTTCGGAGGAACCATGTTTACCGGCCTGATTGAGGGACCGGGCAAGGTGTCGGCCATGACCGGCCGGGAACAGGGGCACACGCGGGAAGTCCGGCTGGAAATTGTTCCGGAATTTTCCATGCAATTCCTCAAGCATGGGGAAAGCATCGCCGTGAACGGCGTTTGTTTGACCGTGGAAGCTTTTTTTGCGGACAGGTTTACAATGTATGCATCCCCTGAAACCCTGGGATTGACCAATTTGGGTCAACTCAAGGCGGGATCAAGGGTTAACCTGGAAAGGGCCCTGGCCCTGGGCGACCGGCTGGGAGGGCATCTGGTAAGCGGGCACGTGGATTGTTTGGCCCGGGTCGGCGAAACTCGGCAACTGGGTCAATCGCGTCTGTTCCGGCTGACATTTCCGGACGAATTCAGCCGGCTTGTGGTTCCCAAGGGGTCCGTGGCCCTGGACGGCATCAGCCTGACCGTTAACGGCTGCGGCCGAGGCTGGCTGGAAGTGAATATCATCCCGGCAACATGGCAAAGCACGACCATTTCCCGGTGGCGACCGGGGGATGCCGTGAATATGGAAGCGGATATGATTGGAAAATACGTGCAGCGCATGATGACCCCGTGGACTGAACATCAGTCCACCGGCGGCTTCAGCGAAGCGTTTTTGCGTGAACACGGTTTTTAACCTGCAAGTTGAGACAAGGATACGTCATGGCGTTATGCACCGTTGAAGAGGCCATTGAGGATATCCGCCAGGGGCGGATGATCATCCTGGTGGACGATGAAAACAGGGAGAACGAAGGGGATCTGACCATTGCCGCGGAATGCGTGACACCGGAACTGATCAACTTCATGGCCATTCACGGCCGGGGGTTGATCTGCCTGGCCATGGCCCCGGAACTGATCGCCAAGCTGGACCTGCCCATGATGGCCTCACGCAACGAATCCCGCTTCGGCACGGCCTTTACCGTGTCCATTGAGGCCAGAGTCGGCGTGTCCACGGGGATTTCCGCCTATGACCGGGCCACGACCATTCTGGCCGCCGTGGCCGATGACGCCAAGCCGGAGGATATCGTCACCCCGGGGCATGTTTTCCCTTTACGGGCCAGAAAGGGCGGCGTTCTGGTGCGGGCCGGTCAAACCGAGGGCAGCGTGGATCTGGCCCGACTGGCCGGACTGAAATCCGCGGCGGTGATCTGCGAGATCATGCGCGAGGACGGGAACATGGCCCGGATGCCTGATCTGGAGGTCTTTGCGGCCGAACATGACATGAAAATCGCCTCTATTGCGGATTTGATCCGCTACAGAATGCGCCACGACTCCCTGTCGGTGCGCCGGGTGAGCGAGGCCCAGCTGCCCACGTGTCACGGCGGAGACTTCACGGTGATCGCCTATGAGAGCGAAGTGGACAACGGCGTGCATTTGGCCTTGGTCAAGGGCGAGATACATCCCGAGGAGCCCGTCCTGGTCAGAGTGCACAGCCAATGTTTAACCGGGGACGTGTTCGGTTCCCTGCGATGCGACTGTGGGCCGCAACTCCAGGCGGCCATGCGGATCATCGCGGAAGAGGGCGCCGGCGTGATCCTGTACATGCGTCAGGAGGGACGGGGCATCGGTTTGGCCAACAAAATCCGGGCCTACTGCCTGCAGGATCACGGCAAGGATACGGTCGAGGCCAACGTGGAGCTCGGCTTTGCTCCTGATTTGCGGGACTATGGCGTGGGCGCCCAAATACTTGTGGACCTTGGAATCAGAAAAATGCGATTGATGACCAACAATCCAAAAAAGATCGTCGGGCTGGAAGGCTATGGGTTGGAGGTTGCAGGCCGCGTCCCCGTGGAGATTGCCGCTTGTGAACAGAATCTGCGGTATCTGTTGACCAAGAAAGAAAAAATGGGACACATTCTTGATCTTAAAGCGAAGAAGGAGGGGGAAGATGCTGCACCTGCAAACGATTGAAGGTCGTTTGGACGCCCAGGGATTGCACTTTGCGATTGTCGCCAGCCGGTTCAATGATTTTATCGTGGACAGGCTTGTGGGCGGGGCCGTGGATTATCTGTTGCGACATGGCGCGCTCAAGGAAAATTTGACCCTGGTCCGTGTGCCCGGGGCGTACGAGTTGCCTCTGGCAGCCAAGCGTCTTGCGGCAAGCAAACGTTTCCAAGGCGTTATCTGTTTGGGAGCGGTGATTCGCGGGTCCACTCCGCATTTCGATTATGTGGCGGCTGAAGTGTCCAAGGGATTGGCTCAGGTCATGCTTGATTCCGGAGTTCCAGTGGGCTTTGGAGTCTTGACCACGGACACCCTGGAGCAGGCCGTGGAGCGAGCCGGCAGCAAGGCCGGAAACAAGGGCGTGGACGCGGCTTCGGCCACCTTGGAGATGATTCGCGTGCTGGAGCAGGTCTGATTGCTGCCCATGAAAACTCGGAAGATCGGGCGAAGGTCCGCCCGAAAGCGTGCTTTTCAATGCGTTTTTGCCATGAGTTTCCAGAGCCTGGCAGACAGTCAGGAGGTTCAGCGGGTCTTTAGGGAAATGCCTGAGGAGCAATCCGGCATGGCGTCCGGGGAAGGGGAATCGGCAGAGCTGTCCCGAAAGAATGCTGAAGATCGGGAGTTCGCCTTGCATTTGGCCAGCGGAGTGCATCTTTGGCTTGAACAGATCGACATGATCATCCAGAAGTATTCCCGCCATTGGAGGATTGATCGGATCGCCAAAACCGAGTTGAGCATCCTGCGCCTTGGTGTTTATGAAATGCTTCATGAACCGGACATTCCCCTGAAGGTGAGCATCAATGAGGCCGTGGAGTTGAGCAAGGAATTCGGGGACGAACAATCCTTTCCTTTTATCAACGGCATCCTGGATGCTGTTGCCAGGGCGGTGGAACATGGTGAGTTTGGGATTCATAAGGAATTCTGAACAATGTCCGGCAACAGCCAGGCAGGTACGGGTGCTGCAAAGCGATATTTTGCTGCCCGGACCGGGCGAGGCGACCGTGCGGATCTGGCGTGACCACGACGGGGTGACCCGTTGGGGCCTGGACTGGAATGTGTGTCAGGCTTCCGAGTTGAAGCGATGGGCGCCGCTGCTTGCGACCAGGATCATGAAGCTTGGATGGGAGACTTGGTGGCTGGACGTGGCCTGTCTGATCAAAATCATGAACCTGCCGGCGGACAAGGCGCTCGACGTCTGGGGGGCCTGTTTTTGGGATGCTTATACTGCCGACGCCTTGGTGCTGCTGGATGTCGGTCAAGAGCGCAGATCGGTTTACCAGGCCGTGCGGCGTTGGGAGAACCGTTTTTCCTCGGTGCGTTTTTCATCCGGCCACGATTATGACGGTCAAGTGTCCGCTTCGGGATCACAATCATAGGCAATATCCGCGAGCATTTTTCACATCCTGGTTCCCGTCGTCCAACCAAAGGGACTTGAACACAAGTGCCGAGGCCGGTGGCGCTCGATACGCGGAAGTACATAATAAGAGTATGCTCGGGATCGCAAGAGATCGATGAAGGAGTCAAACATGGAAACGGCATGGGAGCGCTACGATCCGGAAGTTGTGGAAACAAAATGGCAACAGATCTGGGCGCAGGAGGGGACATTCCATTCGGAGGCGGATCCTGAACGCCCGAAATATTATGTTTTGGAGATGTTTCCTTATCCCTCAGGCCGGATACATATCGGTCATGCCCGGGTGTATTCCATTGGCGACGTATTGGCTCGGTTCAAGCGGATGCAAGGTTTCAACGTGTTGCACCCCATGGGCTGGGATGCCTTCGGCTTGCCCGCGGAAAACGCGGCCATCAAGCACGGCGTGCATCCGGCCAAATGGACTTTGGAAAACATTGACGCCATGCGCTCCCAGTTGCAGCGCATGGGCTATTCTCTGGACTGGCGGCGGGAACTGGCCACCTGCCAGCCGGACTACTATCGCTGGGAGCAGCTTTTTTTCTTGAAATTCTTGGAAAAGGGGCTGGCCTACCGGCGCAAGGCCCCTCAGAACTGGTGCGAATCATGCCATACCGTATTGGCCAATGAACAGGTTGTCGACGGATTGTGCTGGCGTTGCGACAGCCAGGTGGTGCAGAAGGAATTGACCCAGTGGTTTTTGCGGATAACGGACTATGCCGAAGAACTGCTTCAGGATCTGGATGCCTTGGAGGGCGGCTGGCCGGAACGGGTGGTCAGCATGCAGCGCAATTGGATCGGTAAATCCATCGGCGCGGAGATTGATTTTCCGCTGGAACAGGCCCTCTCCGAGAAGGACAAGACCATCCGCGTGTTCACCACCCGGCAGGATACGGTTTTCGGGGCCACGTTCATGAGCCTGGCCGCGGAGCACCCTCTTGTTGAAAAACTCATTGCCGGAACCCCCAATGAACATCGGGTGCGGGCCTTTTGCGACAAGGTCCGGAACATGGACCGGCTGGTGCGCGGGGCCGAGGATCTGGAAAAGGAGGGGATATTCACCGGAGCTTACTGCCTCAATCCTTTCTCCAATGAAAAAATGCCCATCTGGGTGGCCAATTTCGTGCTCATGGGCTACGGCACCGGCGCGGTGATGGCTGTTCCGGCGCATGACCAGCGCGACTTGGATTTCGCCCGCAAGTACAACTTGCCCGTGCAGGTCGTGATCCGCCCGCCGGAGGCCGACTTGGACGCGGGCAACATGGTCCAGGCCTATGCCGATCCCGGAGTGTTGGTCAATTCCGGACAGTTCACGGGCCTGAACAATGAGCAGGCCAAGGAGGTCATTGCCGATTACCTGCAAAAGCAGGGCATGGGCGTTCGAGCCGTGAATTACCGCCTGCGGGATTGGAACATCAGCCGCCAGCGCTTCTGGGGCGCGCCAATCCCGGTGCTGTACTGCGACGTTTGCGGGATGGTGCCGGAAAAGGAGGAAAACCTGCCCGTCATTCTTCCGCTGGATCTGCGGGTCCGTCCGGACGGCCGTTCACCCCTGCCCGAGGCCCGGGAATTCGTGGAGGCGGTGTGCCCTCGTTGCAAAGGTCCGGCCCGGCGCGAAACCGACACCATGGATACGTTCGTGGAAAGCTCCTGGTATTTCCTGCGCTACACCGCGCCCTGGGAAAACGGCCAGGCCTTCAACGCCGAAGATTTATCCTACTGGTGCCCGGTGGACCAGTATATCGGCGGGGTGGAGCACGCTATTTTGCATTTGCTGTATGCCCGGTTCTGGGTCAAGGCGCTGCGTGATCTCGGCTATATCGACATGGACGAGCCGTTCAAGGCCCTTCTGGCCCAGGGCATGGTCCTCAAGGGCGGCGCCAAGATGAGCAAAAGCAAGGGCAATGTGGTCTCGCCGGACGAGATGACCCAGCGCTATGGCGCGGACGCGGTGCGGCTGTTCCTGCTCTTTGCGGCACCGGCTGAGCGCGATTTGGATTGGAGTGATGCCGGCATTGAGGGAGCCCAGCGGTTCACGCATCGGTTGTGGCGTCTGGCCGAAGATCTGGCACCGGTCCTGACCGCTGCCGATCCCTGCAGCACAACCGCGTCCGACGTGGCTGCCGCGGGATTGCCCCAGGCCGCCCAGCTGCGCCACAAGGAGCACGCCACAATAGTCAAGGTGGAAAACGATATTTCCGAGCGGTTCCAGTTTAATACGGCCATTGCAGCGATCATGGAACTGGTGAACACCCTGTACCAGACCAAGGACGCCCTGCGCTCCACCGAGGCCGGCGCGCGGCTGCTGTCCTCGGCCATGGCCACCGCCCTGGCCGTCCTGTCCCCGGTTACGCCGCATTTGTGCGAAGAATTGTGGCAAAGGATGGGCCATAAACGCAGTCTGGCGAGGGAACCCTGGCCCAGACATGATCCGACGGCCCTGATGCGCGACGAGGCGACCATTGTCGTGCAGGTCAACGGCAAGGTCCGCGGCAGGCTCAACGTCCCGGCCGATGCCGCGGACGATTTTGTCAAGCAGCAGGCCCTGGCCAGCGAGAACATCCAGCGTCACCTGGAAGGCCGCACCGTGGCCAAGATGGTGGTGGTCCCGGGCAAACTTTTGAACATCGTCACCGCGAAATAGGGCGGCGTGATGCGCCCTCCGTTTTTTTTCTGCGTTTGTCCGGATGTCTGGCTGATCCAGGAACGGATCCGCGAGCTGACAACGGCCTCGGGTTGCGGGGAATGGACCAGACAGACGTTCTGGGCTGACGAGCCCCTGGATGCCTCGTTCTGGACCGCCTTGACCATGACCGGCCTGCTCAGCGTTCTTGGAGCCGGCCGGATTCTGGTGATCCGCCGGGCGCACCAGCTGCCGGTAAAGACCCTGGGCGACATGGAGCCTCTGCTGCGCACAGCTAAGCCCGATCTATGGGTCTTTTTCTGTTTGGAAGGCGAGTGGAAAGGCAATACGCCGGCGGTGCCCGCGACAATCAGCAAGCAACCCTACTTCAAGGCGGCCAAAAGCAGAGGCTGGCTGTGGCAATCTCCGGGGTATTCCGAGCGGACTTTAAAGGACTTTGTGCGGCAGTGGGCAAAGAAGCGAAAGATAGGGTTCGCCCCCGGCGTGGAAGCGGCTTTGGTGGACGTTCTGCCCTTGGACGGCGCCCGGATGCGGGGCGAACTGGACAAGCTGGAGCTGCTTCTCGGGGAAAGACGGCGGGTTGCAGCGGAGGATCTCGGGCTGTTGGGCGGTGAAAGGGTCATGAACAGCTTTGCTTTTCTCAAGGCCGTGCTGACTTCTTCCATGGATCTGACGGCTTGGCGGACCGTGTTTGCGGATCAAGCGAGCACGGGTTCAGGGATGCTGATGCCCTTTCTGGGGCTTTTGCAGCGCGAAGTCCGCATCCTTTGGCAACTGTCGGCCGGAGAGGAGCACAAGGTTTCTCTGCCGCCGGCCATCAAGCATGAAAAAAAGCGCTTGGCCCTTGAACTGGGAGAGAAGGGCTTGACGCGAATCGGAGATTTGGTGTTTGCGGCCGAACATGATTTGAAAACCGGACGCAGGAAGGCCGACCAGATCATGGAGTTCCTGGTGGCCAACCTTGCCCGGCGTTGACGATTCGTCCCGGTTCAACGCATTTTTTCTGTTTGCGATGTCCTGATCCTTTCTGCCCGTTTTTTTTTCGAACCACGCGGGATCATGGGTTTATGCCCGACGTCGATAATCCCTTTCGCATTTTCGACAGATGCGCTTTTTGCGTTGGACTTTGCTTGCAGCGCAACCTTGTCCAACATTTCTTCCTGACTTGACTTGCCTTGTCCCCCGCCCGTACCTATATGCCATGGACAAGCACTACCTTGGACATCGAAAGCGGTTAAAGGAACGCTTGGCTCAAACCCCCAGCGCTTTGGCGGACTATGAAATTCTTGAATTGCTGCTGGGGTATGCCATCCCCCGCCGGGATACCAAGGGTCTGGCCAAGGCTCTTTTGGAGCGATTTGGATCGTTGCGCGGAGTTTTTCAGGCCCGTGGGGAAGACTTGCTGGTTGTCCCCAAGGTCAGCCGGAGCGTGGTCATTTTGTTTGCGCTTTGGCGGGAATTCTGGAGCAGGGTGTGCGAAGGGGCTGTTCACGCCCGGGAAGTGTTCAGCCACCCCCGAACGGTAGCCGATTTTGCCATGTTCCGGCTGGGTCACCAGCGGACCGAGGAATTTTGGGTGGCCCTGGTGGACAACAAGAATCGTCTTGTACACTGGCAACAGGTCAGCCGGGGCACGGTGGATCAGACTCCGGTCTATCCCCGGGAAATATTGCGGCTTGTCTTGCAGCATCAAGCCAGCGGGGTGATCCTGGTGCACAATCATCCCGGAGGCGATCCGCGGCCCTCGGTCCAGGATCAGGAATTGACGAGCAGGCTGCAGCGGGCCGCCCATGAAATGGACGTGCGGGTCCTGGATCATATTGTGGTCTCGGAAGGCGAGTATTTCAGCTTTCAGGCCCAAGGTTTGTTGTGACCTGATGGAATTTGAAAATGAAGACGATGCATGCGGTGATCAGCGGGAGAGTGCAGGGCGTATTTTTTCGCGCCTGGACCAGAAACCAGGCCCGGGAGCTTGGCCTGGCAGGCTGGGTGCGCAACCTGCCCGACGGACGGGTGGAATTGACGGCTCAGGGGCCCGAGCAATCCTTGCGAAGTTTTCTTGAACTGCTGCGCGACGGACCGCCGTTGTCACGCGTGGATCAGGTGGACAGCAGGTTCGTGGATGGAGAGGGGCTGATGACCGGGTTCGCCATTACCCGATGATCCTCTGGAGTGCCGAGTTTTTGAAGGAGATTCTTTTTTATGAGCAGTGATAATGATTCGCCGAAAGTGGATGTGGTTTCAGAATCAGACGAACAGGAGGCTCGCGTGAAGCTGCGTCCTACGACTGATCCAGTCGCGGATTCCGAGGAAAGCGGCGGGGGAGACATCAGGCAGGAATTGCCTTCCCAGATGCCCTTGCTGCCCGTGCGCGACGTGGTGGTCTTCAACTACATGATCCTGCCCTTGTTCGTGGGTCGGGAGAAGTCGATTCAGGCAGTGGACGCGGCTTTGAATTCCAACCGCCATATTTTAATCGCCACCCAAAAGGATGAGAAGACTGACGACCCGGGTCCGCACGAGGTGCATTCCGTGGGCACGGTGGCCACAATCATGCGCATGCTGAAAATGCCGGACGGTCGACTCAAGGTGCTGATCCAGGGAGTGACCAGGGCACGCATCACGGGATTTGTGCACAACGAGCCGTTTCACATGGTGGAGATTGAACCCATTATGGAGCCGGAGGCCGCCGAACCCACCCCGGAACTGGAAGCCATGGTCCGTACGGCCCGGGAACAGAGCGAGAAGATTTTAACCCTGCGCGGCATTGCCTCCCCGGATGTTCTGGCTGTTTTGAACAATGTGGAGGAACCCGGCCGTCTGGCCGACCTGATTGCGTCCAATTTGCGCATGAAGGTGGAGGAGGCCCAGGAGATTCTGGCCTGCGAGGATCCGGTGCAGCGCCTTATTCTGGTCAACCGCCAGCTGCTCAAGGAAGCCGAGGTGGCGGAGATGCAGGCCAAGATCCAGAACATGGCCAAGGAAGGCATGGACAAGGCCCAGCGCGAGTTTTTCCTGCGCGAGCAGCTCAAGGCCATCCGCAAGGAGTTGGGTGATTCCGCGGAGGGAGAGGAGGAGCTGGAGGAGTTGCGCGTCGCCTTGAAAAAGGCCGGCCTGCCCAAGGATGTGCGCAAGGAGGCGGACAAGCAGCTCAAGCGTCTGGAGTCCATGCATCCCGAGTCCTCCGAGGCCACGGTGATCCGGACTTATCTGGATTGGCTGGTGGAGCTTCCCTGGAAAAAGATGTCCAAGGATCGATTGGTGATTCAGGAGGCCAAGGCCATTCTGGACGAGGATCACTACGGCCTGGACAAGGTCAAGGATCGGATTCTGGAATACCTGAGCGTGCGCAAACTGAACCCGGACATGAAGGGTCCGATCCTTTGCTTTGTCGGCCCTCCCGGCGTGGGTAAAACCTCCCTGGGGCGGTCCATCGCCCGGGCCCTGGGCCGCAAATTCGTACGCATGTCTTTGGGCGGCATTCGCGACGAGGCGGAGATCCGCGGTCATCGCAGGACCTACATCGGGTCCATGCCCGGACGGATCATTCAGAGCATCAAGCAGGCCGGGACGCGCAACCCCGTGGTCATGCTGGACGAGATCGACAAGGTGGGCACGGATTTTCGGGGCGACCCGTCATCGGCCCTGCTGGAGGTGCTGGACCCGGAGCAGAACTTCGCCTTCAGCGACCACTACCTGAACGTGCCCTTTGACCTGTCCAAGGTCATGTTCATCTGCACGGCCAACGTGCTGGACACCATACCCTCGGCCTTGCTGGACCGGATGGAGGTCATCCGCATCCCCGGCTACACCGAGGTGGAAAAGATCAAGATCGCCCGTAAGTACCTTTTGCCCCGGCAGATCAAGGAAAACGGCCTGCACCTGGAGGATGTGCAGATCGCGGACCAGATCATCAGCCGGATCATCCGGGACTATACGCGCGAGGCCGGTTTGCGGAACCTGGAGCGGGAACTGGGGTCGGTCTGCCGCAAGCTGGCCCGCAAGGTGGCGGAAGACGAGCCTGGTCCGTTCACCATCACCGCACGAATGCTGGCCAAGCTGCTGGGCGTGGCCAGGTTCCTGGAGGATGAAAAGGACAAGGAACTGTATCCCGGTGTGGCTTTGGGTCTGGCCTGGACCCCGGTGGGCGGGGAGGTGCTCCATGTGGAAGCCACCACCATGCCCGGCAAGGGCAAGCTGATTCTCACCGGCCAGCTGGGCGAGGTGATGAAGGAGAGCGCCCAGGCCGCGCTCAGCTATGCCCGCGGACGGGCCAAGAAGCTCGGCCTGGATCCTGATTTTTCGGAAAAGTTGGATATCCATATTCACGTACCGGCCGGAGCCACGCCCAAGGACGGTCCTTCGGCCGGGGTGACCCTGGTCACGGCGCTGCTGTCCGCCCTGACCGGCACGCCGGTGCGAAACGATCTGGCCATGACCGGCGAGATCACCCTGCGCGGCCGGGTCATGCCCGTAGGCGGCATCAAGGAAAAGATTCTGGCCGCCGTGGCCCACGGTTTGAGGGAGGTGCTCGTCCCCAAGCAGAATAAGAAGGACCTGCAGGAGGTGCCTGCGGATCTGCGCCGCAAGATCAAGGCCCGTTTCGTGGAGCACGTGGACGAAATCTGGCCCCTGGTATCATCGGAAAACGTCGAATAAGCCAGGACGCGTTGTGTGTACTGAACGACAAAAGCCGCCTCAGGGCGGCTTTTGTCGTTCGTAGTCGACAAGAAAATGAAAGCCAGGGCCGTATGCGCGTCAGCGGTCGCCCATGTTTGGCGGAAAGACAGGTTTGCCGCGCAATCTATTCCCTGGGATCAGAAGGCTCAAGCCGTTGGTTTGAAAGCACCGGCAGCAAGGCCTCGGCCCAGCGCCGGGCCATGAACCGCTCTCCGGCTTCGTTGGGGTGGGTGCCGTCATAGGTGTGCATGCGCGGATCAAATCCCGTCCATTGGTCGACGATGATTATTGGGGATTCGGGCGTTGACCCGGCGGCGAGCCCTTTGATGACTTCATTCAGGTCCTGCACCAGGGGACTGATGAAGGCGTTGTCGATGAGCTGGGCTACAAGCACGGCAACACGGGGATTGTGTGTCCGCAACACCTGGATTGCAGCGCTCAATTCATCCGCGATCACTTCCGGTTCTTTGCTGTGGGCCAAATCATTGGTGCCCAGGTGGATCAGCACGATGTCCGGCCGGGCGGCGGCTGTCCATTTGTGCAGTCTTGTCAAGATTTGATCCGCGCGCCAGCCCCAGTGGCCTTCGTGATCCGGATCAAAATCCGGATCCGGCGGGCCGCCCCAGTGATTGCGCCGCTGCGATCCGACAAAGTCCACGCTCAGGCCCGCCTCCTCGAGGATGTGCCAAAGCGGACGGCGATAACTGTTCTGATGACGATTGCCCTGGGTGATGGAATCCCCCAGGGGCATGATTCTCACGGCGTCCTGGGCCGTGGCGAGGCTCGCTGCGCCAAGGCCGAGCAGTCCCAAAAGCCAAGCCACGACGGCACGAATCATGACGGTTCGTAGTCTTGGCAAAAGTTTTTCCCGCATGGTTCACTTGTCATAAGGTGAAATTCTTCAGCAGGACGCAGACCGCACGCGTGTTGCGGATATTGTAGGTAGCGTGGGAAAGATCGTGCCCCACGCGGATGGTCACGGCATGGGCGGGCAAGGTTTTGAACATTTCCTCGTCGCTTTCCGCGTCGCCCATGGCCAGGATGAAGTCCCAGGGCTTCTTTGCGCTGAAATGCATGGCCGACACGGCCTTGCTGATGCCCGCGCTGCGAACCTCCACAACCATCGGACTTTGCAGGACCTGGATGCCCACATTGGAGGCCAGCACGCGCAAGGTTTCGGACAATTCACGGGCTCGCTGGGCTCCCAGGAGGCGATCCGCCTGGCGATAGTGCCAGGCCATGGAAAAGTCCTTGTCCTCGGTGAAGGCCCCTGGCACCCTGGAACTGAAACGGTCCAGAATCGGCCTGATTTGCTCCTTCCAATCGTTGAGCAGGGGGCGGATCATTTGCCAGTTGCCGTTGGTTTCGCGGACCCAGACTCCGTGCTCCGCCACCAGGGCCACGGGCAGCCGCCCCAGGCAGCGTTCCAGGTTATGCCTGTCCCGACCGCTGAGAATGACCACCTGGGTTTCCGGCATTTTGGCCAGGGTTGAAAGGATTTCCCTGTTTTCTTCAGTGGGGCAGGCCATGGAGGGCGCATCGTGAAACGGGACCAAGGTGCCGTCATAGTCCAGCAGCAGCAGTCTGCTGGCCGCGGCTTTACAGCGGCCGACAATGTCCACGGCTGCCTCGACATTGATGAATGTGGATTCCATGCGCTCCTGCTCGGCCTTGACCTGAAGCACCGAGTTCATGAAATCCTGGGCCCAGTGGTTGACGTCGAAGCGTTCCAGGCGGTCCTTGAGCAGGGCCATGATCCGGGCCTGTTCGTCCGCGGGCATTTCCAGGGCCTGACGCATGGATTCAGCGATATCCGCGATGCTGTTGGCATTGACAATCAGGGTTTCCCCCAGTTCGATGGCCGCACCCGCGGTCTCGCTGAGCACCAGGACGCCCTTGTTTTCTGTTTTGGCGGCGATGTATTCCTTGGCGATCAGGTTCATCCCGTCGCGCAGCGGCGTGACCAGGGCCACGTCGCTGATGTCGTAGAGCATGGTCAGGCCGCGCAGGGCGTAGGTGGTGAATTGATAGATGATCGGGGTCCAGGAGATTTTGCCGAACCTGCCGTTGATGGCGCCGACCAGTTCGTCGATCTGTTTTTTCATTTCCTGATACTTGCCCACTCCTGTGCGCGAGGGCACGACCACCAGCATGAGCACGACCCGTCCGTGCCATTCCGGGTTGTTCTGGAGGAACAGTTCGTATCCCTGCAGGCGGTTGGTGATGCCTTTGCTGTAGTCCAGGCGGTCGATGGAGAGCATGATCCTGGCCGGTCCCAGGGAGCCGCGCAGTTCTTCCTTTTCGGCCTGGTTCCGCGGGTCTTGAGCGGCCTGGGCGTATTTGCCGTAGTCAATGCCCATGGGAAAGGTGTCCGCCTTGACCAGACGATCTCCGACCATGATTTTGCCCAGATTGTGCTCCAGACCCAGGATTGCCGAAATGCTGCGCAGGAAATGCTGGGTATAGTCGTAGGTATGAAATCCCACCAGGTCTGACCCGAGCAGGCCTTTGAGCAGATCGGCGCGCCATGTTTTGGGCAATTGCCGGAAAATTTCATAGGACGGGAAGGGGATATGCAGGAAAAAGCCGATGCTCACATCCGAGCGGCGTCTGCGGATCATTTCCGGCAGAAGCATGATCTGGTAGTCGTGGATCCAGAGGACGTCCCCGGGCTGGAGCAGCGGGTCCACGGTATCACGGAAAATCTCGTTGACCTCCTGGTAGCTTTTCCAGAATTCCTCGTTGAAATGGACATAGGACGGAAAATAGTGAAACAATGGCCAGAGCGTGGAATTGCAGAAGCCGAGATAGAAGCTGTCCATCTGTTCGGTGCTCAAGTTGACCGGGCAGATCCGGAACTTGCCCATGATCCGCCGGGAAAAGTCGAACTTGTCCGGATCGTCCAGGGACATGCCCGGCCATCCGATCCACAAGGGCTCATTGTCAAAGGGAGAGTCTTGGTCCAGAGAGTCCAGGTAGGCGTTCAGGCCCGTGGCCAAGCCGCCCACGGATTCCCTGGCGATGATTTTGCCGTCGCGTTCCTCCAGGCTGATGGGCAGGCGGTTGGACACAATGATCAGACGCATGGCATGGACTCCTTGTTCTTCACGCACGCACGCTGGGCGTGCACTTTGTTTTCTTTTGTCTTTTTTGTTTTTGGTAGACCCAAGATTCGGGCAAATGTCAAACCGTACCCCTGAAGCCGCAGCCATCAGGGCAGGCGCTGGTTGTTGTCAATTCGCTGATACCAAGGCCAAGGTGAAAAATTTTTCGGAAAAAACTTGACTTTGAAATTTGTTATCAATATTAAGCTCCTCAGCAAACAGCCACTGCCTTGATAACGGGATGCACGCGGCATCTTCGGTTGCCGCATTTTTTTAATGACAGTGGACTTAAGGAGGACGAGAATGAGCCATGGCCGCAGACGGGGACGCAAGCCTTGTATGGAATGTCCAACGCGTGTTTCAGCGCGGGAAGAACAAAAGGCCGACGGGCGCCAAGTCCTGACCCAGGTGTCCAACGGTTGTCGCTGTCGCATCCGGCGACACAATGCCTGCGGCGCCATCCGCCAGCGTTTGCTGGATTTGGGATTCGTGCCCGACGCCGAGGTGGAAATGATCCGTTGCGCCACCCTGGGGGATCCCCTGGAGATGCGCCTGGGGGACTACTACGTGACCCTGCGCAAGCGCGAGGCCGACCTGATCGAGGTGCGGGCGGACTAGCCATCCCGGGATGCAGGAGCACAACGGGTATTTATTGATTATGATAATCAAAAGATTAATCAACAATGATCGAACACGCTTGCCGCATTCATTGAAAACTTTACATCCTGAGTCCGGAATCCACACCATGTTTCCAGCGAAAAACAATATCATCGTCGGTCTGGCCGGTCAGCAGAACGCCGGCAAGTCGACCATTTTCAACATGCTCACCGGAGCCAATCAGCACATCGCCAACTACCCCGGCGTGACCATTGACAAAAAACTCGGCAGCTATCGTGACGAACTGGGTCGGGTGGAGGTGGTGGACCTGCCCGGGACTTACAGCTTGACCTCCTTTTCCCTGGAGGAGCGGGTGGCCCGGGATTTTCTGCTCCGCGAAAAGCCCGATGTGATCGTCAACGTCATCGACGCCTCCAGTCTGCGCCGGGGGCTCTATTTCACCTTTCAAATGTTGGAAATGTCCTTGCCCGTGGTCATGGCCCTGAACATGGTGGATGTGGCCGAAGGCCACGGCCGCAGGGTGGATCATGAAATGCTTGCCGGGCTGCTCGGCGTTCCCGTGGTCCCTACGGTGGGCCGCAAGGGCCGGGGCAAAGCCGAGCTGCGCCGCGCCATACGCCAGGTGGCCAAGGAAAGCACACGGGAAGGCATGTCTGGCGAAAAGGCAGATGGTGGCTTTTGGGTTGATTACGGACGGCTCGAGGAGCACATTGCCGCGGTCCAGGATCAGCTCGCCGGATCAACGGCCTTGTCCAAGACCGTGACCTTGCGCTGGATGGCCGTGAAGCTGCTGGAGGAGGACACCGAAGCCGGGAAGCTGCTGCGCCGGCATCACGAGCAGGCTGAAGAGGTGCTTGAACTGGTCCATGCCTTGGTGCTGGCGTTCCAGGGGGAAATGGATATTTCCCCCGGGGACCACATTGTCTCCTGCCGGGATCGCCTGTCCGCCTCCATTGTGGAGCAGTGCGTGGAAGTCGGCGGAGCGGACAGGGTGCATTTTTCCGAAAAGATCGACCGGGTGCTTCTGCACCGCGGTCTGGCCCCGGTATTTTTGGTGCTTACGGTCTATCTGATCTACGAGCTGTCCATCGTTCAGGGATACAAGCTGACCTTCCTGACCTGGCCGGCCCTGGCCTGGGTCAGGGCCAGCGTGGCCGGGCTGCTGCCCGATCCGGGTCTGCTCCAGGACGCCATGTTCCGCTCCCTGTCCCTGTGGATGGTGGACAGCGTGAACACCCTGCTGAACTACGTGCCCATCTTCCTGATCCTGTTCGCCCTGATCGCCATTCTGGAGGACTCCGGGTACATGGCCCGGATCGCCTTTATCCTGGACAGGGTGTTCCAGAGTTTCGGCCTGCACGGCCAGTCCACCCTGCCGTTCATCCTGGCCGGGGTGTTCACCGGAGGCTGCGCCGTTCCCGGGATCATGGCCACCAAGGGCATCCCGGACGAACGCTCCCGCCTGGCCACGATCCTCACCGTGCCGTATATGAACTGCATGGCCAAGATCCCGCTGTACACGCTTCTGGTGAATATTTACTTCGAGGCGCACAAGTCCTTCCTGATGCTGTTCATCTCCACGATCACGGTCATCATGGCCATGATCGTGGCCAAACTGTTGACCTCGACCATTCTTCGAGGGCGGGAGACGGCGCCGTTTGTCATGGAAATGCCCAACTACCATCTGCCCACGCTGACGGGCGTGCTGCGCCGGGCCTTGGACCGGACCTGGGTATTCATCAAGAAGGTGGGCACCATTGTCGTGGCCGTGGCCATCGTGGTTTACGTGCTGCTGCAATTTCCCGGCCTGCCCGAGGAACGCACGGCTGTTTTGGACCGGCGCATGGACGCGGCCGTGGCCACGTTCCAGGAGGACGTCAAGGATACCGCGTATGCTGATTTGGCGCGGGGCGAAATGATCCTCGAGCTGCTGAACGTCTCAACCGCGTACCGGGAGGCCAAGATGGCCGCCGCGACCCAGGAGAGGTCCCAGGCTGTGGATCAGCGGTACGAGGCATTGCATCCGGATTTGTTTCCGTTGTTGCGGGCCCGGGACGCCGAGGCCCGCATGGTCAGCCGCGCTCTGCGCACCCTGGCCAATGAACGGGCCACGCTGCGCACCCTGATCCGCGAGGAAACCATTGTCCACAGCTATTTCGGCCGGGTCGGCCGGGCTTTGGAGCCCGTGACCCGATTCGCCGGTTTCGACTGGAAGATCAACGTGGCCCTGATCAGCTCCTTTGCGGCCCGGGAATCCAGCGTGGCCACCCTGGGCGTATTGTTTCAGGAAGGGGTGGACGAGAACGTCGCCCTGGAGGAACGCATGGGCCGGGAGCGTGATGCCGGCGGGAAGACGCCCCTGCACGCCCTGGCGCTGATGCTCTTTTTTGCTCTGTATCCCCCGTGTCTGGCATCCACGATCATGGTCAAGGTCCAGACCGGTTCCTATAAATGGATGTTTTTTTCCATCATTTTTCCGACAATTTTCGGCCTGGCCGTGGCCAGCGGGGTGTTTTCCATCGGGTCCACGCTGGGTCTGAGCGGGATCCAGGCCATGGGGTGGTTCTACGGCCTGGCATTGGCCACGGCCGTGGGGCTGTCCTTTGTCCGCGATCCGGCCTGGGAGCGCCAGCGGTCCGGGATTGTCGGGCCGAAGGAGGCGTAGAAAACCATGATCTGGGAATATTTGATTCTGGCCGCGGTTCTGGCCTGGGCCGTGTATTACCTGTGGCGGACGTTTTTCAAGAAGAAAGGATGCTCCTGCGACACGTGTCCCGCGGCAACCAGGCAAGGGTGCGTTTCCCAGGGGCTGAATGACTTGCGTCGATGCCCGGAGGATGGGGAAGGGAATGAGGGGATGAGCAAGGAAGAAGGTGAGAAAGGAGGAAAATCCGAAGGCAAGTGACGGTGAGTCGGTGAATCGGCGGGGGGATGCAAGGATCCTTGAATAGGATTAACATCTTGATATTATGATTATTTTGCCTTTCGCCTTTCATTTTTGAACATTTAACGTTTACCATTGTAAAAGGAGAATTGATCATGAAGAAGTTTTTTGTTTTGGCTCTGGCATTCGGCTTTTTGGCTCTTTCCGGGCAATCGTTTGCCCATACGCCGCTGTTTTCCTGCTTTGACAACGGCGACGGGACCATCTTCTGCGAGGGCGGATTTTCCGACGGTTCTTCCGCCGCCGGAGTGCCCATCATCGTCAAAAACGGATCCGGAAAGGAAATTTATCGCGGCGAATTGTCCCGCAACAGCGACATCGAGTTCGACAAGCCCGAGGGCGAATACTCGGTGACGTTCGACGGCGGGGAGGGGCATGATATTGTCATCCCGGGGTCGCAGATTTTTGAATAGCAAGCGGCCTTGGGCCGCCGGGATTCGACCATGAGATTCTTGTAAGAATGACTTTCGGTTTCTCACATTCATGTTCCATAACAACCAGGAGGAGATGATGAAAAGAGGATTGCTGTTGGCCGGTTTGTTGACGTTGTTCTTGGGCGCGCCCGCGCTGGCCCATTTCCAGATGCTGTACACCCCGGAGAGCGCCCTGGAGCGGGGCGGGGCCATGACCCTGAAACTGATCTTCACCCATCCATTCGACGCCGGACACACCATGGACATGGCCCCGGTGGAGGAGTTCTACGTGGTCCAGCAGCGCGGCGAGGAAGCCGAGCCGCAAAAGATCGATCTCATGGAGTACCTCACGGAGATCTCCTGGGCCAGTCTGACCAATTCCGGCAAGGCCTACGAGGCCAACCTGCCGGCCAAGGTGGTCCGCTCCATGGGCGACTACGTGTTCGTGCTCGTGCCCGGACCGTACTACGAGGCGGCTGACGAGGAATACATCCAGCAGTTCACCAAGATGATCGTCAACGTGGGCGGCGTGCCCGGCAACTGGCATCAGCCCCTGGGACTGCCCGCGGAGATCGTGCCTTTGGACAAGCCCTACGCCAATTGGACAGGCGGGATTTTCCGGGGCGTGGTCATGGCCGAAGGCAAGCCCGTGCCCCATGCCGAGCTGGAGGTCGAGTACCTGAACCATGCCCCGAACATGGAGAAAAACGCCTTTGAGAAAGAGGCCGCGATCGAAGCGCCGCACCCCTCCCTGGAAGTTTTGGGCATCCGGGCCAACGCCCGGGGCGAGTTCGCCATCGGTCTGCCCAAGGCCGGCTGGTGGGGCATCGCCGCTCTGGGCGTCGGCCCCGAGGACGAACACGAAGGCAAGGGGCTGGCCCAGGAAGCCCTGCTCTGGATCCAGGTCACGGACATGCCGTGACGTTTTAGCAATTATGGGACATATGGTGATCAGCAGCCGGGAAAACTACTGAAGAGGTCGAGGATTTATTGGACAGGAAGGAGGTGTTTTACTGGCGGGGAAATGTTTACCTCCTTCCTGCCTCTTTGTGCTGAAAGGGAAGGACCGTTGCTTGAAGGTGCGAGAAAATCCTGCTGAAAACTTAAAAGCACTTGGCAACGATTTGTTCGGTGAGACAGGGGCGGTCTAACAGCCCTGAGGCCGCAAACGAACTATACCGGGTACGTTAGACGCGCAATCCCACGATCAACTGATTTTGCAGTAAAAAATATGGTCGGAGCATTGCGGAAGCAGGCGAAAAATGCATTATAAATGATAATGAAATTTATTTTCTTTATTATGATCTATTCATGCTCCTGAGGTGTACGTTCATTGGCTGACAAGGCCGGATATCATCAACAAAATGGAGAACAGGTCATGGAACCGACATTTCATATCGAGAGTAGGGAAAGCATGGTCAGTCCGCATCTGCGTCTGGAAGAAGTATTTACCGGGGAATCCGCACTGTCCCTGGACGGTCAGAGGGTCATCCAGGTCAAGTCCCAACATCACGGCTGCCAATGCTCGGGCAAATGCAAAGTGTGCAAGTGCGCACAACGCAAAAAACAACGTGACGCCATTGACCTGCCTGCGTCGCCGGGGTCGACGCCGCAGCAGGCAGGCGGCGAGGATTCCCGAGTCGTTGGAATATCGCCGTGGAAATCGGGATCAGTCATCACGAGCTGATCGATCCCGACGGTGATACAGATTCCGTGCGAAGCAGATGCCGTATTCAATGCTGATCGAAATCAAAAGGAGCCAGACATGTGCGCGACGTTGATCGGCGGGATGGACCGCCTTAAACAGGATTATCTGCGAACCGCCAAAAAGGCCGGAGTGGACTTGAAAATTTTCACCGGGCAGGAGAACACCATCGCGGCCCAGTTGGGCAAAAGCGAGCGGATCATCATCTTCACGAACAAAATATCCCATCGGGCCAAAAACGAGGCCATGCACGTGGCCAAGACCAGGAATATCCCCGTGCATATGCTCCATTCCTGCGGGGTGTCCACCTTGCGCAGATGCCTGTACGGCTCAATGTAGTCGGTTAAGAGGGAGGGAAGGGCAGCACCGGTCATGCCGAGGGATGAAGGCGATGAGGCGTAGCCGACAATATGCGGCATTGTCCAAAGACAATTGGCTTCAACATGCAACATTCAAGAAAAGGAGTAAGTTCATGCGACGGTTTTTGGCAATTGTGCTGTTCGGTTGTTTTCTGCTTGCCATGACGGGAACGGCCCAGGCCGTGGAGATCAAGGCCAAGGGCACCTGGCGGGTGCATTTTGACGCGATCAAGAATCCCGCCTTTAACAGCGACGAAAAGTGGGACACGTTTACGGCCATGCAGCGGATGCGCACCATTTTCGAGCTCATTGCCAGCGAGAACCTCAAGGGCGTGTTGCAGCTGGAAATCGGCAATCTGACCTGGGGCGGCGATAACGGCGGCGGCTTGAACGCCGACGGCGTGAACGTCAAAACCAGACATGCGTTTCTTGATTTCAACCTGCCCGCCGGGGACCTGAACCTCAAGGCCGGGCTGCAGCCGGTGGCCCTGCCCGGCACCTTGGGATCGCATATCCTGGAAGCCGATGTGGCCGCGCTGGTCGGGCACCTGCCGTTCACTGACGGGGTCGGCCTGACCCTGGGCTGGGCCCGGCCCTACGACCTGGCCACGATCAATCCGGACGACCCCGGCAAGAAATGGGACGACGAGGTGGACGTGTTTTTGGCCGTTTTGCCCGTCAGCCTGGACGGGGTCAGCCTGAACCCTTTTGCCGCGGTTTCCCGGTGGGGCAAGGATTTCAACCTCTACGAGCTGGACAACCCGAAAAACGCCGTCATGGGGCATGCAGGCCTGAACTTCGAAGCAAACATGCTTGATCCCGTGACGATCATGGGCGATTTCAACTACGGTCAGGTCAAGTGGTCGGACGACTTCAAGCAGTCCGGCTGGATCGCGGACTTGGCCGTGCAGTATGCCATGGACATGGTCACCCCGGAATTGTTCTTCCTGTATGAAAGCGGGGAAGGCTCCGGCTTCCTGACCGGAGGAAAAAGCAAGCGCATGCCGGTCATCGGCACGGATGGCGGCTCGGTGAGCATCGGCGGCGTGGGCTACGGCGGCGGCACGGAATTCGCCCAGGATAATTTCTTGCGCGGGCTCCTGGTCGAACTCGACCCCATGGAATATCAAGCCGACGAAGGGGCTGTCGGACTGTGGGCCGTGGGTTTTGCCCTGCGGGACATCACATTCATGGAGAACCTGTCCCACGAGTTCGTGGTCGCCTATGCCAGGGGCACGAACCACAAGGACAACTTCTTCCTGATGACCACCAAGGACAGTTACTGGGAAGTGGACTTCAACACCACCTGGCAGATGTATGAGAATCTGGCCATGATCCTGGAGCTGGCCTGCGGTAAGGTCACTCTGGACGACATGGGCATGGGCCGCGGCGATCTGGCCAAGGACGCCCTGTACAGAGGCGTGTTGGGGATGGTCTACCAGTTCTAGATTTCTCGGCTCATGCTGAGTTTCGACGGAGAGCCGGGGCCTTGGTCCCGGCTTTTCTAGGTCATGCAGGAATAGCGGCGGCGCGATTGGAGCCGAAAGTCCGTTGCGCCTGCTTTTCTAATCCTTGCTAAAGAGCACGTTGCGCTTGGCGCTTGATTCGCGTTGGATGATGGTTTAACGGCATGATGAATCGTTTTGCAGGAGAAAAGCATTTAGCTTCCTGGTCCGGGAATATCCGGCCTTGTTCTGTCGCCGGGACACTTCACGGAGCAGACCCATGCGCTTCGCGTTCATCCCTTTCACCGTATGGAGGTCTTTCATGAACCAGTATCAGTTCAAGGTTTCGATCATGGGCATCCCCAAGGTCTACAGAATCATCGAGGTCAGCGGGAACAGCACCTTTGACGATCTGCACGACGCCATTTTCGCGGCGTTTGACCGCTTTGATCCGCATTTGTACTCGTTTTTCATCACCAAAGCGGATACGAAAAGCTTTCGCGCGATAACCCAAGCCCTGGAGATCACCCATCCCGCGGGCATGGATGATTTCATGGGGTACGGCAGAAAAAAGCGGTCCACCGCCAAAACCAAGATTGATGACGTGAACCTGGAAGAAAAAGACGTCTTTCATTATCTTTTTGATTTTGGAGACGACTGGTGGCACCGGATTCGCGTCGAGTCAATCAAGGAAAGCAGCTCGAGGAAAAAGAGCGTGCTCATTGTCAAATCCGTGGGCCAGTCTCCCCCGCAGTATCCGGATTATGACGAGGAAGACGAGTGAGGGCGCAACGTTTGACTGAACGAGGATGGCGATGAGAATTCCCTATTATCAGATTGACGTGTTTACAAAGCATCTCTTCAAGGGCAATCCGGCGGGTGTATGCCTTCTGCCGTCGGGCTGGCTCCCGGACGAGGTGATGCAGAATATTGCTTTTGAAAACAACCAGTCCGAAACGGCTTTTGTCGTTGAACAGGGGGATGTTTACGGTTTGCGCTGGTTCACCCCGTCGCTGGAGATGGACCTTTGCGGTCACGCGACCGTGGCGCCCGCGCATGTCCTGTTCACGGAAATCGGCTTAGGAGTGGATCGAATCGTCTTCGAGACCAGGAGCGGCCAGGTGAGCGTCGTCAGGGAGACGGAAAGACTGGTTCTGGATTTTCCCTCCAGACCTCCGGCGGCGTGCGAGAGCCCGGCTGAGCTGGAGCGGGCCCTGGGGAAGACGCCCGTGGAAGTTCTGCGGTCACGAGACTACTTGATGGTCTTTCAGAACGAGGACGACGTCCGGAACATGCATCCTGATTTCGGGCTGCTCTGGAAATGGGACTGTCTGGGCGTGATCGTCACCGCGCCGGGGGAAAAGGTGGATTTCGTGTCGCGTTTTTTCGCGCCCGATGTCGGTGTGAACGAAGACCCGGTGACGGGTTCCGCGCATTCAACGTTGATCCCCTATTGGTCCAAGCGCCTGAAGAAAAAAGACCTGCACGCTCTGCAGCTTTCGGCCCGCGGGGGGGAGCTGTTCTGCCGGGATGACGGCGATCGGGTCAAGATCAAAGGCCAGGCCGTCACATATTTGCGGGGCGAAATCGACGTGTAGAAGCCTCTTTTGGAATTTGTTGCCATGGTCCGCGCTTTCGGCACGAGCTTTTCCGCCTCGTCTCTTGAGAGAGATTCCCACAACACCATGGAACTGCAAAGGCGAGCCTTGAGTCCGGTTTGCCTGTTCGGCATATCCTCGGGCTGCATCCTTTGCAACGCTTGGAGATGTTGCGCATCTGAGCAACGGTTGGGCTGTTTCTTGGGCATTTGACTCCTGCCACGTTCCTGATTACGAAATCTCAAAACATGTCGGTTCTCCATCGTGGAGACGAACAGGGAATCCGGTGCAAAGCCGGAGCGGACCCGCCGCTGTAACCCCAGCTTGTTTTGGAGTGGAGCGTTTAGAATGACGCCACTGTCCAAAAGTTCCGTGAAAGCGGGACGGGACGGGAAGGCAGAACGTATCCAAGGGGGGAGCCAGAAGACCTGCCGACATGAGGCCCCGAGGCAACGGGTGTTTGCCGCGAAAGGGGATGTCCGGCCCATTCTCCCACCTTCCGATTTCGTGCCGACACTGAACCTCGTTTTCGCGACATAGCCGGTTGTTTTTCATTTTCAGCCTCGCGGCCGGTCGTAAAACAGCCATCAGATGCGCAAGGCCCTGTCTGGCGGCCGGTTTTGCGGTGATGCGCTTTAATAAGGAGGCAGTGCATGCACATTGCTGAAGGTGTCCTGTCCGTCCCGGTCTTGGCTGCGGGGGCGGCCACGACCTTTGTCGGCATCTGGATCGGCTTGCGCCGACTGGAAGAAAATCGGCTGATCCTGGCCGCGGTTCTGGCCGCGACGTTTTTTGTCGGTTCATTGATCCACGTGCCGCTGGGGCCAAGCAGCGTGCATTTGCTGCTCAACGGTCTGGCCGGTTTACTTCTGGGTTGGATCGCATTCCCGGTGTTGTTCGTGGGCTTGCTGCTTCAGGCCGTGCTCTTTCAGTTCGGTGGCCTGCTGGTTTTGGGCGTGAACACATGCACCGTGGCCTTGCCGGCCGTGCTGTGCGGATGTCTGCTGCGCGCATTGCTGGCCCGTGGCGGCAGGACGGCCTTGGTGGCGGGCTTCGCGGCAGGCGCGGGCGCTGTCCTGGGCACGGCCCTGCTCACGGCCCTGGCCCTGACATTGACGGACCAGGGTTTTCTTGTCGCGGCGAAACTGGTCGTGGCCGCCCATCTTCCGCTGGCGGCCGTCGAAGGCCTGGTGGCCATGTTCGCGGTTGGTTTTTTGGGACGAACCAGGCCGGACTTGCTGGCAGGTCGGATGACATCCGCAGGAGAAGCGATGCCATGCTGAAGCGTCTTGTTTTCACCGTGCTTGTCCTGTGCTGGGCGACGCAGCCCGCCATGGGCCACAAATTGCTGCTCATGGCCTGGATCCAGGGGGATCAACTCATGGGCGAGGTTGCCTTCGGAGACGGCACGTTTGCCGCCAATGCCAAGATCGCGGTTCAGGATGCGCTGAGCAGGGATGAGATCCTGACGGTCCACGCCGATGAGCGGGGCCTTTTCGAGTCGGCTCTGCCCATGGAAGTCTTGTCCTCGGGTCGGTCCCTGTTGGTCAGGGCCAGCGACGGGGCGGGGCATTTGGCCGAAGTGACCATTGGCGCCGAGGAGATCGCGCCGGCCGGGCCCGAAACGACCGCTGATGATCCAAACGTTTCCCCGGCGCGCTCGGTCCTGGAACCCGCGCATCTTTTCGATAGAGAAGAGATCCGGCGACTGGTGCAAGAGACCGTCAGTCAGGAGGTGGCGCCGCTGCGCCGGGACGTCCTCGCCCTGGCCCGGTCCGGTCCGGGCATCACGGAGATTCTGGGCGGCATCGGCTACATCATCGGGCTGGCCAGTCTGGGCTTTTGGCTGCTGCGCAGGCGTTGACAAGGGGTTGAAATGCTTCCAATTGCACGCGGCGCATCTTTGGCACCTCCTTGAGTTGTCATGCCTGCCGGTATTTTGAAATGAACATCTCCAGCAGGTGCCGGATTGCTCCTTGCACATGGGATTTGTAAACCGCCTGTCCAAATGAAAACCATCCCATCACTGATAGGCCACACGCGAGAGGTGTTCATTCGTGTTCATGCAAATCACTGAATTATCCAACGGGTATTCAAGGCTGCTGTCCCGCGTGGACCCCAGGGCAAAACTGTTGGCCGCGGGCCTGTGCATGGTTTGCGTATCCGCGATCCGGGGTTTTGACGCGGCCCTTGCGGCCTTGCTTTTTGCCCTGGTTTTGACTTTTGCCGCGGGTGTCCGTCTGCAAAACGCAGTGTTGCGCCTGGCCCCGGCCAATGTTTTTTTCCTGGTCCTGGGCTTTGTTCTCGGCCTGTCCTATCCCGGCAAAACCCCGGAGGGCATTCCTTGGATCAGCCTGGACGGCCTGGAGCTGGCCCTGCGTATCGCCGTGAAGGGCAACACCCTGCTGCTGGTGTTCATGGCCATGGTCTGCACCTCCTCGGTTCCGGCGCTGTCACATGCCCTGCAAGCCCTGGGTCTGCCGCGCAAATTGACCTTGTTGCTGGCGTTCACCCATGGTCAGGTTTTTCTTGTCCGCGACGAGTTTCATCGGCTGCACCGGGCCGCCCTGGCCCGCGGCTTTTCCCCGCGATGCACCATGCACACCTACAGAACCTATGCCGTGCTCTTGGGTCAAACCGTGTTGCGCAGTCTTTCCAGGGCCGAGCGCATTCACGGGGCCATGCTCCTGCGCGGCTTTACCGGACGGTTTCACACCCTGGCCTCGCCTGCCCTGGGATGGCGGGAAATCCTCTTGGTCGCGGCCCTGGGCATGGTGCCGGTGCTCATCTGCCTGCATGACCGGTGGCCGCTGTGAACAACGAGCCGCTTTTGGCCCTGCGCAACGCCCGTGTCCGTTATCCCGGCGCTTTTGAGCCCGTGCTGGAAAATCTGGATTTTGAACTATGCACGGGGCAACGGGTCGGGCTGGTCGGTCCCAACGGCAGCGGCAAGACATCCCTGCTGTTGACTCTGGTGGGATTGGTCTCCCTGGACCAAGGAGAGTTATTGTTCCAGGGCCGGGCCGTGCGCACAAAGGCGGATATCGCGGCCCTGCGCCGTACAGTGGGCCTTGTGTTCCAGAATCCGGACGACCAGCTTTTCTCGCCCACGGTCCTGGAGGACGTGGCCTTTGGTCCTTTGAACCTGGGCTGCTCCCAGGCCGAGGCTCTGGAAAGGTCTCTGGTCCTGCTGCATGAGTTGAATCTGGCCCATCTGGCCCATCGTCAGCCCCATACCCTGTCCGGCGGACAGAAGCGTCTGATCAGCCTGGCCGTGGTGCTGGTCATGCAGCCCAGTGTCCTGCTCCTGGACGAACCCACCAACGACCTGGACACCCGCTCCAGGGAACTGGTGGGGCGGATACTCGCGAACTCTTCCTGCACCATGGTGGTGGCCAGCCACGATCAGGCGCTATTGGCCAGCCTCACCCTGCGACAATTCGCAATGCCGGCAGCATCATGACCGGCACGGCGCCGGACTCCGGAAAAGATGGAAGCTGTGCTCAATCAGGGCGTGGCTTTCCTGTCCGGTTTGCTGGAAATGGCCACCGGGCGGAAGATCGCCGCTACGGACGACAAAAGAATGATCGAAGTGGACAGGCAGACCGGCGAGGTGGGAGCATTACGCGTTTCTCAAATTAAGTTGAAAACGTTTCGAGCTGTGCTGCTGGTTCATCCAGATCGAGTGTCTTCACCCGGCTACGCCTGTTTGACAGAGCTGGACATCGTCCGACGAACCATCTCCCTGACCGAAACGATGACTGGTGCTGATTTTATGCTTGAGACTCCTAACCGCCCTCCATTTATTTCTCAACAGGCAGCGGTCTCATCTTCAATGACACAAGGGGATGCAGGTGAATCAGCCCGGGGAACAAATTTGCAGTTGTGTACGTCAAGCTCTGCAATTTCATTCAGGTGATGGCTTGGTGGAGGAGGCCAGGGAGGGCTAGCCCTCCCTGGC
>DSBL01000082.1 GCA_011049455.1 Desulfonatronum sp. | reverse complement strand
CTAGATGCAAAAAGTCCTTTTGCCCCTCCCACGGTTGCGGCTACGGGAACAAGTCCGCCAATCCATGCGTCCCCTCATTGCCCCACCCTCTGCACCCTGATATTCACATCCATCCCAAAAGTCACACCACTCCGGCGCGGGCCGGCACATGGCATGGGGCGCTGTGATGTTTGCCAAAAATGTTGGCAGTGCCAACGAAATGGGCGCAAACAGTGGAGCTTGACCTGGTTGGCACTCTTTGCAACATATTGAAATTACGTACTTTTTGTCCTGACATAGATCGTGCTTTGCAGCAGGAAGACACCATCCACCCTTCGACGCTCAAGAGGAGATTAAAAATGCAAAAACTGTTTCTGACTGCTTCCCTGTCCCTGGCCCTGCTACTCATGGCAACGCTGAACCTTCACGCCACCGAGAGAGGCACCTACATCGATTGTATCCACGGCTGTCCCGACCTGATCGTCTGCACCAACTGCTGCAACGAGACGTTCAGCAGCATCCTGACGACCTGCGACGCGAACCGGGACAGGTGCGAGGCCCTGTGCCCTCCCGGAAACATGGACTGTCTCGATGAATGCGTGATGGCCAGAAACAATTGTCTCATGCAGGACACGCGGGATTTCAACTGCCCGCACTGGCAGGCCGGCGGCCCGCAACCGGGCATGACGAAGAGATCAGAGTGCAAGGAATGTCATGAGGATGATCGTTAGGTCCTCAATCATCCGACTCTTTGACGGGAGGGAGTTGTCACTGGGGCTTGTGCTAATTGAGATGCAAGGCCACTACGATCGAACCTCAACAGGAGAAATGATCATGAAGAAGCTATTCGCGGTTGCAATTCTGGGGGTTACGCTCTGCCTGACAGGGCTGGTCATATCCGGCGAAGCCCAGGCCCAGAGGTTCGTGGACAATGGGAACGGGACGGTGACGGATACGCAGACGGGGCTGATGTGGACCAAAAATGCCAATCCGATAGGCAAAAGAAACTGGTATGACGCCATGGCCGGATGCAACGCTTTCAGTATCTCCGGCATTGGCGGCTGGCGACTGCCGAGCAAGGATGAGCTTGTGGCTTTATACCATGCAATGCAAGGCGGACATCCATTTACCGGGGTCCAGTCGTCCTACTACTGGTCGAGTACGTCCTGCGCGAACAGCGCGGACTGTGCATGGAGCGTGTGCATGTTTGGCGGCTTCGCGCAGGCCAGCGTCAAGACCGACGTCTACCACGTCTGGCCCGTCCGCTCCGGACAGTGAGCTGCTTTGGAGCTTTGGACCTTCGAAATATTTGGTCCTTGGCGGGATGATGACGTCGCTTATTCGGCTCATTCATCTGTTCGCAAGTCAGGCCGCCTACCCTTCGGGATGGGCGGCTTTTGTGTTTCCGGCGCAAGGTCCTCTGTTGAGGCCCACATTCGCCCTGTACGGCCCTCATCCCACGGCTGGCAGGGTTCACAACAGCACCCCCAGGAACGGAGAGCGATCAGCGGCGCGCTGGATCGGGAGCGGGTGCGGTGGCGGGTGGGGCGGTCGCTTTATGAGGTGTCTGGCCGAACCTCAGTCCAACGTCCGGAACCGCCTCGGTTCTGGCCTGAGCGGTCAGGGGAGCCAATACCGACATACGCCATGGTCACCCCGCTGTTCAACGCAGCGGCGAGGCCAGGGCAAGTTCCGAAAGAGGCAGGGGCGATATGGATGTCTGGCTGCTCAACTCAGGGAACGAACCAACCGAGGGGGCAATCCGTCAACCACCGAATTGGTTGGACAGGGGTTGGACAAAATATGGCAGATAACAAAAAAGGACTCACAGCATTTGCCGCAAGTCCTTGATTTTCCTGGTGCCGAGGGACAGAATTGAACTGCCGACACGGGGATTTTCAGTCCCCTGCTCTACCGACTGAGCTACCTCGGCGCGGAAAGACTAATTCCATATCCAAAAGCAATGTATTTGGCAAGGCCCTGTGTGGTTTGCAATTCTGTTTTGGCAACCCCACAGGTTTGGGCAACGAAAAGCCGGGTCTGAACGCCTCTGACAGGGGCAGATGGTACTGACGACTCCCTGGCCGTGTCTTGGTTTATCTCATCCTTGATGATCCCGTTTTGATCAGGCTGTTGGAAACGTCATGTCGATGAGTTTGCGATGGCCGGCCGGGAAGGCGAAGCGGCTCAATTCTGCCGGGCTGACCCAGCGGTATTCCTGGGCCGCAGTCAAGACCGGCGGGGAGGTCGGCAAGTTTTCGCGTAAACTGCAGCAAAAGCAGTGCAAGGCCACCCGGAATTTCGTATAGCCGTGGCGGACCACGGCCAGCTTGCGCAGGCCATTGACCTCGAATCCGGTCTCCTCCCGGAATTCACGCACCACTGCCTGCTCCGGCGTTTCCAAGCCCTCAATGGTTCCGCCGGGGAACTCCCATAATCCGGCCCAGACCCCGGTGGCCAGGCGTTTTTGAATGAAAACCAAGCCCTGGGCCATGAGCACGCCCGTGGCCACGTCAATGGGGATGGAGGTCACAGCTTTGGCCGGCACCGGGCGCTCCAGAACAATGTCCAGCCGTTTGGCCTCGCATACGGCGTGCACGGGGCAGGCGGAACACCGCGGCCGCCGAGGCAGGCAGACCAGGGCGCCCAGTTCCATCAAGGCCTGGCTGAACATCCGGGCCTGGCCCTGGGGCGTCAAGGCGGTGGCTTGGTCTTGGATAAGCCGGGACGTGGCAGTCTCGGACACCGGTGCGTCCAGGTCAAAGACCCGGGCGAACACCCGACGGACATTGGCGTCCACCGCGGCATAGGGCCGGTTGTAGGCAATGGCGCACACCGCGGCCGCAGTATACGGCCCAACCCCGGGCAAGGCCAGCAGGGCGTCGTAATCCTGCGGCACTGCTCCGCCGTGCTGCTCCATGATCATCCGGGCCGCACGCAGCGCGTTGCGCGCCCGCGAATAATACCCCAGCCCTTCCCAGGCCGTGAGGACATCGTCCTCCCCGGCCCGGGCCAGAGCGGCCACGCTCGGGAATCGGTGCATCCAGCGCAGGAAAAAATCCACGGCCCGCTCCACCTGGGTCTGCTGGAGCATGATCTCGGAAATCCAGACCTGGTAAGGCTCGTAGCCGCGCCGCCAGGGCAGGTCCCGGGCCTGGGCCGCGAACCACTCCAGCAGGACAGCGGAAAAGGACTCAGCGTCGGGCACGGCGTTTTTTGGAAGGCCGGGCTGGGCCGGACTCCTCCGGGGCAAGCCGCAGCGTGATTTCCAGGCGGGCCAGGCTGACCTCGTCCAGCACCACCCGGACCTTCTGACCCATGCGCAGGGTTCGTCCGGTGCGCTGCCCCAAAAGTTCCTGGCGTTCCGGGAAAAAGGCGTAGTAGTCGTCGGTCAGGGAGGACAGTCGAACCATGCCATCGGCCAACACTTCGCACAATTCCACCCAGAAGCCGAAATCCGTCAGGGACGAGATGATCCCGGTAAATGCTTCGCCCACGCGGTCCATCAAAAACATGACCGTGACCCGTTTCAGGATTTCCCGCTCCGCGTCCATGGCTCGGCGTTCCCTGGTGCTCAGATGATCGCCCAGGGCCTTGAGCCGCTTGTGCGACATCTTGGGGCCGGCGCCGCCCAGTTCCGCCTTCAAGGCCCTGTGCAGCTCCAGGTCCGCGTAACGGCGGATGGGCGAGGTAAAATGGGCGTAACATTTGGAGGCCAGGCCGAAGTGTCCCAGGTTGTCCGGGCTGTATTTGGCCTGCATCTGGCTGCGCAGCAGCAGCCGGTTCACCAAAAATTCCATGTCCGTGTCCCGGGCCGAGGCCAGCACGGCTTGCAGCATCCTGGGATCGGCGGGTTCGCCTGTCTTGGGCAGGTTCACCTTCAGTTCCGTACGCGTCAGCAATTTGAACAGGTTGCGCAGCTTGTCCGGGTCCGGCGGCTCATGCACCCGGTAGAGCATGGGCCGGCCTTTTTTGGTCAAAAACTCGGCCACGGCCTCGTTGGCCGCGATCATGAACTCCTCGATCATTTGATGCGCAAAATGGCGCGGACGGGAGCGGATATCCGCGGCCTCGCCCTGCACGTCCAGCAGGATCTCCGGGTCCGGCAAGTCAAAATCCAGACTGCCCCGGCCGTGGCGCAGGGCCTTGAGCTCACGGGCCAGGGCCTGGGCCTGTTCGAGCATGGGCAGGACATTTGCCAGGCTGTCCCGGGCAGCATGATCATTCTTGTCCAGGGCCAGGTGCACCTGTTCGTAGGTCAGGCGGGCGTGACTTTGCATCACCGCGGCATAAAAGTCCGAACCCATTCGTTTCCCGGTGGGCGCATAGTCCATCTGCGCAACCATGACCAGACGCGGGACGTTTGGGTTCAGACTGCACAGACCGTTGGACAGCCGTTCCGGGAACATGGGTTCCACGGACTTCGGAAAATAGTAGGAATTGCCCCGGTCCTTGGCCTCCCCATCCAACGGGGACAGGGGCGGCACGTAATGGGCCACGTCCGCGATGGCCACCCACAAGGTGAAGCCGGCCTTGGTCTTCTGCACGCATACGGCGTCGTCAAAGTCCTTGGCCGTGGCGCCGTCAATGGTCACCAGGGGCAGGTCGCGCAGGTTCCGGCGGCCCTGAAAATCCTCGGCCGCGGGCATTTGGGGCAGGTTTTCGGCCTGGGCCAGGACCGGCTCGGGGAACATGGTGGGAACGTGGTGGTTGAACTTGACCAGGCTTTCCTGGACCGCCAGGTCGGTTTCCGGTCCCACCACCTCCAGGATGGTCCCGGCCCACAGGTGTTGTTCCAGGCGTTCTCCGATCCGGGCCAGGACCACCTCGTCCTTTTTCGGCGCAAGATGCTTGCCGCCGGCGTCCTTGGGCAGGTCCAGGAGCAGGTGCAGCCCGAGTTTGGCGTCCGTGGACTGGCCCAGCCAGACGCCCTTGCCTTTGACGTCCAGGATGCGCACCGCGAATATTTCCGTGCGCCGCTTGAGCACCCGGACCACCCGGCCTTCGGGGTTGCGTCCGCGGCGGCCGGGGAGCAGGGCCACGCTGACCCGGTCGCCGTGCCGGGCTTCGCCCAGATCCTGGGGGCTGATGAAGATGTCCTTGCGCCGGTTGTCGTCAGGGAGCACAAAGCCCACGCCGGAGCGCTGGATTTCCAGTTCACCGGACACCAGCTGCATCTGGTCGGCCAGGCCGAAGGCGTCCTTGAGCCGGATCAGGCGGCCTTCGGCAAGCAGCACCTGGAGGATGTCGTCCAGCTCGCCGCGTTGGCGGCTGGTGAGTCCCAGCGTGCGCATCAGTTCACGAAAGCCCAACGGCTTGCGGGCTGTGCGAAACGCCTGCAGCACGCCTTGCGCGGTCAACGGTTCATAAGCTTTCTTTTTTCGGGCCATGGCTCACCTCTTTTTTTCAATCGCGCCAAGTGCAACGGATGGCTGTGGCGATATTTTTTTTGAATTGTCCTTTTGCAGTTCATGACAAAGGCCCAGCTTTTCCTTCCAAGCCTCAACATGGTCCTGATACTCCCTCACCGGCAAATCCCCGCCGCACTCCGTGCAGCGGATCCGAGCTGAACATCAGCGGCCTTGAATTTCCGCTTTGGCCCCGCATAATGGGCAGATTAAAAAAGGCTCGTTATCAACGACTTTCTTTTGCATGATGATTGCTCCGTGGCACATCAGCCTTGGCAGGACCTTCCAATCCCTTCACCCTGTTCCCGGCGTTCATGGTATACTGTTTTCGCATCAATGCCCCCAACACCCGAAGAGCTTGCACGTTCTCGGCCAAATCCTTGCCCTTGGGCGTTTCCAAAACCATGGCTAGATGGGTTGAACACGGATCATTCAGGCTCGCGGCAAGGCCCGCTCGGCCGGTCGTTCCCTGGACGTCGCGACAAAGGCCGAATACAGACCGTCCGCCGCAGGCATATGCGCGTCGAGAAAGGCGTAAACGACCCGTTTGTCCTCGACGATCTCGACTGGCTCAGGTCAGCAGGTGCAGCCCGTACTTGTTCTGAAGCAATGCCTGGAACTCGTTCACCACCTTGAAACAGTCCTTGAGCCTGTCCCGCTCGATGATGGACAGTCTGTCCGGTGCAATGAAGTTGTTGGGCTTTTCACCATCCCGGACCCGCTCCACCTGGGTTCGCACGCGCAAAGTCTGAAAGAACTCATAGGCTTCGCGAATGCCGGCGGCAAGACCGGCTGAAAAGACGCCTGCGTCGCGCAGGAGCTTGATCCGCTCCTCGGTGGCGGTTTCCAGAATGTTGTATTCCACGGCCAAAGTCCGCACACCCTGGGTCACGGGGAAGACACCGCCCTTTTTGATGTTCATCTCGCCTTTATGCTCTCCGCTCTTCTCAACGACGAACGCGCTGAAAAAACCGACCGGAGGTGTGAACCGCAGGGCGGCATGAGCCATGTACTTTAGGATGAACGAGCTGCCGCCGACCCGTTTGAACAGATAGGACTTCAGCTTCCCGGCCAGACCCGCATCGCCGGCTACACAACGCATATCCACCAACAAGGACGTCATCAGAATGCTGTCCAGGTCGTTCTCGCGGATCATCTTGTCCACCACGTCCATCCATTGATCCAAGCTCATGCGCCAGCGCGGATTGGTGATCATCACTTCATGGGCACAAGGGGGAATGCCCAGATCCAGCAGGGCCTGAATGAATTTCCGGGCAAAGCGTTCAAAAAAAATCAGGGTCTTGTCTTGCCCGTCCCAGGAAAAGATCAGGGCGTTGTCTTGATCAGTAGCCAGATACTGCTCCCTGCGGCCTTCGCTGCCCAGAGCCAAAAGACAGAAGGGCACAGGCGCGCCTTGACCCATTTCTGCCAACACCAGGTCACGAACCCTGGTCAAAATCTGGTCGTTCATGTCGCTGATCAACCGGCCCACCTGGAAAATTCCAATCCCTTCGCCAACGGAGCGCATGGCCATGCCTTGGAGCCGACGAAACACGCTGCCGAGAGTTGAGAACGTTTCCGCCCGGGCGATTTCGCCAGCCAGATAAACCGGATTTTCACCCTTGACCGAAAGTAAATCCCGCTCTTCAATGATGCCCTTGACCTCTGCCTTGTCGTTCATGACCACCAGCCTGCGGATGCCGGAACGGACCATCTTGGAAAAAGCCTCGAACAACAGGTCGTCATGTTTGACCGTGATCAGGGGGCTGCACATGATGGCCCGGACGTTGACCATATTCGGGTCCACGTCCCGGGCCACGACCTTTTTCAGGATGTCCCGCTCCGTGGCTATGCCCAGGATATCCTGATCGTTGACCACAAGACAGGTGGTGGCGTTCATGTGCAGCATGGACTTGGCCGCCTGGACCACGGTGGCCTCCACGGGGACAAAGACCGGAGATTTCATGTCCACGTCGCGCAGGGTCAACCTCAGGTAAGGATCAATCCTGGAAACGGTTCGCCAATGGTGGATATCCCTGGCCCTGTTTCGCAGGATGTCCGCCTTGCCACGAAAAAACCGGTCCGCTGAATCGTGTTGAAGCAATTTTCGAAAAACCGATCCAGGCAATGTCAAAAGCGTGGCGTCCTGGACGGCCATGGCTGATTGTCCAGCCAAACGGGAAAAAAAGAATACCTCGTAACCGAAATAATCTCCTGGAATCAAGCTGTCGATGACCACATCCCGGTCCAGGACCTGCATTGCCCCATGCCGGATGATATACAGGACCTCCTGGTCCAGAGGCAAAACTTCTCCCGAGGAAACGTGTTTTTGGCTGACATGGGAACCGACCTCTCCCTGTTGCGTCCTGGGGAGGTCGGACAACGGATATATTCTGGCCCAAAAGGCCATGATTTCGTTGTTCATTCCGCTCCAACGCCCAGATAGTTCCTGATCTTTTGCTCCTCGTACTTGCGCGAGGCCTCGGCGTCCGGCCTGAGTTTCGATCCCAGATATCCGGCAGCGAAAGCACCGGTCATGGAAATGATAGCCGGGTTTCTCAATGGAAATATAGCCAGGGGATTATGGAGGATGTCAACCCAGACCGTGGGGCTGACGATGATCAAACCCACGGCCAATGTGGTCCCCGTGGCAATGCTCAATGCTGCGCCAAAGGTGGAGAAATTCCTCCAGAGGATGGACATAAGCAAAGCCGGAAAATTGGCGCTGGCCGCGATGGCAAAGGCCAGTCCGACCATGAAGGCCACGTTCTGGCCCTTGAAGGCCAAACCTAGGACAATGGCCACCACGCCCAGAGCCAGGGTGGCCATCCTGGCCACCTTGACTTCTTCTTCTTCCGAGGACCGTCCCGATCGGAATACGCTGACATAAAGGTCATGGGACAGGGTGCTGGCCCCGGCCAAAGTCAGCCCTGCCACCACGGCCAGGATGGTGGCAAAGGCCACGGCGGCGATAAATCCCAGGAAGACCGTCCCCCCTGCAGCTTCTGCCAGAAGCAAAGCGGCCATGTTCCCCCCGGCGTCCATCTTGGAGATGACGTCCTGGCCGACGATGACCATGGCCCCGAAACCGATGGTGAAGGTCAGGATGTAGAAGTAGCCGATGAATCCGGTGGCATAGAAGACTGACTTGCGGGCCTGCTTGGCATCGGGCACGGTATAGAAACGCATCAGGATATGCGGCAGACCCGCCGTGCCGAACATCAAGGCGATGCCCAGGGAAACGGCATCCCAGGGATTTGATACCAGGCCGCCCGGTTCCAGGACCTTGCTCCCGTATTTCACGGCCGCCTGCTTGAACAGCTCCGTATAGCTGAATCCGAAATGCAGCAGGACCAAAAAAACCAGAAACGTGGCCCCGCCCAGAAGCAGGACGGCCTTGATGATCTGGACCCAGGTCGTGGCCAGCATGCCGCCGAAGAGCACGTACATGATCATGACCACGCCCACGATGACCACGGCGACCTCATAGGGCATTCCGAAAACCATTTTGATCAGGGATCCGGAACCGACCATCTGGGCGATAAGATAAAAACACACGGTCATCAGGGACCCGATGGACGCGGCGATGCGGATCGGCTTTTGTGAAAGGCGGTAGGCCACCACGTCCGCAAAGGTGAATTTGCCGAGATTGCGCAATGGCTCGGCAATGAGAAACATGACGATCGGCCAACCCACCAGCCAGCCGATGGAATAGATCAGACCGTCATAACCCTTCAGGGAAACAAGACCGGCTATACCCAGAAACGAGGCCGCGCTCATGTAGTCGCCGGCCAGGGCCAAGCCGTTCTGCAGGCCGGTCACGCTCCTGCCGGCAGCGTAAAACTGGGCGGCGGAACGGCTTTTCTTGGCTGCGTAATAGGTGATGACCAGGGTCGCGGAAACGAAAACAAAAAAGAAAATGATGGACGTGGGATTGGGCTGACCGATGGAGGTGATCATGGGATCCATGTTATCTCCTCCTCATGCTTTTCAGGACATCCTGAACGGACTTATCGTAGCGGGAATTGGCCCAAAAGACATAGATTCCGGTAAGGACGCAGGCCAGAACGATGACCAGAATGCCCACGGGAATGCCCAAGGTCATATGCTCGCCGATCTTCACGGCCAGAAGGTCCTTGGCAAAAGCCAGGACAAGAATAAATCCGAAGTAGACCGCCAGCATGATCGCGGTCAGGGAAAGCGAGACTTTCCACTTGCTGACGACAAGCGCTTGAAACTTCTTGCTGTCCATTACGCCAGGGGAACGGTCGATGTGCATGGCATCTCCTTTAGATAGAAGGTTTGGAGCGAGAACCAGCACACCATGGACAAACTTGTTCAAAAATGCACATGTTAGTCGTTTAACGGCGCAAAAGAGAAGGTCACGGAAGACGATTTTCAGACAAATCAAATCGTCTCCCTCAAAATGTTTCTTGCTAGAATTTCAATCCGCCCGCTCTTTGTCCATTCTGATTGGTAAAGCGATTTCTATTCTCATGAAGCTCATTTTCTAAGGCAGCCGATCGAGAATGGCCAAAGCCACCTGCTTGGACAAAGTCAGGGCCTGTTCGGATTTGGCCTCATGGGCGGCGTTCATGTCTGGAAAAGAACCTTCCAGAACCGGGTGGACCGTGACGATGATCAGCATGTCTGCTTGCGACATCCAGAGGTCTGTTCCATTCCAGAAGGCGTCCTCGCCAAGCCCCGCCAGATCCTTGAAGGCGTCGGAGCGTTCTGACAAGGTCTTTTTTTGTCTGTCCATGCGCTCCTTGACCGAGGAAAAGATGCCCTCCCGAGCAATTTCCGACGTGGTCGATATCCGGATCGCGACCCCGTAGCCGCTGTCCCCGGCATGTGAAAAGGTGTAGCGGCAACTCTGTCCTGCCGGAGCACTGACGGCCTTGAGGATCGGGTCATTCACGGTTCTTTGGAAAAGGGCTTCGGCATCGGCCTTGGTGAAGTAGTCGCAAGGCGTTTGCCCGGCCGAGAATTGACCGTGGGCCAAGGACCAGGGCATGACCCCCATGAGAAAAAATGCCGCGCAAACCCGGATTAGAAGAAATTGCATGTCCGTATCCTCCAATGGATGCGTGTTCAACTGTCGTGGTTGTCGAGAAAAAACGATCCTGCCCCTTCTTCACCCGTTCCTCATAATTATTCCCCATCCAGAATAGCGCGTAGTTTCACGGCCAAATCGTGGATGGAGAACGGCTTGCTCAAGAAATTGCATCCTTCCTCAAGAATGCCCTGATGCGCAATGACGTTGGCGGTGTACCCGGACATGAACAGGCATTTTATTCCCGGTAGCAAGATGCTGAGATATTTTTGGAGTTCCAGGCCGTTCATGCCGGGCATGATCACATCGGTCATCACCAGATGGGGGGGAGCATCGTGCACCTCCGCCAATTGAAGCGCTGCTTGCGGGCCGTCAGCCGCCAGGACGTTGTATCCCAGCTCCTTGAGCATGGCCGTTGTAATTTCCAGCAAGGATTCATTGTCCTCCACCAGCAGGATCGTCTCCTGGCCGGGTTGCCTTTGCGCAAGCATGTCCACCTCTGCCATCGCCACACCTTCTAAATGATGACGGGGGATGTAGATTTTGAAGCTAGTGCCCTTGCCGGACTCGCTGTATGCATTGATAAAGCCATTGTTCTGCTTGATGATGCCGTAAACCGTGGCCAGCCCCAGACCTGTTCCATGGCCCAGCTGCTTTGTGGTAAAAAATGGTTCAAAAATGTTGTCCAGGGTTTTCTTGTCCATTCCGCAACCATTGTCGCTTACCGCCAAGGTTGCATAGTCTCCCGGCGAGAAACCCGGATGCGAGCTGCAATACGCCTCGTCCAGCATCGTGTTATATGTTTCAATGGTCACATGCCCCACGTCTTTGATGGCATCCCGTGCATTGATCACCAGGTTCGTCAAGAGCTGATCAACCTGGGCCGGATCCATTTTGACAGGCCAAACCCCAGGGGACGGTTTCCAGGAAATTTCAATGCCCTCGCCGATCAGTCGGCGCAACAGATCGAGCATTTCTTCAACGGTCTTGTTGAAGTCGAGAACCCTGGGTTCGATGGTTTGCTTGCGGGCAAAGCCCAAAAGTTGACGCGTGAGGGCCGCGGAACGTTTTCCAACCTCCATTATTTCATGAAAATCCTTGTAAAATGGGGCTGAAGAGGCCAGCTTCAGCATGGCCAATTCCGCACGGCCGAGAATGATCGTCAGCATGTTGTTGAAATCGTGGGCCACCCCACCGGCCAGACGACCGATGGACTCCATTTTCTGGGCCTGGAGAAATTTGGCCTCCAATTCCGCTCGTTCCGATTCGGCCTGCTTGCGTTGCGCGATGTCCGCAAGGGAGCCGGCCACCTGTATAGGTCTGCCGTCTGCCGCGGCCTCAACGACCTTGCCGCGAGACAATACCCAAAGCCATTGCCCGTTTTTAGTCATCATCCGGAATTCGATGGCGAAAGGGGCACGGGAAAGAATCGCGTTGTTGAAACGCGATTTGACGGTCTCAAGGTCTTCAGGATGAATCAGAGCACTCCATCCTGCAGTGGAAATTTGCAATTCATCGGGCTCATAGCCCAGGATCCTATACCAGCGGGGGCTGAAATAGAACTGATGCGTTTCCAGGTTCCAATTCCATATGCCGTCGGCGGTGCCTTCCAAGGCCAATTGAAGGCGCGCTTCACTTTTCTGAAGAGCATCCCGAGCGACTTTGATCTGCTCATACTGGGACTCTGTTTCCTGAAGACTTTTTAACAGCTGGGAAGCCATGCTGTTGAACGCCTCGGCCAAGCCGGCAACCTCGGCCGGGCCGGCTGTCCTGGCTTGCAGTCTTCTGTCGCCGTTGGCTATGCGCACGGCCGTTTCCTGCAAGTCTCTCAGAGGAACCGTCAATTTCCGGGCGACCATTGCTCCCAACACGGCGGCCAAAAACGCCATGCCGGCAACAATACCCATAAAAATCACTCCTGTTCGCAGTACAACCTGATAGGCCTCCTTCCACGGCATTTCAGCAACTATCGTCCATGATGCTTCCTTCAGCAAGACTGCTGTGCCCATGACATGGGTTCCGGACAACCCTTTATAAAGGCGTGACCTCTCCGTTGCCTGGATATTTGTTTTATCCTGAAAATTATCCACTGGCGGCAGCCCGGAGACAATTTCCCCCTTCAAAACGCGTGAGGTGTCGTCGAATGCAATCAGACGCCCACTTTGGTCGGCGACATACACATACCCAGTATTGCCCACTTTGAGTTGACCAACCAAGTCCCAAATAAATTTCAAGTTCAGTTCCGCAGTCAAATAGCCTCTCAATTCCCTCAGCGCATTCATCACTGGAACGCAAATGTATACAACCGGTTCGCTGGTTTGGGGGTCGATATGCACTTCGCTGATGAAGGGTTCCAGGGGAGTGGAGTGACAATGTCGAACACTTTTCAGGACGTCCGCCGAGTGGTCAACCTGCGAAGGGGAAAAACGCGCCACATAAGTGATGGGTTCATCGTGGAGATCAAAGAGGCCGAGACCTCGAAAAGCTGTTTCCAGGCCTAAGAGGCGTTGCAGGGCGAGTTCCCATTCCTTGGGGAGAGTGGCGTCGGGGTTGTACAGACCGGCTGTTGCTTCCAATGCCTGAATTTTTTTCTGAAGAAAGTTGTTGACGGCGCTTTTGGCGCCTTCGGCGATCAGTTGCTGTTTGCTGTACAACACTTCTTTTTCGCTTTGAAAATAAAAAAAGAGTTGCAGCCCCCCGGCAACAAAGAGGATTATCAGGCTGAGAGAAACAAAGGCGGTGGTCAGGAGTTGGGTCAGATTCTTATCAGGCTTTGTCCTGCCGGAACGTAAAATCACAAACTCCCCCCGCACCATTGAAAACGTCGCGCTCTACTTACCGGAGGATTTTCCTGGCCTGTCGCAACAAACCCTCAGGCACCTCAAGACCCAACTCCTGCGCGCGTTTGAAGTTAATAAACAGGTCCTGTTCCGGGGTAACCACCGGGATGGTTCCGGCGGGTATCCCCTGGAGGATTTTATGCGCCAGCAAAGCCGCCAGCTCGCCGACTTTCACAAGGTCATTGGCGTTCCCGAACAGGGCGCCCTGCTCAACGGTGAAGAGGAAACTGCCGGCAATGGGCAGCTCGTGCCTGGCTGCAAATTCTCGGATCATTTTCCAGCCTTCAAAGGAGTGATTGATGGAATCGGGCATGAGAAGGACGGCATCCATGCCGGCATCTAACGACTGATCGCGCTTAAGCAAATCATGTTCTAGTTCTTTGAGCCCATCCACAGGCGCCTCGACCAGAGACACCCCAAGTTGACTGGCAAGTACCCGCAACATGGACAGGGCCGGCACTGTGTTGGGATAGTTCCGGCTGTACGCGATGAAAACACGTTTCCTTTGCGGCGCTATCTGGTTCAGGATTTCAAGACGTTTGCTGATTTGCTCGGGACCTGGAAAACGAACGCCGGTGATGCGCCCCCCCGGTTCCGGTATACTGTGAACCAAATGAGACCCTTCGATTCCTGCGTAGGCGAAAACCACGGGGATACCGCTGTCGCGTGTCGCTTCCTTTGCCACAAGAGCGGCTTCTGTAAACAGGGCAAGCACGAGGTCCACGTCGTTGGATGCCAGGATTTCCCTTTCGGCGACCTGTATTGCTTCAAATGAGGCATTGTGATCCCTCAGGTTATACGAGACGTCTCTGCCTTCCACATACCCCAAAGCGGACATCTCATGCTTGAACCCCTTGACGATTTCCTCAAAATCAGGGTTGTTGCTCAGAATATCAATACGAAAACGCCTGGGCTTGGCGTCGCACGCAAGGAGGAGTGCAATGAGAATTGCGACAAAGAAAAGCCGCCATGGAAAGATATGACGGGAAAATGGATTTTGATTCATTTGATACAATCGTTAAAACATCACTTGCTCAATATCAAGCAAAGAGCTGTCATTCGTTTCAAGAATCAATGCTCCTGTCCGCGAGGCGAAGAGAGATACCCGGTCTTGAAAACGGCGCGACCGTGTTTGCTTGCTTCAAGGGTCAAGGCGAGATTCGCCCCCTGCCCACTTTGCTGCGGGCCAAACCTTTAAGCAAATGTTGCATATCAGTAGCAAATGTTGCATATCAGTAGCAAATGTTGCGTTGCAAGGGGAGTTGGAATGGGTTATTTTATCAATAGTTGTCAAAAGAGTCCCGGCCAAGAACGTCGGAGGCAGTGTGTTCAGGAAAAGCATTCATCCACCGGGGCTTGTCACAAAAAAACCAGACAAGGGAGGCAGCCATGTCCGACAGCGTGTACAAAATCATCGAACTGGTGGGGACGAGTCCGACATCCTGGGAGGACGCGGTGCAGAATGTGGTGAGCAAGGCTTCAAAGACCCTTCGCGATCTGCGTGTCGCCGAGGTGCAGAAGCTCGACGCCAAGATCGAAGGGGCAAAAATCGTGGCCTATCGGGCCAGGGTGACCCTGTCCTTCAAGTATCAGCCCAAGGAATAACGATCCCCTCCGGCGCAACCTCGCCCGGCTGCGGGCATGATCAGACACATGCCCGCAGCCGAAACGAAAAATGGGTCAAATCCAATCCTGACTCTTAATCTTCTCACTCCCGATGCTCCCTCGGCTTCACATCCCGGCACCTATGCTCCATCTGATCAGCGATGCGCTGGTTCATACCCGAGCTTGTCGTTACGATTAATCCCGATCTCATTCAACACTGCATTATAGGCTCGAGCAAATACTATTGCAGCGACGGAATCGGAATCGGGATCGATAATGTTTGGATGCGTATAACCTGACTGTGATCCAGATAGCGATGGCGAAGCGTCGATTCCGATCCCGAAAGTGAAACATCGAGTTGGAAACAGTATAAGACAGCACAATACCAAACATTCGAAGAGGATATGCTCACATTCCGTTTCACCCTTGAAGCACCCGAAAACAAGCTGGACGGACGGATCAACGTCGGCGGCATCTGCGTGGAGGTGACCTTCAAGAGGATCAAAAACATCTACCTGCGGGTCCTGCCCCCCGCCGGAGAGGTCCGCGTGTCCGCGCCCAGGCGCATGAGCCTGGAGTCCGTCCATGCCTTCATCGATTCCAGGCTGGACTGGATCAGCAGGCACCGGGAAATGATCAACGCACGGAGGCTTCCCCCGCCCCTTCAGTATCTGGACAGGGAAACCCTGCATGTCTGGGGCGCACCCCGTCTGCTCCGCGTCGTGGAAGAGGACCGCCCGCCGTTCGTGGAATTGGATCCGTCCCGCCTGATCCTTCATGTGCGGCCGGGGACGGATGCGACCGATAGGCGCAAGATCGTGGAACAGTGGCGCAGAGAAGAAGTGAGGAAGGCGGCCCAGTCCTTGATCGCCAAATGGGAGCCGGTCATGGGGGTCAAGGTTGCGCGGGTCTTCGTGCGCAGAATGAAGACCCGCTGGGGCAGTTGCAGCCATTGCAAGGGGACGATCCGCCTGAACACAGGTTTGACCGCGCGGACGCCGCAACTCTTGGAATATGTCGTGGTCCATGAGATGGCCCATCTTCTGGAGCCGTCTCACAACAAACGTTTCACCACCCTCATGGACCGGTTCCTGCCCGGCTGGCGGGAGCTGCGCGGACGCCTGCGCTGCGGGAGGCTTGAGTAATAATCAGGACGCTGCGTACTGATCTTACGTCTTGATCGTTCTAAGGCTCCCAGGCTCGCTCCAGGCGGATGTTCAGACGCAACACTCGGCCGCCCCGGATCAAAACCGTGTCCTGGAAGGGCGTATACCCTTCGGCCGTAACCTCCACCTGGTGCTCGCCCTCCAATAGCCCCACCTCATAGGAAAGGTCCGAATTCCGCTCCAGGGGATATCCGTCCACAAAGGCCTGGGCATGCACCGGATCCGCCAACAAAAGCAGCCTTCCAGCCGGGAGCAGTGTCCTGTCGTCGATCCAGGGAAGCAGAGGGTCGGGTTCATAGTGCGGCAGATACAACGGGTAGGGAAGAAGCGGAAAAAAGAACGGATGAGCGGGGAATTCAAGGTGCGATCCGGGAGGACGGCCGGGTCGCACAGGACGAGGGAAAGGGTGGTGCATGTGCGCAGGCGGGCGGTGGCCATGGAAAAAGAATCCGTAAGGGGCAGGCCTTTGGGGATGATCAGGCCGCGCAAAAACTCCCCCCGGGCGAGAGGGGAACCGCTGGGGTGCGTGATTCCAGGCCCAGGACCGTCCGTCGCCGCCCGGAAATTCGGCCCGGCCTGTCCACGCTACGGCGAAAAAAAACACGGACGCAATCGTAATCAAGGAAGTAAGGCGCTTCATCGGTCCCTCCCGTGATTATCGCATTGGACGATAACGGATTGCGATCATTCGTTCGGCTCCTCGAGCCGGGCGACGCAAAATCCATGGCATGACATTCCGCCTCCGGGTTCTGTTTTCCGTCGGGAACAACGTCCAAAGGAAAAGGCTTCTTGGTAAAATGTCACTTCATCTCGCTCAGGATCATCTTCTCCAGCTTGATTGCATCCGCGGCGAACAGCCGGATGCCTTCGGCCAGTTTTTCCGTGGCCATTTGGTCCTCGTTGAGCATCCAGCGAAAAGCTTTTTCGTCAAGGGAGAGTTTGTCTTCTTGGTTGGCCTTGGCTTTTTCCGGGCTGAGTTTGCGCTCTAACTCTCCCTGGGCGTCGTGCAGTTCCTGAAGCAGCCCGGGACTGATGGTCAGCAGGTCGCAGCCGGCCAGTTCCAGAATCTCCCCGGAGTTGCGGAAGCTGGCGCCCATGATCTCCGTGGCATACCCATGGTTCTTGTAATAGTTGTAGATCCTGGCCACGGAGAGCACGCCCGGATCCTCGTGTGCAGGGTAGGCGTCCTTGCCAGTGTGCTTCTTGAACCAATCCAAAATCCGACCGACGAACGGCGAAATAAGTTGCACTTTAGCCTCGGCGCAGGCCACGGCCTGGGCGAAAGAAAAGAGCAGGGTCATATTGCAGCGGATGGAGTCTTTGGCCAGGATCTTTGCGGCCTGAATCCCCTCCCAGGTGGAGGCCAATTTGACGAGCACCCGTTCCTGCGGCTGCCCCGCCTTTTCATACAGGCTGATCAAGGTCCTGGCCTTGTCCACGGAGCCCTGCACGTCAAAGCTGAGCCGGGCGTCCACCTCAGTGGACACGCGGCCAGGAACGATTTTCAGGATCTCCACTCCAAAAGCCACGAACAGACCATCCATTGCAGACGCCAGGAAAATCTCGGTCGAAGTGGACCGCTTTCTGGCGTCGGCAATGGTCTTGTCCACCAGGTCACGATACTCGGGCATGGTCGCGGCCTTGGCGATCAGGCTGGGATTGGTGGTGGCGTCCTGGGGCTGGAACTTCTTGATCCCGGCAAAGTCGCCGGTGTCCGCGACAACAATGGAGTATTGCCTGAGTTGCTTAAGAAGATTGGACATGAGAGACTCCTTGGAGGGTAAGAGGTCAGAGGTTGTCGGATTTCCAGGCGCCGCCGGTCATGCGTTCCAGCTCCTGCTGGCGCTCAGGGCCGTCCATGGGGGTGCAGCGTGTGAAGGTGGCACCATCCACCACTTCCTTGCGAATCTGAAAATGCTTTTGCCCCAGGGCCGCCAACTGCGGCCAGTGAGTGATCAGAAGCACCTGCTGGGTCTTGGCCAGATTCGCCAGCCGCTCGCCTACCCGGTTCAGGGTCATGCCCCCGATGCCGGCGTCCACCTCGTCGAAGATCAAGGTCGGGTTGTTTGCATCGGCCATCAGGCCGGTAACGGCCAAAAGCACCCGGGACAATTCGCCGCCCGAGGCGATTTCATCCAGGGCCTGAAAAGGCTGGCCTGGGTTGGGTGCCCAGAGCAGCCGGGGCCGGCTTTCCATGATGCCCGGAAAAATTTCCTGTGCTGTAAAGGCGAATTCTATTTTCAAATGTTCCGAAAAACCAAGGTCCAGCAATTCCCGATGCAATTTTTCGGTCAAGGTTCGGGCGGTTTGACGGCGGTCCGCATCCAGGGCCTCAAGGGTCTTGACAAGTTCGTTCCGGGCCGCCTCCTGGCGGCGCTCCAAATGTTTGCGGTCCAGGGCCGAGGAGTCCAGCAGGGACAGGTTGGCCTCGATTTCCTCCCGTAGCCGGACGATGTCCGCCAGGGGCCGTTTCAGTTTGCGCTTCAGCTGGGCCAAGGCCCACAACCGGGCCTCAATGCCCTCCAATTCGTTTTGGGCATTTTGGACGCGCAACAGGCCGCGCAGTTTGCGTTCCAGGTCCTGGGCCTGCTCGACCATGGAATCCAGAGCGGTGGCATCGCTTCCCAGTTCCGGGTGAATTACCAAAAGCTCGCTCACAGCCTTGCGCAACCTGCCCAGAGTTTCATGCAGGCCGATTTCCGAGGCGCAAAGCAGCTCCGTGGCCAAACGGGCGTTTTCCTGGACCAAGGTCTGGTCGCGCAGGGTTTGTTTGCGAGCCTCCAGCTCCTCTTCTTCGCCCGACACGGGGACGACCTTGGCGATCTCAGCGCGCTGGTACTCCAACAATTCACGTCGCTCCAGCAAGTCTTTGAGCCGGGCCTCCAACTGCTCCTCTTCTTCCACCAAGGCGCTCAAGACGGCCAGATGGCGCTCCTTTTGGGTTGTCAGTTCCGGTTGGGACAAAAAACGGTCCAATAGCCGGACATGAAAGGAGGGCAAGCGCAGTTGTTGCTGGGAATGCTGACTGGCATGAATGATCAGCCTTTTCCGCAACTGTTTGAGGGCGTCTTGGGAGGCCAGGTCGTCGTTGATCCAGACTCGGCTGCGACCGGTTTCCGCGAAAAGTTCTCGCCGAATGAGCACTTCCTCGGGCGCAGCCGGATCGCCGACGACGAACAAAGCCTCCACCCGAGCTTTGTCCCGGCCCGGGCGGATCAGATTCGTTGTCAACTTTTCGCCCAGCAAAAAGTCAAGGGCGCGCACAATGAAGGACTTGCCCGCGCCGGTTTCTCCGGTAAGCACGTTCAGACTTGGGCCGAATTCCAGTTCCAGGTCTTCGATCAGGGCCAGTTGGCGAATGCGCAGCAGTTCCAGCATGGACAAAGAATAATGATGTTTAAAATGATCTCGAAAACAAGGTTTGTCGAATCAAGCCGTTTGAGTCGATCACCGCCAGGGCGTCCCGGAACTTCTGGGCCTGGCTCTGTCTACCGGCGTGTTGTTCGGCCAGCACGATTTCCTCAAGTCCTTGTTTTAGCCTGAATCCTTGCAGGTTGACCAGCCCCAGTTTGAGGCTGGCCAGCCAGTCCTGCCGCTGGTGCAGAGTCAAATGCGAAAGCAGGGACAGGCGCAGCGGCTCAAAGCCCGACTGCTTATCCAGTAAGGCGTCTATACGTCGACAAACGTCCATGTTCCGGGAATCCAGCCGGTGCGCCATGATCAGACATTCCAGGGCGCTTTCCGGCAAATGGCGTTCATGGTCAAAGGGCAGGCCGGGCCGAGCCGGCCGGCCGAGCCGCTGCCATTCCCTGGCCCAAGCGAGATAGAACTCCATGGCTGATCCGGGTGTGATGCAGCCAAGCGCACTTGTTGCCCGATGCCGCAGCCAAAAGGCTTTGGCCATGGTCGTGTCTCCCAGTTGCAGGGCGGCCAGGGACGCAACCTGATTTACCAAGGCATTACCCTGATAGTGGTTGGACTGAAGCATCCCTGAAAGGGAATGAGCAAGTGTTTTCTTCTCTTGCATACCAGTCCAGAAACCCATCAACGCGACTCTTTTTTCGGACGATTCAGGCAACGCCAGAAGCATGTCCCGCAAATGATCGCCATTTACAGGCGCCCGTTTAGCCTGCCAGAGCCTGTACAGGGCCAGTGTCCAGGATTGGGTTCCCCTGGCCTGGACGTGGTTATCGACCTGGGCGGTGGAGGTGATGATGTCCTGCGCCAAGGCCAGCAGTTTTTGGGCACGGTGCACAGGCAGGTGAGAATCCTGTATTCTGGCCCAGGCGGCCTTGGCCATGCGCTCGGCTTCCATTGGATTGTTCAGGAAACGTGAAATCTTGGCGGCCAGCTCCAGGGCATGGGTGAAAACCACGATTTCACGGTCAGGGGTCAGGATATCCTCCAGCCCGGGGATGCCAGCCTGGTTGAACACCAGGCAGCCGCAAGACGCCGCCTCAAAGACCCGGAAGTTGATTTCCCCGAAAATGGCCTCGTTGGGAGCCAGCCGGGTTTGCCGGTAGATCTGCAGCATTTCCTCAAAACTCACGTCTTGAATAGGCTCCAGACCGAAACGCTCCTGCAGGAACTCGACGAAACGCTTGCGTGAGGGCCTGTGCTCCGTGACCCGGCCGACAAAAGCCATCTGCCTGGTCCGATCCTTCCAGGGTTTCCAGAGAAGACGCTGACCAAACCAGGGCAGCCAAGCCGTGTTGATCGGTCCCCAGCGCCGGAGGCAATCGGCCCAGCGTTTTTGCGTGGACAAGGTCAGATCGAACAGACGAGCGTATTCTTCCTGCCAAAAGGCATTCAAATGGGTGTCAATGGACCAGAACACCTTGAGACAAGGAATCGACTCCAGCCCGCATAGCAGAATCCGCGGTCCCAGACTTTCCTGTTGAATGATGATGTCCGGGGAGAAGTTTTTGACGCGTAAAAGGCGGGGAAAATCGCATACACCGGGGTTGGGCCGCAAGGCCAGAACCTCGTGCCCGAGTTTTCGAAACGCGGGGGCCAGGGAACAGCTGACCAGGCAAAGACGAAGCGGACGATGGCCTTTAGACTTCATTATTTTCCACCATGTCCCTAAGGATGGCCTTGAAATCCAATCCCGCAACGCGAAACCCTTTCAGCCCAAAGGTCATGTTCGCCTCGAGAAAAAAAAATCGGCCCCCATGCTCGCACAAATCCATACCAACATGATCGAATCCGCAACGCTTGGCCGCATCCAGAGCCAGTTCAAGGGCTGAAGCCGGCACATCGGCAAAACTGATTCGCCCTCCCTGGGACACGTTGCTGCGAAAGTCCTCAGGCGGGGCTTGTCGCCAATAGGCATGGACGATTCGCCGACCTAGAATGACCACACGCAGATCCCGGGTGATGGGCAGATATTCCTGGATGTATGCGGGATGATCCGCTGCGATGAAACCCTGCAATTCAGCCTGGGTGCGGATCAGGAAGACGCCCAGCCCCCGGGAGGAATTGCGCGGAACTTTGGCGATCAAAGGCAGGGAAAAATCCTGCGCGATGCGGGTCTGTTGTCGCGGGCCGTAGTAGACTCTGGTGCGGGGCATGGGCAGTCCGAGCAATTGAAACAGATGGGTTTGCAGAATTTTATTCCCGGCAAAGCGATAGGTCTGAATGCTGGGAAAAGTGAGCTTACCAAGGGCGGCCAGAGGTTCGGCCAGCAATCCGGTCGGAAAATAGATCTTGGGGGCCTCGCGGATCAGGGCCAGTTCATCGGCGGAGTAGTCCGAAAGGTTGGTCCTGGCGCCAAGACAAAACACCGAGGAGCAATGCCGCAGTTGCCGACCAATGGCTATTTTTTGCGGGTTCTGTTGTTGCGTGACCATTTCTCGACCCTTTATGAACAAAATCCGGGACAGACAAGGGGTCAAAAAAAGAAAAGGCGCCGGAGCGCCTTTTCTTTGGAATGAATGCATTCATAATCATATCAGGAACGGCGCTGCCGGTCTCCGCGTCCACGGTCACGCCCGCTGTCCCGGCGGGGTCCTGAGGGTCTGACCGCAGAGGCCATATCAAAAACCTCCCCGCGTTCCTCCATGATCACGGCCTTGCGGGACAAGCGCACGCGGCCCGAGGGTTCCACCTCGATGACCTTGACCTTCAATTCCTGGCCGAGCTGGACAACGTCCGACGGCTGCTCCACCCGCGAGGTGTCCAGCTGGGAAACATGGACCAAGCCTTCCACGCCGGGCAGAATCTCCACTACCGCTCCGAATTCGATGACCTTCTTCACCCGCCCGATATAATCCTTGCCGATTTCCGGCACTTGGTTGTAGAAGGTAACCATGTCCACGGCCAAGTCCAAGGCGTCCTTGGTGGGCGCGAAAATGGAGATCTTCCCGGAATCGTCGATGTCGATGGACGCTCCAGTGGCCGCGGTGATGGCCTTGACAGTCTTTCCGCCGGGGCCGATCACCTCGCGGATTTTTTCCGGATTGATGTTCACCACGCTGAGTTGCGGGGCATAGGGCGACAGCTCCTCACGCGGCTTGTCCAACGCCTTGGCCATCTCACCGAGAATGTGCAGCCTGGCCTGCCTGGCTTGATCCAGGGCCCGGCTGAGCACATTGGTGGGGATTCCGGCGATCTTGATGTCCATTTGCAGCGAGGTGACCCCGCGGGCCGTCCCCGCGACCTTGAAATCCATGTCACCCAGGTGATCCTCTGCTCCTAGAATATCCGTCAGCACCAAAAAGTCTTCCCCTTCCTTGATCAGGCCCATGGCAATGCCGGCCACCGGCTCGGAAATGGGTACGCCCGCATCCATCAATGCCAGGGAAGCCCCGCAGACCGTGGCCATAGAGGAAGAGCCGTTGCTTTCCATAACCTCGGAGACGATGCGCAGGGTAAAGGGATAGTCCTCGGGTTGGGGCAGTACTGGCAACAGTGCGCGCTCGGCCAGTTGGCCGTGGCCGATTTCCCGGCGACCGGGTCCGCGTAAAATGCGGGCCTCGCCCACGCAATAGGGCGGAAAATTATAGTGCAGCATGAACCGTTTGGTGCTTTCCCCACCGAGAGTATCCAGACGCTGTTCGTCCCGGGTGCTGCCCATGGTGGCCACAGCCAGGACCTTGGTTTCGCCCCTGGCGAACAAGGCCGAACCGTGAGTCCTGGGAAGCAGGCCGACCTGGATGCCAATGGGCCGGACCGTGGTCAGATCGCGGCCGTCCAGGCGCTTATGCTCCTTGTGGATGCGGGTACGCATCAGCTCCTTTTCCAGGATCTCCATGATTTCCTCTACTTGGGAGGCCAGGGCCTGGATGTCCACGCCCTGTTCCAGCAACCCTTGAAGCACGTCCTGTTGCACGGTTCTCTGAGCTTCCTTGCGTTCCTGCTTTTCAGGGATCCGCAGGACTTTTTCCAGTTTGGGTTCGGCAATCGCACGCACTGCCGCGGTTAGTTCCGGGGCGATGATGGACAATTTTGGAGCGATCTTGGGTTTGCCGACTTTTTCGCGCAGCTCTTCCTGCATGTCCAAAAGCGGCAGGATCTTGGTCTGTCCCCATTCCAGGGCCTCGGTGATCAGCGCCTCGGGCACGAAGTTTGCGCCGGCCTCGACCATGACCACGGCGTCACGGGTCGCGGCCATGATCATGTTCAGGGTGCTTTCTCCGAGTTCCTTGAAGCTGGGGTTGAGTATGAACTTGCCTTCGACGCAACCAACTCGGATCCCGGCCACAGGCCCAAGAAAAGGAATCTTGGACAGGTGCAGGGCCGCGGAGGCCCCGGTAAGGGCCAGAACGTCCGGATCGTTGTCCGGGTCCGCTGAAAGTACCGTGGCGATGACCTGAATTTCCATGGGAAATTTCTTGGGAAACAGCGGCCGAATGGGCCGATCGATGACTCGGGAAACCAGGGTTTCCCGATCACTGGGACGACCGATTTCGCGCCTGAAAAAATTACCGGGAATCTGCCCGGCGGCGTATGACATTTCTTGATAATTGACGGTCAGGGGCAGGAAGGAAACATCCCGGTCCAGGGGCTGGGCCACGGCAGTGACCAATACCACTGTATCGCCGCACTGCACCCAAACCGCGCCGTCGGCTTGGTTGGCCATGCGTCCGGTCTCGATGATCATTTCCTTGCCGCCGGCTGTTGTCGTCAATCGCGTGGTCTTAAAAAGATCTCTCATTGTACTCGTATTGTCCTTGCGTGATAAAAGTGGGGAGGGCCGCCTGAAGGGCGACCCTCGGGAAAAACATGCACCCGCTACTTGCGCAGGTTGAGGCGCTCGATGATCTCACGGTAGCGTGCAATGTCTTTTTTCTTCAGATACTTCAGCAGATTTCTTCGCTTCCCGACCAGCTTGAGCAGGCCTGTTCGGGAATGGAAGTCCTTTTTGTGGATTTTGAAATGGCCGGTCAAGTCGTTGATGCGGTGAGTCAAAAGCGCCACCTGCACCTCGGGCGAACCGGTATCGCCCTCCTTGAGCCGGTATTCCTCGATGATTTTGGATTTTTCCTCTGAATTCATGACCACAGCGCTCTCCTCCTTGGGATTCTTCCTTGTCAGGAAATTGATGGGGCCCGGTTTGAGTCCGGGTCCTGGACGGGGTCTAAAAACAGCCCGCGCAGGACAGTCCACTGCAATCGGCCATCCTCATTTCGTAGCTCGACCAAGGCCAAGGGCTGTTCCCGGGTATCCAGAAACAAGGCCTGCGCTCCGACTTCATCCGTGATGGACTCATTCCCCAACACTTCCCGGGGCAGACGAACGCCGTGGCGCACCGCTCGAGCCAGATCCTCGGGAAGCAAGAAGCAGGGAAGGTGCGGCAAAGCCGCTGTCAACGGAATGATCTTTCTCCCGAAGCTTTCCGGTTCCCCCAGGACACTTTCAAGATCGTGGGCCTGGTCAAGGGTGAAGGGATGGCTGCGCTCGCGAATCAGTTCCTCCAACACGGCCCCGCACTGCAGGCGTATCCCCAGGCTGTGGACCAGGGAACGTATATAGGTGCCGGCGGAACATTCCACGCGAAAGCGCACCAGGGGAAGGTCCGTGTGAATGACCTCCGCCTGAAAAATTTCAATGGGTTTTCGTTTTACCGGGACTTCCTGTCCCGAACGGCTCAAGGCATACAAGGGCCTGCCCTTGTGCTTGGCCGCCGAATACGGGGGAACGTCCTGTTCCTTCAGTTCAATCCATTCCGCAACCGCCGCTTCCGCCTGGTCTGGCGCAACCTGCTTGAAGCCGCGAGCCGCAAGAATTTTTCCCGAAACATCATATGTATCTGTTTCCATACCCAAACGCAACAGACCCTGGTAGCTTTTGCGCCCCCGGGTAAGATGGGAGGCGATCTTCGTGGCCTGGCCCAAAAGCACGAGTAAAACACCACTGGCCAAGGGATCCAAGGTGCCGGCGTGACCGATTTTTTTCTGACCAAGACTGCGCTTGATCTTCTCCAGACAATGAGTGGACGTCGGCCCGGAGGGTTTGTTCAGGATCAGCAGGCCGTGGGCCTGGGGGGGCTTGAATACGTTGTTCACAACGAATAAACTACATCAGGTCGTGAAACCTGGTCTTCAGGCAAACGTGGAAGCCCGTTTTTGGTCCGCCATGGCCAGATGTTTGTCGACGAGACGAATTAAAAATTCTTCGGCCTCATCCAGAGAATAGGGCAACTCTCCTCCGGAGGCGTTTTTATGTCCCCCCCCGCCCACGGCCGCAGCCATGGCACCCACGTCCGTATCTCCGAAAGAACGCAAACTGAACTTGATTTTTTTTGGCTCATCCTCGCGCAGACTGACCGCAACCTCGATTCCCTTGACCCGGCGGATATAATCCACCACGTCGTCACAGTCCTCAATGGTGGCATTGGTTTTTTTTCGCATCTCCGCGGAAATGGAGACAATACCGATGCGTCCTTTGGAAAAGAGTCTGGCTCGGCGCAGCACCTCGCCCATAAGATGCAGGCGGTTCAGACGCCATTGGTTTTGCATACGGGCATTGAAAATACCCGGATTCAAACCTTGCCGAATGACTTCAGCAGCCAACTCCAAGCACTCGGGGCTGGTGCTTTCAAAGCTGAATGATCCCGTATCCGTGGACATTGCCAGGTAGATCGCTTCACCCAAAGGGCCGTGTAAAGAAATGCCCAAATCCATGGCCAGATAGCCAATGATCTCCCCCACTGAAGAACGGCCCGCTTCCACCAAATTAAGGCCGCCGAATCCAGCGTTGCTGACATGATGGTCAATGTTGACCGTTCGATCAGCGGGAAGCTGAATGGCCGCATCCTTGCCGATACGATGAACATCGCCGCAATCCAGGAGGATGTACCAGCGCGGCTCCCAGGGGGGGGGGTCGCAATGCAGAGTCTGGGACAACGAAATCCAGGCAAAGCGAACGGGCAACGGCGAGGCGTTGTACAGCCAATATTGCTTGCCCAGGGCCTCCAGGACCCAACCCATGGCCGCTGTGGAACCCAAGGCGTCTCCATCCGGGTTGCTGTGCGCGGCCACCAGGAAACGGTCTTCCTTGCGCAACAGATCAAGGATTTTTTCCCAGTTATCCTGCATAGACCATATCTTCCAGAAACGTATCTCGCTGAAATCGCAATTCCGGAACACTGCGAAGCTTCAGGCGATGTCCCAAAAGTTTGCGCAGATAGCCCCTGGCCTTGTCCAAAGACAAGGCGATTTCCTCCCTGCGGGCGGGATCATCCGTGCAGGTATAGAAAACTTTGGCAATGCTCAAATCCTGGTTCATCTTGACCCCGCTGATGGTCACCAATTCCAGGCGCGGATCCTGCACTTCCTCCACCAGAAGCATGGCCAGATCCCTTTGGATCATGTCCGCCAAACGCATGGACCGTCGCGATGGGGCTCTGTCTCGCATTGCCACTACCATTCGCCTCCTTCCAGGAGGTCCGCCCGCCTTTGCGCCGGATCATGCCTGGAGGTGAAAATTTCCGTATTGCCGTATAAAAATTCCGCGGGAGCCGCAGCTTCGGCCAGGGACATGGCTTTGTGCAGAAGACTTTCGACCCTGGTCTGATCTCTGGACACGGTAACCGCGGCCAGAACGAGACGTTCATGCTCGTCCTGGGCTTCAACCTCGGAAACCGCGACATTGAATTTATTGCGCAGCTTCTGTTTCAGGCTTTGGGCCACCTTGCGCTTGCCCTTCAGGGAATTGTTGCCATGGAGCCGAAACTCCAGATGCAGCACGCCGATGATCATGAAAACGGGCTCAAATTCCAAGATCAGGACCAGGGGAGGAAATGAGGTTCATTTCAAGCCCTGACCACTGTCTTCTACAATGTCGCTTTTTCCGAAACTTCCTCAAAAGCCTCGATAACATCTCCCACTTTGATGTCATTGAAGTTGGCCAAGCCGACACCGCATTCAAAGCCCTTCAACACTTCCTTGGCATCATCCTTGAACCGTTTCAGTGAACTGAGCTTGCCCGTATAGATAACCACGCCCTCGCGCAGCAAGCGGATTTTCGCATTACGCAGAAGCTTGCCGTCCATGACCGCGCAACCGGCCACCGTGCCGATCTTGGGCACGTTGAAAGTTTGCCGGACCTCGGCCTGGCCGAGGTAGGATTCGCGGATGATCGGTGAAAGCATCCCGGTCAAGGCGTCGCGGATATCGTTCAAGAGATCGTAAATTATATCGTAGAAACGAATTTCCACGCTTGCTGATTCGGCCACTTCCTTGACCTTGGCCATGGGCCGGACATTGAAACCGATGATAATCGCCGAAGATGCCGCAGCCAGCATGACATCGGATTCGGTGATGGCCCCGGCGCCGGCGTGAACAATCTGTACCCGCACCTCATCCGTGGACAGTTTGTTCAATGATTCGGCAATGGCCTCGGCTGAACCCTGCACATCGGTCTTGATCACCAGGTTGAGTACTTTGGCTTCGCCCGCGGCCTTGGATGCCAGAAAGCTGTCCAGCGTCACTTTTGTTGCTTGGGCCAAGGCTTTTTCCCTTTCTTTGGCCTGCCTTGAGGAGGCGATCCGCCGGGCAATTTTTTCATCGGCCACGACCACGAATTCATCACCGGATTCAGCCAAGCCGTCAAATCCTTGCACCTCAATAGGATACGCCGGCCCTGCCTCCTTGATTTTTTGTCCCTGGTCGTTGAACATGGCCCTAACCTTGCCCTGATAGAGCCCGCAGACAAACACGTCGCTCTCGTGCAGGGAACCCTCCTGGATGAGCACCGTGGCTACGGGGCCGCGACCTTTATCCAGCCTGGCCTCGACAATCCGTCCCCGGGCCCGCTTGTTCGGATTGGCCTTGAGATCCAGAACCTCGGCCTGCAAGAGAACCATCTCCAGGAGTTCATCCAGACCAATTCGCTGTTTGGCCGATACGTTGGCGAAAATTGTGTCCCCGCCCCACGCTTCGGCCAACAGGCCGATCTCGCTCAGTTCACGCAGGACGCGCTCCGGATTGGCGTCTTCCTTGTCGATTTTGTTCACCGCCACCACAATGGGCACCTTGGCCGCACGGGCGTGGTTAACCGCCTCCTTGGTTTGCTCCATGACCCCGTCGTCCGCGGCGACCACCAGAATAACCAAGTCCGTAACCTGGGCGCCGCGCGCTCGCATGGCCGTGAACGCCTCGTGCCCTGGGGTGTCCAGAAAAGTAATCGTCCCCCGGCTTGTCTGAACATGGTACGCACCGATGTGCTGGGTGATTCCCCCGGCTTCCCCTTTGGTGACATTGGTTTCTCGGATGGCGTCCAAAAGAGAGGTCTTGCCGTGATCCACGTGCCCCATGATGGTCACCACCGGAGACCGAGGCGTCAAGTCCTCGGCCTTATCCTCTCCCATGATCTGGGTAAAGTCCTGCTCCATGAAGCCGACCTGCTCCACCTCGTAGCCGAATTCAGAAGCGACCAGCGTGGCGGTGTCCACGTCAATGGATTGGTTGATGGTGGTCATCACCCCCATGCTGAACAAGGCCTTGATGATTTCTTGAGCCTTGAGGCCCATCTGCTTGGCCATGTCCGAAATCCGAATGGCTTCGTCCATGCGCACCTTGCGCTTAGCGGCCTTTATCGGTTGCGTAACGGCCTGAGGCTGTTGTTCTTGGACAAAGTCACGGCCTTTTTGGCGCGGACGCCTTGCCCGAATCTTGCCGCCGGTGCGGTCCTGTACTGGAGAACCTCTTTTCTTTTTCCACGAAGGGTCTGTTCTGCCCAGATCGGGATCCATCTGGGGCTGTGCAATCTCAACGGTCCGCTTGCCCTTCTTTTTCTTTTTTCGTTCCTGCTGCCCTTCCACTGGTTTTTCGTCACGAGGGATATCACTCTTGGGAATCGCCGCTTCCGGCCCCAGGGTCACGGGCGTAGGCTTGTAGGGTTTGGATTCCGGCTGATAAGAAAAGTCCGGCTTGACTTCCGGCTTGGAAATAATACGCACTTGCGGACCAGCCTGGATCACGGGCTCCTTTTTCTTTGTCCTGCGCTTTCTGGGCTTTTCCACGGTGTCCTGCGCTGTCTGGACACCCTCGGCATCAGGCTGTTCGGCCGGCTCAGCCGCCGGCGCTTCAGCGGCCTGTTCCTTGACGTCTGTCGCCTCCGGAGCAGGTTCGGTCAAGGGCACCGCTTCCGAGGGTTGCTCCGGCCCAGAGGGTGTTTGATCATCAGCCGCTGTTTCAACCAGGGATTCCACGGAAGCATCCGGACCTGTCAAAGGGATCCCTACTGTCCCTGCCGCATCCTGGACCACAGGTTCAGGCTTTACCTGCTCGTCCACCTGTTTCGGTGTTTTTTCCGCCGACTTTTTGCGGGGCTTGGCCGGACCGGGTTCGTCGGCGGAAATGGGCTTTTCCTGAACCTTTTTTCGGCGTCTGAGAATCACCCCCGGCTGGACCTCGCGTTGAACTACTGCCGGAGCGGCCTCTTTTGACTGGATTTTTTCGCGAACCTGGGCGGCCTCCTCGTCCGTGATGCTGCTGACATGGCTTTTGACTGGAATATCCAGTTCTCGCAGCACCTGCAGCAAATCCTTGTTGCTCACTCCCAGCTCGGAGGACAGTTCCATGATTCGAATCTTATTGGCCATGAATTTCTCCCTTGCGCCGCTTCCGACATTTCCCCATCGACGTTATTTTGTCCAGACATGCTGAGTGTTCACATACATAAAAACCCCGGCCAGGCAGTCGTTGCAAGGGATCAGCCGTTTGTCCCAAAACGGGATCGCAAACAAAACGCCGCAAGTGGGACTTGGGAAACCTGCCGCGGCAAAAGATGCACATGCGCACGGGGGCATGAAGACTTGTCCCTTGCTTGCCGGCTTGTACTTCCATACCTGCTCCATCTTATGGCAGATCTTGCGGTTCAGCCGGTTGATCCGTCTCGAGGTCTGCCTCATCGGGCATCTCCTCACCACCAGCTGCCTGGTCGCTTTCTTCTGCAGAATTCTCATCCTCGGACGCTGCGGATCCATCACTTTCCTCAAGACCTTCCAGGCCGAGGAAGTTGATGGCCGAACGTACATCAGCAATTTTTGTTGAATCAATGCCTTTTATGGTCAAGAGCTGTTCGTCGCTGGCCTGAGCCACGGCCGTGGTGCCGTCAAATCCAGCGGCTATAAACGCATCCATGGGAATTTCGGCCACGCTTGCGAGTTGTTCCAGACCTTGCCGTTCCTTGTACATTGTTCCATAACGACTTTCCGTAAAGATATCGATCTTCCAGCCCAGAAGCTTGGCCGCCAGCTTGACGTTTTGCCCCTTGCGCCCGATGGCCAGGGTCAGCTGGTCATCGGGAACAACGACCTCCAATCCCCGGTCTTCTTCATCGACCGTGATTCTGGATATTCGCGCGGGAGACAGGGCATTGACGGCATAGGTGGTGATTTCCGGATTCCAGACAATGATATCGATCCGTTCCCCGCGCAATTCCTGGACAATGTTCTGAATACGCGAACCACGCACTCCAACGCAGGCCCCCACGGGATCCACGTCACGGTCTGTGGACATAACCGCCACTTTGGCCCGGCTGCCGGGGTCCCTGGCTACGCCCATGATGCGCACGAACCCGTCGGCCACCTCTGGGACCTCGCGATGAAAAAGAACCGTCAAATAGTCCGGATGGGAGCGCGAAACAATGATTTGAGGGCCGCGTCCCTCCTTGCGCACGTCGATCAAAAGCGCCTGCACCCGGTCGCCCCGGCGAAAACGCTCCTTGGGGATCTGCTCTTCCTTGGGCAAAAGCGCTTCTGTTCGCCCCAAATTTATGATCCATCCGGAACGATCCCGGCGCTGGATGATGCCGCTGATGATTTCCCGCTTGCGATCTTTATACTCCTCATAAATGATCTCCTGTTCGGCCTCGCGCATTCTTTGGATGATCACCTGCTTGGCTGACTGGGCGGCAATGCGCCCCAGATCCTCCACCTTGACCTGAATGCCGATTTCATCGTCAAGCTGAAATGTCGCATCCTGTTTCTGAGCATCAGCAAGGGAAATTTCCATTACGGGATCCTTGACCTTCTCCACCACGGTCTTGAATTGGTAGACCTCGAATTCCCCCTTGTCGTCGTTGAAGGACACCTCGATATCAACATCCTCGCCGAATTTTTTGGTTACAGATGAACGCACGGCACGTTCCAGGGTGTCTATGAGCAGATCCTTGTCGATCCCTCTGTCCTTGCTGATTTGTTCAATGGCCTTGCGTAGTTCGGCGCTCATATTTTTTCCTCCAGGGTATTTTGTCCCTAAAAGCTATTCTTGCTCGGGCTTGGCGCGGGCAACCGTCATGTGACCGCGCACTCTCCGCGGGATGGTTGATGCCCGACATGCTTGAGAATGTGGGGTACGTAACAATATCGACTAATAATTATTGTGCCCTGACATATAGATTAAATGAATTTTTTTCATCTGGTTCCAATGCAAGCGTACTTTTGTCCCGTCTTCATCCAGGGTGATCCACGCATCCTCGACGCCGTCCAACACCCCCCGGAATGCTTTGCGATCACCCACTGGTTCCGTGAGCTTCACCTGGACAATATGGCCAAGATACGCCGGGAGTTGTTCGGGGCTGAAAAAAAGACGCTCCAAACCCGGCGACGACACCTCCAAGGTAAAGGAACCGGGCAAAATTTCTTCAACTTCCAATGCTGGACTGAGTTGTCGACTGACCTGAGCGCATTGCTCCACACTAATCCCGTCTTCTCCTTCCACGTAAATGCGCACAATGGCTTTACGACCGACAGGAATAAATTCCATGCCCCAGAGCTCCAAGCCCAACCCGTGAACCACCGGCAGAACCAGCGCCTTTAGGCGGTGCATTATTTCAGTGCGTCTTTCCGTGGAAGACGAAGACGAGGATGGCATAAAGATCATGCTGCAAAAACCAAAAAAAAAGTGGACCAAAGGCCCACCCCGTTTGTTCGCGTAAATACTTGCGAACTGGCCGTAACCGACAGGATGCTGCGTTGACATCTGGAGCGGGCGACGGGGGTCGAACCCGCGACACCAAGCTTGGGAAGCTTGTACTCTACCAGCTGAGCTACGCCCGCTCAACGCAAAAGCCCATATGCTCGACATATGTGGGCTTGTCAAGGGAATGGCTGAAAATCTGCTTTGCTCCTTGAATGGAAACTGGCCTGAATCGTGCATAATTTTTTTGCCAGGAGGAAGCAATATGCAATCAAGCATGTACAATGCGCTGTTTGGCGCATTGACCCAGGAACACCGCTTAGCGAACATTTCCAACAATTTGGCCAACGTAAATACTTCTGGCTACAAGCGGGAACAACTGGCCTTCCGGGATGTCTTCATTCGCTTTGGCCATGACATGCTGGATCCCATATCCGCCGTCCACGAAAAATCCTTGTTGCCCGAACCCGATCAGATGGCTCAAGCCCGGATCGCTTTGTCGCATATAGACTTCAGCCAGGGGGGGATGCGCGAGACAGGCAATCCTCTGGATGTTGCCCTGAATGGGGAGGGGTTTTTCAAGGTGCGAACCGCGCAGGGCGATTTCTATACACGCAACGGGAATTTTCATTTGACGCCCGAAGGACAACTGGTCAACGGCCAGAACTATCCCGTACTGGGTGAGGCCGGAGAAATTCTGGTCGAGCCCGGAGGCTGGATTGACATCGCGCCCAATGGAGAAATCTCGATCAATGGCGAGGCCGCTGGGGTGTTGCAGATTGTGACCTTTGAAAATCCGCAGGTGCTCGAAAAAATGGGCCAGAACCTGTACCGCATCCGAGAGGGGATGAACGCCCTTGAACAGCCAGCGGAGAACACTGCCGTGGTCAATGGATACCTGGAGAACGCCAATGTGGAAGTGGTTCAGGAGATGGTCGGCATGATCGACACCCATCGTCTGTTCGAAGCCTACCAAAAGGTCATGCACACCACGCAAGAAGCGGATCAAAAAGTAATCCGCGACTTAGCCTCGGCCCGTTAAGAATTTGCCCACAGCATAGCGATCCAATGAATTTCAGAAGCTGATCGAAGGATTGAACACCCACAGAGGAAATCACCCATGATGCGGTCATTATGGACAGCGGCCTCGGGAATGATGGCCATGCAGATGAATATTGACGTCACGGCCAACAATCTGGCGAATGTGAATACCACCGGATTCAAGAAAAGCCGTGCCGAATTCGAGGACTTGATGTATCAGACGCTGAAGATCGCCGGTTCGACCACTGCCGCCGGAGAACGCATTCCCACGGGCCTGCAAGTGGGCATGGGCGTGCGGCCGGTTACCGTGCACAAGGAATTTTCCCAGGGAGCCTACCAGAGAACAGACAACCCTCTGGACTTGGCCATAGAAGGGGACGGATTCTTCCAGGTGGAGGTCAACGGCGAGTTTGCCTATACCCGGGCCGGCGCGTTCAAGCTTGACAATGAAGGCCGCGTTCTGACCGCCAATGGGTATGCATTGCAGCCTGAATTCATTGTTCCGCAGGACACCCAGAACATTGTGGTCACGGAAAACGGACGCATCGTGGCCATGGACAAATTCGGCGAAGAACTGGCAGCCGCTGACATTCCCTTGTTCACCTTTGTCAATCCGCCCGGTCTGAACAGCATTGGACGTAACCTGTACTTGCCCACCGAGGCCTCCGGGGAGGAATTGGAAGGAGTACCCGGCGAGGAAAACGTGGGGACCATAGCCCAGGGGTTTCTAGAGCTGTCCAACGTGGACATGGTCGAAGAAATTGTCAAACTCATCACCGGCCAGCGAGCCTATGAAATTAATTCCAAGTCCATCCAAACCTCGGACCAGATGCTGCAGATCGCCAACCAAATGAAGCGATGATCAGACCCGTTTTTTTAGTTCGATGTCAGGGAATCGTTATGCAAAGACAAAGAGTTCCATGGACGAGGTTGCGAAGCCGAGCGGGGCTTGCAATCCAAGCCGTCCTTGCGTGCATCCTTTTCGGGATTGTCCCTGTTATTGCCATAGCCCAACAGGATTATTGGCATTTTTATATCCAGCCGGTGGCGGCCATTTCCGGTTCCCACGTAACCTTCGGCGATATTGCCGCGCCATTGACCGCCCAGGGCAGGAACCAGTGGGCAAATCTTTCCGGGCAGGAATTATGGCCGGCACCGGAAACCGGACGAACCATGACCCTGTCCAGAGATCAAATTTTATCCTTGCTGGGACAATACATGGGAAGGACGGCGAGGGTTTGTCGAGTGCCCTCTCAGGTTGTGCTGCAGGGCGGGGGACAGGTTATCTTGGAGGAAGATCTTCAAGCCCGCATTGTCACATTTTTGACTCCTCATGCCCGACTGATGGGAGAAGAAACCGTTTTGCGCGATTATCGCCTTCCAAGTCATATTTTTTTGTCTCATATTCAGGACAGGTTGGAGATTGAGTTGCCCGGCACCCTGCAGCCTGGTCGCAACAGCCTGCGTTTTGTGGCTCGCGCCGTGGACGGAACAATTGTTCGCAGACTGACGGGAACGGTGTTCCTGGACGTCTGGCAGTCCGTGCCCTGCGCCGCCAGACCGCTGAATACCGGAACCCCGGTAGGGCCTGAAGACATTATCTTTCAGCGCAAAAACCTGGCCCATCTGCGCGAGACGCCTTGGGACGGCACGGGAGGACCGTGGCAGATCCGCACCCCCGTGGGCATGGATCAGGTCGTATATCGTTCATCATTGCAACCGCTGCCTGCGGTACGCAAGGGCGATCATGTCCTGCTGGTATACGAAGGCGAGACGGTCCGGCTTCAGATCCTGGCCCAAGCCATGGCGGATGGCGCTGTCGGCGAAACCATTCCGGTGCGAAATTTGCAGAATTCCAGTGAAATCCTGGCTAGAATTCGAGATTTTGAAACCGTCGTGGTCAGGTGATTTCGGAACAACAAAAAGCGGCACCAGTTGTTGTAAGACAAGGAAAGATCGGAGGCAGTATGCATATATTCCCGCAGCCAAAGCAAAATGACCTTGTTTCAGCAATCCTGACCTTGGGGTTGCTTGTCGGCGCTTATGCCTGCGCCCCTGCAACAACGCAGAGCGTGCCGACCCCCCTGCTCACCCAGGGAGTCGAGATTCCTCCCCCGGCGGAACAGAATCCGGGGTCGCTGTTCAATCCGGCCAGCGCTGAGATGCTTTTTGCGGACAACCGGGCTCGCAGAGTCGGGGACATCGTCATGATCAATATCGTGGAGAATTCCCAGGCCACCAACAAGGCCACCACGGACGCTTCCCGCGATTCCAGCATCGGCATGGGCATTGAACATCTCTTGGATCAGCGGCTGATCAACATGGGACTGTCAGGCTTGGGAGTTGACCGGGACAATTTTGGTGACACTCCGCTTATCAGGGCAAGTTCCACCAGCGAATTCAAGGGCGACGGCGAAACCAAACGGGAATCCACAATCACCGCCACGGTGGGCGCGAGGGTTGTCCGGGTGCTTCAAGGCGGAGTGTTGCAGGTGGAAGGGGCTCGAGAAATCCGCGTCAACAACGAAACCCAGATCATTGTTGTCCGGGGTCTGGTACGCTCCACGGACATTGATCAGGACAACACCATTCCCTCCACGCACATGGCTGATGCCACGATTGAATTCTACGGCATGGGGATCTTGGCGGACAAGCAACGCCCAGGCTGGCTGACCCGGATTCTGGAAAATGTCTGGCCGTTCTAGGGACTAAAATTCACAACACGATTAAATTTCAACCGCATTGTGACCTGTGAATAGACCAAGGGAGTTGATTTTATGCATTCCACATTTTTTTGCCTGCGCACGCCCCTTCTGGCTTTGATTATGGGCGTGGTGTTCACATTGCTCCCCTCGTCCGTCCAGGCCACGGTCCGAATCAAGGATATCGCCACGTTTGCCGGGGCCAGAAGCAATCAGTTGGTGGGATACGGTCTGGTGGTGGGCCTTTCCGGGACAGGGGATCGTCGCGGAGCGGAGTTCACGATACAATCCATGTCCAACATGCTGGAACGCATGGGTGTGCGCGTGGATCGAACCAAATTGCGGGTGCGCAATGTCGCCGCGGTCATGGTCACCACCCAGATGCCCGTATCTTCCAAAGCCGGCTCCAGCCTGGACGTATCCGTGTCGTCCGTTGGCGATTCCACGAGCCTTTTGGGCGGGGTTTTGCTCATGACGCCGATGCGCGGCGTGGACGGCGAGATTTATGCTTTGGCCCAGGGTCCGTTGATTATCGGGGGATTCAGCGCTGGCGGAGAAGCTGCCCAGGCCCAGAAAAACATAACCACTGTGGGATTGATCCCCAATGGCGCCACGGTGGAACGCTCCGTGCCTTTTGCCTTCAACCAGCAGGAAAACGTGGTTTTACATTTGCAGACCAATGATTTCTCCACGGCCCTGCAGGTCGTGGACAGGATCAACCAGAATTTCGGTTCTCCCTTGGCCCGGGCCATGGACATCTCCACCATCGAAGTGGACGTCCCCGACCTTTACCAGGGCAATCTTGTGCCGTTCGTGGCGGCCCTGGAAAATCTCCCGGTCATCCCGGACGATCGAGCGCGGGTTGTTGTCGATGAAAAGACCGGAACCGTGGTGGTGGGGCAAAATGTGCGCTTGTCCAAGGTGGCCGTAGCGCACGGCAACTTGCACATTGTGGTTTCCGAACAGCCGGAAGTGGTTCAGCCCATGCCTTTTTCCTTGGGCGAAACGGCTGTTGTACCGCGTACGGAATTGGGCATTCGCGAGGAAGACCGCCGGTTGACCCTGCTTGAGGGGGCCACGCTGCAAGACCTGATCAATGGCCTGAACGCCATCGGTGCGACCCCGCGCGATCTGATCTCCATCTTGCGCACGTTAAAAGCCGCCGGAGCCCTGCATGCGGATGTGGAGGTCATTTGATGGTTGATTCCCCTCTGAACCCCGGGGGGTTGCTGCCCCAAGCCATGCACGAGGATGTCCGGCGTCGCATGGAATCCATGCGCTTGCGGGAGCAGCTGGAGAACTCGGCCGGGGACAAACGCGAGGACAAGCTGCGGGAGGCCAGTCAGGATTTCGAAGCCATTTTCATCCATCAAATGCTCAAGCAGATGCGGGCTACGGTTCCCAAGGAGGGATTGTTGCACAGCCGGGACGAGGAGTTCTGGCAATCTCATTTTGATGCTGAAATGTCCGTGCTTTTGGCCCGCAGAGGAGGCATCGGCCTGGGCGACATGATTTTTGAACAACTTCGCGAACATCAGGTCAAAGCCAGCCAGACCAGCTCCCCCCCATCCGGCAACATCCCGACTATGACCCTGCTTGAACCATACGACCACGCGGTGAATGAAAAAGGAACCTCGTCGAACAAGACCAGGGAATCCTTCGACCAGCGAGCCATGACCAACGGACAAAACGCGGGATCAGGCAAAGGATCTCATGTATCCACGGAGAATGGACAGGCTGAACCGGTGATCATGCCCGGGCCTTCCGGGGTCATGGGGATTGTGCGTTCTTTGGCCCGTGCCATTGAGGAGCGCGGCGGTGTTGTTCCGGAGCACCCCGGCGCTTTGTCCCTGGAGGGAGGCACAACTCCTGAAATGACGCCCCCCGTCGGCCTGCCGCCCATGCAGTGGCCTTTGCAGTCGCGGGTTTCTTCCGGTTTCGGCTGGCGCAATGATCCGTTCACCGGAGAACGCGCCTGGCATGCCGGCGTGGACCTTGTCGCGGCCATGGGAACCCCTGTGCAGGCGGCCTGGGATGGTCGGGTCGTGTTCGCCGGCGAACGGGGCGGATACGGCAAGATGGTTGTGCTGGAGCACGACGGGGGGTGGCGTACATACTACGCGCACAATGATGCAAACAAGGCCAGGGTCGGGGATCAGGTGCATGCTGGGCAGACCATCGCCACTGTGGGAGCTTCCGGGCGATCTACAGGGCCGCACCTGCATTTCGAGATCCGCCAGGGGAACCTGGCTTGGAATCCGAAACAGATCCGGGACCGTCTGTTGGCTGGACTGCCCATAGGTCGGCCGGATTCAGTCTAAAAAATGATGTAAAACCCTCTCATTGTCTCGAGGTGCTTATGAGCCAGCCATTTTCCGAGAATCTCAACCGTCAGAAACAAGCCCTTGCACTCTTGGAACAACTGCAGGACGAAGAGTTTGGATTCCTTTCCAAGGGTGACCCTCAGTCCGTTTCTCAAATCGAATTCTCCATTCAGGATCTGCTCAGGCAGTTGGCCGTTGAACGCCAGGAACTCAAAGGGCAGATCCAGGCATTGGATCCGGCGTTACCGGCCATGCGCGATCTGCCGTCCCTGGTGGACCAGGCCGATCAGTCAATGGTGGCGTCTTTGCTGCGGGATATCGATCAGCAGGAACAGATCTGCGCGCGCAAAGCAGCCCAAATCATGGAAACGGCCATGGCCTTGCTGGACCAAAACCAAGCCTTGCTGAATTTTTTGAGCGCGGAGATTAAGCCCAAGAATGGACATACCTACTCCCAGCGCGGCACATGGCGGCATCCTGACGGAGCCGGCGCCCTGCTCCATGGGCGAATGTAAAGGAGATTGCTGATGACCGTCGGCATCAACTCGCTGCTGAACACTGGCAAAGGAGCGCTGCTGGCTTTTCAGGCGGCCATTCACGTGACCGGCGAGAACATCGCCAATGTGAACACCCCGGGCTACAGCCGACGGTCCGTGCGCCTGGAGGAAAACGTCAGCATCGACTACCGGCCAGGGCAGATCGGGACCGGAGTCAAGGCCGCCGGGGTCCTTCGCCATTTCGACTATTTCATCGAGCGCCAGTACCTGGACAAGTCCTCGTCCCGTGACCGATGGGACGCCCTGTTCACCAATTTGCGCAACGTGGAACTGCTGTTCAACGAATCCATTGGTGATGGGCTGAACAACGCCATGGCCAAATTCTGGGCGGATTGGCAGAACCTGTCGTTGCGGCCCGACGATATGGCCTCGCGCAGCCAGCTCATGAGCACTGCGCACAACGTGACCCAGATCATCAACCAGGTGGACCGGGACCTGTCTTTGTTCCAACAGCAGATGGATGACTTCATCCGTCAGGACGTGGATCGGGCCAATGAACTGATGGTCCAGATCGCGGAACTCAACCTCCAGATCAGGGTGCACGACATCCCCGGCCAGAACAACGCCAATGCCCTGTATGACGAGCGGGACTCTCTGCTCAGGGAACTGGCCGGGATCATCGACATCCAGACCCAGGACAAGGGCAGCGGCCAACTCCTGGTGATCACCAAGGCCGGGCACACGCTGGTGGACGGTGAAACCCACTTCGAGCTGAAATTTGATGGGCCGAAGAGTTATGCTTCGCTGACTTCCGGGTCCACATTCAATGGAAGCATTGAATTTTCGGGAAGTTCCGAGCGGGAGTATCTTGTAAGAATCGTTACAGCCGGCGATTTATCAGATGCTGACCCTGCAAACAGGCCAAAATTCGAGGTCTCTTTGGATGGAGGAAAATCTTGGCTTTCGGAAACATTTACCGCCGGCGACAGTGACTATTCGATCAATATCAACGGAGTGGAAATTTGGTTTGATCCTGGCACGGCTGGCAATTTATCAGTCGGCGATCGCTTTACCGTCGTGCCCAAGACCGGCCTGTATTGGTACGAGAACACCTCTTCGTACATGAACATCACCCCGCAGATTCATTTCAACGGCGAGGACAACAATCGCCGGGCCGTGGGCGGGAGCTTGGCCGGGTATTTCAATTTCCGCGACGACTATGTCGGTCAGTTCCGGGAAAAACTGGACTCCCTGGCTGTGACTCTGGCCTGGGAAGCAAACCGCATCCACAGTCAGGGCGCCGGATTGCAGAACTTCACCGAAGTGTATGGAACGTATGGTCTTTCCGATACCGGCGCGGCATTGGGTGATCTGACCTCCGGACTTTTTTTTGGTGACAAGCTGCAGGAAGGGAGCCTGACCATCTGGGTTTATGACCCTAACGGCAATCCGACTCCAACGAGTTTAGTCTTTCCTGCGGGTGGCAGCGTTGATCCCAATTTTGACCCAGCGTTCCACACTCTCCAAGATGTTGAAGACGCATTTAATGCCGTAGACGGGATTACTGCATCAATTGTTAATAATCGTCTGCAAATATCTGTGGACCCTGACCCAACCTATAACGACTATTCCTTTGCCTTCGGCTCCGACTCCACAGGCCTGTTGGCCGCTTTGGGTATCAACACCTTTTTCGAGGGAGACGACGCTCGCGGCTTGAGCATGAACCAGACCGTGTTCAACAACCTGGACATGATCAACGCCGGGCATGTGAACGGCGTCGGAGAGGTTAATCCTGGCGACAACGCTACGGCCTTGGCCATGGCCTCCCTGCAGTATGCCAAGGTCGGTTTCAGTACGTCGTTCGAAGGCAATACAACGCAAACCTTGTCCGACTACTACAACTCCCTGGTGGGTAATGTAGGCGCGGCCACAGCCAACGCCAGGTTCAACTTCAATTACCACAAGGCATTGGCCACGGATTTGAACAACCGGCAGGAAGAAGTATCCGGAGTAAACCTGGACGAGGAAATGAGCAGTCTGATCAAATTTCAGCATTCCTACAGCGCCGCGGCCAAGCTCATTTCCACCGCCGACCAGATGTTCCAGACCATTCTGTCCATGAAGTAGGAGCAATGTTTGTCATTGCCCAAAAGTGCCAAGTCATTCAATACCATTGGCAAGGAGTGATCTCACATGCGCGTCAGCCATCGCAATATCTACGCGAACATGCTCACCTATATGAACCATTCTCTGACGGGTTTGGTGGAGTTGAATCTGAAGGCGTCCAGCCAAAAGGAGATCAACAGACCGTCGGACAATCCCATCGGCATGACACGCGTATTGTCCTATCGCGACTCGCTCAAATCCATGGAGCAATATCGCAACAACATCGACACGGCACAGGGATGGCTGGGGCTGGCTGACGAGAATCTGATGCAGGTCAGCACCATCGTCACCCGGCTCAAGGAACTCGCCCAACAGGGCGCCACAGGCACCTTCAGCGGAGACAACCGGGAGCAGATTTCCTACGAAGCGCGTCAGCTGTACCAGCAATTGATCATGCTCTCCAACGCCTCTTATGAAGGGAAGTATATTTATTCCGGGCATAAGACCGACACGCCGGCATTCAAGGAGGCTTTGTTCGGACAAAGCAATGATGGAAGTATCAACAGCGAGGATATTCAAAATATATCCGGAGGGCCCAGCGGCACCATCTTGGTGCAGTTTCTTGAAGACGGGGAAATTGGGAGCGTACCGTTAGAATACAGGTATTCTAACAATGGTGGCAAAACTTGGGCTGATGGTATCCTTCCTGCCTCAGCAAATCCGGATGATCCCGTTGTCATGGACCTCGGAGGAGTGCAGGTCACTCTTGCCGCTGGGTCGGAAGTAGCGGCTACAGCTGAAGATGACTACAACGACACTTCAGGCACATGGCTCTGGGTGCGGCCCACGGCTGTCTACCAGGGGGATGACGAGAACGGGGTCGATGTTGAATATTTTGGTGCTGTAGGTGGCCTGAGTACCGATGCAACCGGTGTTTTTCGAAGCAATATCATGGTTCGGATTGATGCAGTTGGCGCATCCATTGGATATTCCTACAGCTCGGATGGAGGTCAGAACTGGACCACAGGCAATACCGTACCCGCTGGGCCTCCTGCTTCTTTATCCGTTCCTGGAGGTTTTCTTGAAGTTGATCCCTTGCCCGCGCAAGGCGATCAGTTTGTGATCCGACCCAATCGGGCCCTGATGCACGTGGAGATTTCCCAGAACGAAACCATCCAGATGAACAACATCGGCAAGGATGTTTTCGGCGGGCTGTACAACGATCAGCCGGTGGATCTGGGCAAGCCCGGCTCAAATTTGTTCGAGACCGTGGGCAAGCTGATCGGCTACCTGGAAACAAATACCCAGCAAGGGGCTCAACAGGCCTTGGAGGAACTGACCGCAGCCCATACGCACATCACCACCTATCTGGCCGGGGTCGGGGCGCGAGAGAACCGCCTCGCCTTGACGGACAGCGTCCTGTACGGACTGCAACTCAACGCCCAGGAACGCAAGAGCAAGATCGAGGATGTGGACGTGGCCGACCTGATGACCAAAATGGCCATGCAGCAGATCACCTATGAGGCGGTGCTCAAATCCTCCTCCACCATCATGCGCATGAGCCTGGTCAATTATTTGTAGAAGCCACGGGAACTCGAGGCGGACCATGCTTATTCTGACCCGAAAAGTCGGGGAAAGCCTGCATCTAGGAGACGAGATCAAAGTCACGGTGCTCAAGGTCCAGGGTAGCCAGGTCAAACTGGGTCTGGACGTGCCCAGGGAGCTGACCGTGTATCGGGAGGAGATCTATTTGCGGATCAAGGAAGAAAACCTGATGGCTGTTCAGGCCAGTGACCGGGATCTATTAGTGGCGACGCAACTATGGTCAAGAAAGCCAAAAAAATAATTCATTCTCGTGTCGGTCCATTGACCGTGGAAGAAGACCGGCTGATCCTCTTCCCCAAGGGCCTGATGGGTTTCGAGCACCAAAGAGAATTCGCCCTGGTACGGGTACGGGAAGACTCGGCCTTTTTCCTCCTGCAAAGCAGCAGCGACCCGAGTCTGGGTTTGATGGTAGCCGATCCGTATGTTTACGTGCCCGACTACCGCATCCGAATCGGGACGGCGGAGCAGGAGATGCTGCGTTTGAAAAATATACGGGAAGCGGTGGTTTTGGTAACCGTGACCATCCCCCCGGGCAGGCCCGAGGACGCGGTGATCAATCTGGTTGGGCCACTGGTGATCAATGCGCGAGCGCGACGGGGAATGCAGGTGCCGCAAAACCAGTTGCGCCACCCGCCGAGAGTGAGATTGAATCCGGAAAGGCAATAACGTCTGACGCCAAATTGCTGGAGAATTCAAGCGCCATCAGTGTCATAAGACGAACAAACCCGGCGGAGCGGCTTTCTATGTATTCTCATTCCACAAGGCAAATTCCTGTTCCATCATCTTCTCGGCGGTCTTGCGGCTGTTCAGTTCATAAGTGCCATTCGCCACTTGACCCTTGATCTGCCCAACCATTTCAGCGCGAACATCCGGACTGTTTCGGGCCGTTTGCTGTACCAATTTGTACTGTTGCGCCGCCCGGGACAGACTGACTCTATCCCCCCCGGCAACGGCTGAGGAATCATCACGATCGGACCGGCCAGCCTTGTTTTTTTGGGAACGATTGTCCGTGTTATCCACGGGACGAAACATTTCCGTCAAATTTTTTATCTGCATGGATCGTCCTCCAGCTTTTTACAGCATGGTTTCATTGACTTTGTTGAGGATGATGCGCCAAAGCTTTTCCAACATGAAGCGTTTCTCTTCGCCGGTGATTTCCTGGAGATTCTCCCCTTCCTTGCGCAAAATCTGGATTTCAGTTGCCAGTGGAGGGTATCCGAACTCCATGAAAAACCCGAATTCATCCTGCAGTTCCTTTTTGACATCCTGAACCACCGGGTTAGAGCTTTCCGAGACCATCAGACTTTCCATAATTTCCCGGGCGATTTTTTCCACCAACTGCTTTCTTTTTGATTCCTTGGACAAGGTGACCATGTCCCCGGCCATGGATTGCTGAAGCAACATGCGATACCGGGCCATTCTCCGGCCTTGCACCGAGTGGTGGCCGTAGACCCGGAGCATGTTTTGAAAAATTTGCGGCTTGATGGTCACCGAAAAATACTCCTCGTATTTATTATCGGCAAGGAGGTGCAAAAACTTTAGGGTGCAAAATCAATTTGCTCCCTCATAGATAATCCTCCAGTGTCCATCTTTTTCCTTGCGCCAATATTGGTGCTTTTCGGATTTTGACTGGTAATTGTCGCTCCAATAGTCCTGATGGAAAACCGCCACGATGAGATCTTGATCTTCCGGGTACCGTAAAAAAGACAAATTGTTCAACCTGACCTGTATTTTTTTCTTAGCTGCGTTGACCCGCGATTTGTGTTTGGCCCAGGCGGCATAATCCTGGCTCCCGCTCTGAAAATCCCGTGAATAATGTTGCAAATAGGCTTGAGTGTTCCGGCTTTCCCAGTCAAGTCGCCACTTCTCCAAACGAGTGGCCATTTCCGAATCAATTCGACGCTGGATCTCGGGATCAGCCCATTCCACATTTCGGGCAATGATCACTGGGATGCGTCCGGTTTTCAACAAGGGAGCGAGAACTGCCAAATCCTGATTGTGCATGGTCACGCAACCGTCGCTGGCCTGGGGCGGCCTGCTGAACATGCCGACGGGGTTTCCGTGCAGCCAGATGCCCGAACCGGTTTTGCCCTGCCTGCGGTCCCAGGCATTGGGATAATCCAAAGGAAAGGCCCCCCACCCATAGTAGTCGGGCAGGTTGCTGCCAAGGATATGCCCCTGAATAAAATATACCCCAACGGGAGTGCGTTGATCGCCTTCTCGCTGTTTCACCGGCCCGTGTTTCCCGCCGGAAATATAATAGTCGTCCACAAAACGGAGAGTTCGGCTGTCGTTCGCGAAGACGTACATGCGGGAAAGTTCCAAATCCACCACCAGCGCATACGGCTGATTCGCTCCAAGACGAAGCAAATTGGAAGGCGTCAATTTTCTGGGCGGTTGGCGCAAATGGTGCAGCCAGCGCCGCCGCGCTTCGTCCTCCAGGCCGGCAAGTTCTAATTCCGGAATCATCCCGGCGCCCAGACCAGTCAACTGCCCTGCCTTGGCCGCCAGAATGTCGGCGTAGACCAAGTGGGCCAACCGAAAATCCGGCGTCTGCCGGACCAGCTGCTCCAAAAGGCCCTGCGCTTGGTCCAGTTGCTGTTCATTCAAGTTTTCCAGGGCGTTGAGCAAAGATGACTCCGGCTGCTTGGATATGCTCAAACCGGCATCCTGGACAAAGGGCGAATCCAGGGCTGCCCGGGCAAAACCTGCGCCAACGCAAATCAAATAAATGGCCACAAGGGAGATGCCCAGATGTTGACACTTCATCGCGGCAGGAGTCGTTCCCGGATAATGCGCCATTGTCCGTTATCCTTCTTGAAGAGAATTTCCTTGCGAACCTGGTCGTTGATGACATTGGAGCGGTAATGCTGTGAAAAATGGACCTGAACAAGATCCTGGCTCTGTCGGGTTACCGTGACCTCGGACAAAGTAATGTTGATGAACGGGGGTGCTGCGACCCTGGTCTTGCGCTGTTCTTGCCATGCCTGACGGCTCAAGCCCCTTTCCGGAACAAACGATGAACTGTAAAAGGACAAGTAAGCCGATACGTCCTGGTTGGCCCAGGCCTTGGCCCATTCATGGAGCAGACTTTTCATCTGCTGTTGCAGATCCAATGCCTGCGGCCATACTGGGTCAGGCGTTCTCGAAGGCTCTGGAGTTCGCGGCAATTCTTCCGCAACGCGGGCGGACGGCGTGGGCTCAGGGACTGGCTGCTTCTGACTTGGGTCTTCATTTTTGCTCACTTCAGCAACAGTCAGGGGAACAACGGGCGTCTCAGCGGCTGTAGACTTTTCCTCAGTCAAGGGAGGGGAAGAGGAAGGAGGTGCCCCGGCCGTGGCGGAAACAGCCAAAAGGGTCTGCCGGTCAAAGGATGAAAGCTCTTCAAGCGGTTCAAGGCTGACCTGCAAGCCGTTTTCCTTGGCTCCAAGTACACGGCGATACGCCTGACTAGCCATGGCTGAATAAATCTTGCTCAAGTTCTGGTGCGCAGCGGCATAACTGGGATGGGTCAGCAATGCCTGCTGGAGGATTTCTTTGGCCTCCTCGTAGCGTCCCTCACGGGCCAGCAGTCCGGCCAAATTGTTGTATGGCTCGGGAAATTCAGGATGAATGCGGATAAGATCTTGGTAAACTTCCATGGCTTCCATGGTCTGCCCCATCCGCTCCAAAATCAAGCCGTGCAGAAACATGCCCCGGGGTTCATCGGGCCTCTTGCGTAGATAATCTTGCACTGCCTGGAGGGCTTCGGTGTTTTTCTCAACTTGAAAAAACTGGACGGCCTGATCCAACGAGGCCTCGACGCAGGGGGCCGAAGCGATCCATGCCCCCGAAAACGCCAGCATGACGATGATGATCAAAACGTGTTTCATGGGTGTTGCGAAGTCCTGCCGTAGAGCGCGGTTAACGTCAAGAGGTTCTCGGCCAAAGTATTCGTCAGAATCCCCGACTGAAGCCGCCACGTCCAATGGCCGTTGGCCACGCCCGGCATGTTCATCCGCGCTCCGGCGTCCATGCCGAGCAGGTCCTGGAGGGGAAAAATCGCCAAATCTGCCACGGACTGCATGGTCAGGCGGACCATTTTCAAGGCGATGTTGTCCGCCTTGCATTCGACGCCCAAATAGGCTTCGAGCCGGGCGCGGGTCTCCTGGTCTGCTTCCTGCTCAAACCAGCCGCGGACCGTGTTGTTGTCGTGGGTTCCAGTGTAGACAACGCATTTGCGCTCATGATTATGCGGGGCGTACGGGTTCGTGGGCAGATCCGGGCCAAAGGCGAAAAGCAGGATTTTCATGCCCGGCAAACCGAATTCGCGCATCACCGTGCGCACGTCGTCCGTTATGGTGCCCAGATCCTCGGCGATCAAGGGCAAGGGGGTGTGATTGTCGGCCACGGCCCGCAAAAAATCCCTGGCCGGCACATCCACCCAGGAGCCGTTGACAGCGGTGGTTTCACCCGCCGGCACTTCCCAGCAACCGACAAACCCCCGAAAGTGGTCCAGCCGGACCAGATCGAACATCTCGGTATTGTGCCGGATCCGGTTCAGCCACCAGGAAAAGCCGTCCGCACGCAGCTGTTCCCAGTCGTAGACGGGGTTGCCCCAAAGCTGGCCCGTGGCGCTGAAGTAATCCGGTGGTACGCCGGCCAGCACACGCGGCCGGAGGTTTTCGTCCAGCTTGAAAACATGGGGGTGGGCCCAGACATCGGCGCTGTCTTCGTTGACGTAAATGGGGATGTCGCCGATCAGCTGCACGCCGTGGTCTTGGCAGTACCGACGCAAGGTGGTCCACTGCGTGAAAAAAATATATTGTCCGAAACGGATCAGATCCATTTCCGGGCGCAGAGAGAGGCTGTATTCACCCAGAGCCTGGGGATCGCGCCTGCGAAGTTGCTCGGGCCATTGGTACCAGGGCCTGTTCTGGAAAGACTGTTTCAGAGCCATGAACAGCGCGTAATCATGGAGCCAATGCGCCTGCCGAGCGCAAAAGCCGAAAAAAGATTCCCTGATTTCCGGCCTGGAGTCCAGCAGGGCAAAAGCCTTCAGTAGCAGGGAAGCGCGCAAAGACTCGGCTTGATCGTAATCGGCACGGCCCAGGGGCATGCTCGGCAAACAGTCCAGATCCTGGTCTTCCAACAGCCCGGAGTAGAGCATTTCCTCCGGGCTGATCAGCAACGTGTTGCCGGCGTAGGCCGAGCTGCTGCTGTAGGGGGAGTTGCCGTGGACGGACGATGTTGGGTTGAGCGGCAGGATCTGCCACCAACTCTGGCCGGAGCGAGCCAAGAAGTCCACGAACCGCTTGGCCTCCGGCCCCAGATCGCCGATGCCGAATCGCGAGGGCAAAGAGGTGATGTGCAAAAGGATGCCGCTGGAACGTTGAATGGACATGGTCTTAGGGATTCGGGATTCAGCTCGTCTCGCGCGCTTTTTTCATTTCCCCTGTAAGCTAACCCAGCCTTCTCAGAAAGAAATCCACCGTGGGCATTTCCGGGATATCCGCAAGCAAATCGTTGCGACAAACCTCGTCATTATTTCCAGGATCGTCGCTTTTCAGGAAAATGACTCCTAAAGGAGGAAGGGTCAAAGCCAGAGAAGAATAGTGACCATGACATGGCAAAGGGGCCGCTTCCACTCCCCCCATGTTTCCTTGGCCGCTGCCTCCGTACAGGGGGGCGTCGCTGTTCAGAATTTCCCGCCAGAATCCTCCCCTGGGCACACCCACACGATAATTCATCCGCGGCACCGGCGTGAAATTCGCCACCAGCAGCACAAGATCCTTGGTACAAGCGCCGTTGCGTATAAAACTGACCACACTTTGATCGGCATCATTGCATTCAACCCAGGAAAAGCCGGCCTGATCAAAATCCAATTCATACAATGCAGGTTCTGCGCGGTAAAGATGGTTCAAATCCCGCACCCAGCGCTGCAAGCCCAGGTGTTCGGATTGCTCCAGCAGGTGCCACTCCAGGCTCTTTTCGTGGCTCCACTCCGACCACTGTCCGATCTCCCCGCCCATGAACAGCAGCTTTTTGCCGGGGTGGCCGTACATATAGCCGTAGAGCAGGCGCAGGTTGGCCCGCTTTTGCCATTCGTCGCCCGGCATCTTGTTCAGCAACGAGCCTTTGCCGTAGACCACCTCGTCATGGGACATGGGCAAGACAAAGTTCTCGGCAAAGGAATACCAGATGCTGAAGGTCAACTGATTGTGGTGGTGCCGCCGGTGGATCGGATCCCTGGACATATAGTCCAGGGTGTCGTGCATCCAGCCCATGTTCCATTTCATGCCGAAACCCAAGCCCCCGGCATCCGTGGGTCGGGAAACCATGGGCCAGGCCGTGGATTCCTCGGCTGTGGTCTGAGCATCCGGATAGTTGGCGTACACGGCTTCGTTCATGGCCCGCAAAAAATCAATGGCTTCGAGGTTTTCCCGGCCTCCGAACCTGTTCGGGATCCATTCACCGTCTTGCCGGGAATAGTCCAGGTAGAGCATGGACGCCACGGCATCCACGCGCAGGCCGTCCACATGATACTTGTCCAGCCAGAACAGGGCCGAACTGATCAAAAAGGAACGCACTTCGCTGCGGCCGTAGTTGAAAATATAGCTGTTCCAGTCCGGGTGGTAGCCTTGGCGCGGGTCCTCGTGCTCGTAGAGGTGGGTCCCGTCGAAATAGGCCAGGCCGTGGCCGTCGCCCGGAAAGTGTGACGGCACCCAGTCCAGGATCACGCCGATGCCGTGTTGATGCAGCTGATCCACCAGATACATGAACTCCTGGGGCGGGCCGAAGCGCGAGGTGGGGGCGAAATAACCCAGGGTCTGATACCCCCAGGAGCCATAGAACGGGTGCTCCATGACAGGGAGCAGTTCCACGTGCGTGAAACCCAGATCACGGACATAGCCGGGCAGGCGGGCCGCCAGCTCACGATAGTTCAGAAACCGGTTGGATTCCTCGGGAACGCGCCGCCAGGAGCCGAGATGCATTTCATATAAGGCTTGCGGGGCGCGCAAAGCATTCCGCAACCCGCGCTCGGTCATCCATGGATCGTCATGCCAGTGGTGATCCAGATTCCAAATCACCGAGGAGGTGTTCGGCGGCATTTCCGTGTGCCGGGCAAAGGGGTCGGCCCGGTCCGTGCTGTACAGGTGATGCTTGGAGCGAATGTGGTATTTATAGAGATGGCCATGATGCGCGCCGGGCACGAAACCTTCCCACACGCCGGATTCATCCAGCCGGGGATAGAAGACATGAGTGTCATGATTCCAGTCATTGAAATCACCGATCACGCTGACCCGTTCGGCATTGGGCGCCCAGACCGCGAACAGGGTGCCGTGCCGGCCGTCCACCTCCATAGGGTGCGCGCCCAGCTTGTCATAAAGCCGGAAATGACGGCCTTCCTTGAACAAATAGATATCCGTTTCCGAAAACAGGCTGATTCCCGCTACGGCTTGGTTCATATCGTCACCTCCGTGAGGTTTTTGAGGCCCTTGAGCGGCAAGTCCACCCAATCCAGGCGGTTGTTCAGCTCGTATCCCAGTTCGTACACGGCCTTGTCCAGAACGAAAATATCCAAGAGATTCTTGATCTCCGCGTCGTCCTTTGGGAGAAAGACGCGGCCCTTGGCATCGAGCAGATAGGCCTTGAGAAACACGCCGGAAACCGTCGAGGACCAGGCGTCGAGCCAGGGCTCGAGCAGGGCCGCGTCGGTCTTGCGCACCTGAATTTGGTCGCGCAGGACCATCTGGGCCAGATAGTCGAAGGAGCGCAGCATTCCGGCCACGTCGCGCAGGGCCGAACGTTTCAGCCTCCGCTCGCTCAAGGGCCGGGCCGGTTCGCCTTCGAAGTCGATGATCACGAAATCCTTGCCCGTGTACAGGACCTGCCCCAGGTGATAATCGCCATGGATGCGGATCTTGGACACCTCGATCTTATGCCGGTGCACGGCTCTGAACCGCTCCAGGATCTGTTTTTCCGCAGCCAGGACCGCCTGGGCCGACTCTGCTTGATCGGGCTCCAGGCGCTTGATGTTCTTGCGCAACAATCCGAACACGGTCTTGAGCTGGCTTTGCAGGCTTTGATACAGGGAACGCTGGTAAAGATAGGAAAAAGGTTCCGGAGCAAAAGCCGGATCGTCTTTTTTGCAGGACAGGGCAATGTGCATCTCAGCCGTGCGTTTGCCGAGCAGGGCAATCATCTCCAGGTACGGACCGACCAGCTCGGTCACCGACTGCGACGTGTTCCCCCCCAGAACATCCCAATACCCGCAGGGGCACTGCGGGACTTCGAGGAGAGTGCCCTGGGCCAGAATCAATTCAACGAACCGCTCCAGGGCGTCCTGGCTGTATTTCCAGGCATCCCCATGGCTGGGCACGAACTGTTGCAGCACGCCCAAAACGCACTCCTCGGCCCCGTTCTGGTGATAGGTCAACGCGCCGGCATACAGCGGGATGTTGCAAAACGTGGTACGCTCCGTGAGGAAACGGCACAGTTCCAGCTCCGGCTGGGGCCCGTGATCCAGCCGACGATAGAGTTTCAGGATCAGCTCGGAATCGTAGTTCAGGGATGAATTGCTCTGCTCCAGGCGCATCAGCTGCGGCTCCAGGCGCAGAACATCGCGTTGCCGGAGGTTTTTGCCGGGCCAGGCATGCAGTTCGCCCCGCCGCCCCTTGAGGTGTTGGCGTTTGGCCAGGAATTTGATCATCCGTTTGCCGAAGTCCGGGGCATACAGGGCTTCGAACAGGACGCCCTGGATGGTCTCTGAGCGGGAGTTCCGCTCGATGCGGCTGAGCACATGCGCCGCTTCCCGGCGCAGAATCGTCCCGGCGTCCTCGCCCCAGGCCATGGTCAAGGGCAGGACATATGTTTCGGCCGAGCCTTCGACATATTCCACGTCCACAATCAGGATCAGCGAGACCTGATCCGAATGGTTGAACTCCAGGACATCGACGATGGACACCTGCTGGATGGACCGGGCCTTGCCCCTGAACCACCGCCGGGTCGGCAAGAAGCTCGGCAGGATTTGGTTCTCCAAGCGCCGGCCGACCTCGCCGCTCCAGATGTCCTGCTCAGCCGACCGGATGGCCAGCACAGGCAGCTCCTTGAGGTGCGCGATCTTTTCGGACTGTTGGGCGCGAATGAGTTGAAAAACGTAATAGCCGTAGGAGCTCAAGGTCAGGGAATAGGAATCGTCCTGCACGGGCTGAAACCGGTTGCGGCTGAAAACCTCTTCCGGGATCCATCCGGCATAGCCCTCCAGGTCCAGCTGAACCGGCTGGCAGTGGCGGGACAGGTTGGCCACCACCAGCAGGTGTTCGTCCTGGTGGCGGCGCAGAAAAGCCAGCACCTTGGGGTTGTCCGGGCGCAAAAAGTCGATCTCCCCTCGGCCAAAAGCCTTGAACCTCTTGTACATGGCGATCAGTCGCTTGTTCCACCACAGCAATGAGGCCTGGTTCTGGGCCTGGGTTTCCACGTTGATGGCTTCGTAGTGGTACTCTGGGTCAATGACCACGGGCAGGTAAAGCTTTTGGGGATTGGCCCGGGAAAAGCCGGCATTACGGTCCGCGCTCCACTGCATGGGCGTGCGCACCCCGTCGCGGTCGCCCAGATAATAGTTGTCGCCCATGCCCAATTCGTCTCCGTAATAGAGGACCACGGAGCCGGGCATGGTGAAGAGGATGGCGTTGAGCAGGTTGATCTTTTTGCGGTCATTCTCCAGCAACGGGGCCAGGCGACGGCGGATGCCGAGATTGATCCGCGCCCGCGGATCGCGGGCGTACATCCTATACATGTAGTCCCGCTCTTCGTCCGTAACCATTTCCAGGGTCAGTTCGTCGTGGTTGCGCAGGAAAAAAGCCCACTGGCAATTGTCCGGAATGGCCGGGGTCTGCTCAAAAATATCGATGATCGGATGATATTCCTCCATGTGCAAGGCCATGAACAGCCTGGGCATGAGCGGAAAATGAAAGGCCATGTGGCAGGAATCGCCGTCGCCGAAATAGGCCGAGGCATCCTCCGGCCACTGGTTGGCTTCGGCCAGCAGCATTCTGTTGGGGTAACGCGCATCGATGTGGGAGCGCAGATCCTTGAGGAACTGGTGCGTTTCCGGCAGGTTTTCACAGTTGGTGCCCTCGCGTTCATAAAGATAGGGCACGGCGTCCAGGCGCATGCCGTCAACCCCCATCTTCATCCAGAAGTCAATAACCCGAAACAGGGCCTTGCCCACCTGGGGGTTGTCGAAGTTCAGATCCGGCTGGTGCGAGTAGAACCGATGCCAGTAGTAGGCCTTGGCCACTGGATCCCAGGACCAGTTGGAGGTTTCGAAATCCTTGAAAATGATTCGGGCGTCCTGGTAGCTCTCCGGGGTGTCGCTCCAGACGTAGAAATTGCGCCAGGCCGAACCGGGCGGGGCGTGCCGGGCGCGTTGAAACCAGGGATGCTGATCCGAGGTGTGGTTGAGCACCAGCTCGGTAATCACGCGCAGACCGCGCTTGTGGGCCTCGCGCAAAAAGGTCTTGAAGTCCTTGATCGTGCCGTATTGCGGATGGACGCTGAAATAGTCCGCGATGTCGTAGCCATCGTCGCGCAGCGGCGAGGGATAAAACGGCAACAGCCAAATGGCCGAGATGCCCAGATCAGCCAGGTAGTCCAATTTGCGAGTCAGGCCGGGCAGATCGCCGATTCCGTCGGCGTTGCTGTCGAAAAAAGCCTTGATGTGAACTTCATAAACAACGGCATCCTTGTACCACAACGGATCGTCAAGGAGCCGGGCCTGTTTGATTTGGGCCATGGCTGCTCCCGAAGGTGAAGTGTTTGGCAAATGCTGTCTGCTTCAGTGCGTTTTTCTCCATGCCGCGTCATCGGCATGGCTGGCTTCATATCGCCGTGATCATTTTTATTAACTGAAAATAAAGACTTTTTCCAGCCAGGCCAAGAGAAACAATTCCAATTAACAGGTCAGCCGTCGCCATTGATCCCTGGCCTGCCAGGAAAATCCCCCGGGCACGCAGGGCCAGAGAGAAGGATTGTGGAAAAGCGGCTCGTCCTTTAGGGGGTAGGAAGATGTTTCGCAAGCACGGGAAAAAAGGGCGCTCCCCGGAATGGGCGAGTAAAAGGCCAAATGCGGCCGAAGTCCTGAACTGCGTACAAAGCGAATGGTTTCGCGGACCTCGTCCATGTCCTGATCCGGCAAACCGAACAAAACGTACGCGCCGATTTGTTCCGCGGTGAATCCAGTCGCAAAAAGGGCCTCCAGGGCCGCAACCCAGTGTTCCACATTGAGCTTTTCATCCAAGCGAGCCTCAAAAGCCGAGGTTTCCAGGCCGAGACGGATGGTTTGAAAACCAGCGCGGCGCATCAACTGGCACAAGGCCGGCGTCAGATAACGAATATGGACGGCATTGGGCGTATGGAATCGAAAAGAAACGTTGTTTCGCGACAACTTCTCCATAAATGGAATCAGCCAATCTTTTGCGTCCACCAGCAACGCGTCGTCGTAAAAAGCAAAATTCCGCACGCCCCTTGCGGATTCTTTCGCCAGGGCTTGCGCAAGATCAAAGGCGGATTGATGCCAATATCCGGTAAAAAGCTGTTTGGATGCGCAGTAGGGGCAGGCAAACGGACACCCCCTGGAACCCAGCAAAACGGAAAAATCCGGCCGGGCATACAGATCCAGAGCCAGTTCAAAGCCGGCGTTTCGCGGTAGCAAAGGCGGTTCGCATCCCAAAAATCGCCAAAAGCTCTTCCAATTGTCAGCGAGTTCCAAGGGGCCCGGCAAAACAAGATCAGCCTCCTGACCCTGGGCATGATCCGGACAGAGCGTGGCGTAAATGCCGCCCAGGATGATCGGCGTTCGAGGCCAGATGCGGCGCACAAGGCGGATCATGGCCGTGATCCCGGGATACCAATAGGTCATGACGCAGGAGAGCAACACGGCGTCGGGCGGGGATGCAAACCGCTTCAGAACGGATTCGACATGTGCCGGGGGCAGGCCGTAGCGGCCAAAATTGCGAGGGATGAAGCGCAGGGCGTTGGGTTTGGGGATGAGCGTCTTGGGATAGCGCCCCGTTCCGTTGTTTCGTGTCGACGGCCAAAAGCCGCTTTCATCGGCGGGTTCCAGGCAGTCCAGCAGGTCAACGGACGCCCCGGCGCGGCGCAGCATGCTCAGGCAGGCCAATAGACCGACGGGTCGGGACCACAGGTTGAATGCGGCAAAATCGTAAATCCAAGGATTGATCCCCAGAATCCTTGGTCGGTTGCGAGGGCTTGGAACCGTCCGGAGAAACGCGGCCATATGCTGATTTAACGCAAACTCGTCGATTCTTGGACTCACCCGGAACGCGTCACTCCAGATACCGTCCCTGTCCAACCTTGACCACCACGGCATCCATTTTTTCCCGCTTCCTGAACTGCTTGGCTATTCCCTCAGCTTCCAGTCTGTCTTGTGTCGCGGCAATGAACACCAAATGCCAAATCTTTCCCCTGCGCAAAATCTCGGTCAATTCCGCCGAGTAGGCCTTGGCTTTCAGGATTTCCTGGAATTTCGAGGCATTGCTTTTATCCAGAAAACCGCCGACCTGCACAATATATACAAATTCCGAAGGATTTTGGGAAAAGCTCCCGTCTTGATCGTCCGGAGAGACTCCTGGAACAGGCGCCTGCTCAGCCTGTTCCAGGCGGTCTAATTCCGGCACGTCACGCTCCATGATCACCTCTTCCTGAATCATGAAGGCCTCATGTCGTTGCGCCAAGGCCTGTTGATATTCCAAGGCTCTTGCCGCCTCCTTGCTGTCCGGGGCGGCCGTGGCGAGCAGGCGCTCCAGCCACGGCGCAGCCTGGTCAAAATGGCCGGAAAGGAGAAGATATTCAGCCAAGGTGAGCAAAATTTGGGGATCATTGAGGTTGGCTTCAGCGCCTCTTTTAAGGAAAGCGATGGCCTGGTCGGTTTGGCCACGCGCCATTTCGATTTCCGCCGCAAGCAAATAGGCCTTGGTAAAGCGCCAGTTCAGTTCCAAGGCCAGATGCACATAGCGCAAGGCCAAATCCTGACGATCGCGGTCCAGATGCAACCGGGCAAGGTTCAAGGCAGGCACTTCCGGGGTACGGTAGGTGGGAATGGCCAGGGCGCTGGCAAAAGCCTCCTCGGCCTGTTCTGGTTTGTTGATGGACAGCAGGGCCAATCCGAGATTGTTCCAGGCCTCCGCATGATCCGGGTCAAGGGTCACGGCTTTTCGAAACGCAACGCTGGCCTCGACTCCATTGCCCAACATGAGTTCGGTATAGCCCAGACAAAAGTGGAAACGCGGCAGGAATTGGGCCTGAGACTGGATTGAACTCAATTCCTGCAGGGCCAAGCGATGTTCGCCATTGCGCAGATAGGCCTCGGCCAAGTCCAAGCGTATCTCCATTTCCCGGTTGCTGACGCGCTCATCGCCGCGTTTGGTCTGGTGACCTGCACATCCGGCCAGGAGCATAATAACTCCCAAGAAAGAAATGCAGGCGAATGACAAAAAATAACCGAACATTGTCTGCTTTCGGACCTGACGCCGTGTCTTGTATCGCACTTCCGGCCTCGACAGTGACGCTGCGCGTCGGCTCAAATCACCTTGTTCAGCGAATATTCGATGATGCCCTCAGCCCCCATGCGCGCCAAGTTCGGGATAAGTTCCCGGACCACGTCCTCCTGGACAATGACCTCCACGGACAGCCAGTCGCTGTTGTGCAGGTGGGCGACCGTCGGTGAATTCAGGCTGGGCAAAGTTTCCATGATCCCCTCGATGCGTGCCTGGGGCACGTTCATTTTCAGGCCGACCAGCTTTTCAGCCCTGAGCGCGCCCTTGAGCATCATGTCGATCTGCTCGATCTTGGCCCTTTTGATAGGATTATCCCAAGCCTTTTTGTTGGCGATGAACTGCGTGTTGGTCTGCATCATTTCAGCGATGATGCGCAGACCATGGGCCTTGATGGTTGATCCGGTTTCCGTGACCTCGACAATGGCATCGGCCAAGCCCTCGACAACCTTGGCTTCGGTGGCGCCCCAGGAGAACTCCACGGTCACCGGGATTCCCGCGGACTGAAAATAGCGCTGGGTAAAATTGACCAGCTCCGTGGAAATTTTTTTCCCGGCCAAATCTTCGGGTCGACGGTAAGGCGACTCCCCGGCTACGGCCAAAACCCAGCGCGCGGGCCTGGAGCTGACTTTGGAGTAGACCAAATCCGAGACCACATGGACATCGGATTCGTATTCCATGATCCAGTCCTTGCCGGTCAACCCGGCGTCCAGGGTCCCGGCCTCGACGTAGCGAGCCATTTCCTGAGCCCGGCAGATGCTGCACTGAATGGCCGGGTCGTTGATTTCCGGAAAGTAATTGCGATGATGCAGGTGGATCTTCCAGCCGGAGCGGGCGAAAAGATTGATGGTCGCATCCTGCAGGGAGCCTTTGGGGATGCCTAGTTTGAGTTGATCGCTGTTTGCTGCCATTTATTTGTAAACCTCCTTGGGATCAAAAACCTTCGGAACGCAAATTTTCCAATCGCCAGCGTCCAGCTCCCTGAAAAAGCAGGAACGGTAGCCCTCGTGGCAGGCGGCATTCCCCACCTGTTCCACCAGCAGCAAAACCGTGTCCGCGTCGCAGTCCAGGCGCACGGCGCGAACCTTCTGGATATGACCGGACGTGGCACCCTTGTGCCAGAGTTTTTGGCGGCTGCGGCTGTAGAAATGGGCTTCCCCCGAGGCCAGGGTCTTTTCCCATGCCTCCTCACTCATATAGGCCAGCATGAGCACTTCCAGGCTTTTCACGTCCTGAACAATGGCGGGCACCAAGCCCCCGCATTTTGCAAAATCAGGCTTCACGGCTACTCCTGTTGAAATTTTTTCATCGCGGGAAAAACAGCAAGACCAGTCAAAGGTCCGGATGATTCGAGGTCAAAACGCCTGAGTTCGGCTCTGGACAAGCAATTGCCCACAGGCTGCTACAATATCCTGCCCCTTGCTTTTGCGCAAGGTCGCGGGCAAGCCCTTGGTTTTGAGCAGGGCCTCAAAGTCCAGGACCCTGCCCATGTCCGGGGCGTCATAAGGCAGTTCGGGAGACGGGTGAAAGGGAATCAGGTTGATCTTGACCTTGATCTTGTTCAGCAGGCGGACCAAATCCCGGGCATGGCTCAGACTGTCGTTGACCCCGCCCAACAGGACGTATTCAATGGTGATTTTTCGCCTGGGCTGAAGCGGATAGGTTTCCAAATCTCGAATCAGTTCATCCAGAGGGTAGCGAGCCGCCTTGGGCATGATCCGGGCGCGCAATTCCTGATTAGGGGCGTGCAGGGACACAGCCAAGCTGGCCAGCCCCGAGGTGCCCAGTTCATGCAGAACATGGGGCAAGCCCACGGTGGAGAGCGTGATGCGCCGCCTTGAAAAATTCATGCCCAGGGGATGATGCAGGGATTCCAGTGCTCGGCGGACATTGGTCCAGTTGAGCAGGGGCTCGCCCATGCCCATGAACACCAGATTGCGCAGTTTCAGATCCGAGCCGCTGCCGGCCAGGTATTTCTGGGCCACCAGAATCTGGCCCAGAATCTCCGCCAACCCCAGGTTGCGAGCCAGGCCCATCTGCCCCGTGGCGCAAAAAGTGCAACCCAAGGCGCACCCAACTTGCGATGACAGACATTGAGTATAATGATCCTTTTCAGGGATGAGCACGGTTTCAATGCGCTGGTTGTCCACTAGGGCCAGCAGAAACTTGATCGTGCCGTCGCTGCTGGTCTGGGTTCGAACCACTTCCGGCCACGCAATCACCGCAATCCTGGCCAGGCGTTGCCGCAACTCCTTGGAGACGTTGGTCATCGTCGCAAAGTCGCGGGCGTGCTTCTGCCACAGCCATTGCCAAATCTGCAGGGCCCGGAATGGCGGCTCGCCCAGAACATCGCAAAACCGCTCCAATTCGGTCAGGGTCAAGTCGAGGAGATTCTTCAAGGGCCTGTCAGTGCAGTTTCTCCCGTTGACCGTAGCTGCGCACGAATTCCACGGCTTCGGGCACGGAAGTCACGTCGCCGGCGATCTGGGCCTGAAGCAGGGCCTCGCGGATCAATCCCACGGCCGGACCAGGCTTGATTTCCGCGAATTCCATGATTTCGTGGCCGTTGAGCAGCGGTTCCAGGGCTTCCTCCGGAATCGCGGCGCGTTCCAGCATTTTCATGTTGTGGTTGAATTCCTTGTAGGAGCCGTTGCGGGCCTTGATGTCCGCCCGGGTGATTTCAATCAGCCGGGGATAGTCGTTCAGGGCCACGAAGCGGCGAATGCCCCGGTCCGTGAGCATGAAGTGAAAGCGCATGTGATGGCGCACCAGGTGACAGATCATGTCGATGTCCTCGGGCAAAAACCTTAGGCGCATCAGGATCTTGCGGGTCACTTTGGCGCCGATGCGATGGTGGTGGTAAAAAGTCCACTGGCCGGCAAAATACTCCGCGGCATAAAGCTTGCCCACGTCGTGAAACAGGCAGGCCATGGCCCCGTACCAATCATAAGGCAATTCCTCTGGATAGCGGCGCATCAGTTCCAAGGTGTGATCCAGAACCAGTTCCTCCCCTTCCTCCGGGTTCTTGACCTGCTTAACCCGGCTCAACGCGGCCACCTCGGGAATCAATCCATGCAGGATGGTGCTGTCGTAAAGCAGTTTCACGAAAAACCACATGTTCTCGGCTTCCACCTTGCGCCATTCGTCCATGATGTCCGAAATGGAAACATAATCCAGCACCCTCCTGGCCGAACGGACAATGGCCATCCAGGAGTTGGGCTCAATGGGCAGCTGAAAATTGGCCGCAAATCGCAGGGCGCGCACGGCCCGCAAATAGTTTTGTTTCAGGGTTTCATCGGGCAGTCCTTGAAAGCGGATCAGGCCCTCGCCGATATCGGCGAAGCCGTCGTAGAGCTCCACGGATCGAGGCATGTACGGACAGGCCAATTCCAAAGGCAGTCCGCCGTCGGTTTGCTCCAAGGCCTTGAGCATCCCAGGGGTGAACCGGGCCAGGGAGGATTCCGGATAGGATCCTTCTTCGGTGTCCGCCGGGTAGATGCGGATCAGGACGTCGCCCTCCTTGAGCGTGCCCACCAGGTTGGGCGCCCCAATGGGCTCAAGAAGGGGGAAAAGTTTGCTCAGATCCTCAAAATCCGCGTCGCAGCAGATATCCACCTCGCGTTCCTTGCCTGTTTCCAGGATCTTTTCCTGCAGCCTGGCGTTGATCACGTAGGCGTCAAAACCGTTGCGCATGATGGTCTTGCAGATGCCCACGGCATCCTTCAAGGGTTGGGACATGAATTCTCCTTATGGAACAGTGGCGTCATGAAAAACAGTATGGCCGTCAACCACATTAAGCCTGACCCGCCCGGGCAGGGTTTGGCCGAGGCAGGGAGTGTTCTTGCCCTTGGAACGCAAGATTTGCGGCGTAACGGTCCAGGTCGCGTCAGGGTCGAATAAAAGAAAATCCGCGGGATCGCCCGGCGCGAGGCTGTTTTTGCGCAGGGAAAAAATTTCCGCGGGGCGTCGGGACCACAGCCGGCAGAGATCGTCCAAAACAAGAATGCCCCGCTGCACCAGGGTCCAACTCAAAGACAAGGCCGTGTCCAGGCCGCTGATGCCGTTGGGCGCGTCGTCCATGGGGGCTTCCTTCTCATGGTCCGCGTGTGGAGCGTGGTCCGTGACCAGGATGTCGATGATCCCCTGACGAACGGCTTGGCGCAAGGCTTCCACGTCATCCGCGGTGCGCAGCGGCGGATTGACCTTGGCCAGGGTGTTGTAGCCCTCCACCATGTCCTCGGTCCATAACAGATAATGTGGACAGGTCTCGGCCGTAATGCGTACTCCCCGTTGTTTGGCCCAGGCGATCAATTCCACGGATTGGCGGCAGCTGATATGCGCCAGATGCACGGGCAAATTTAGATATTCGGCCATCAGAATGTCCCGGGCCACATGCAGACTCTCGGCCACCACGGGCTGTCCTTTGAGGCCCATGAGTCCGCTGACTCGACCCTCGTTCATGACCGCTCCAGTGGCCAGATGCGGATCCTCGCAATGGTCGATGACCGGCAACCCCAAGTCCGAGGCGTATTCCAAGGCCCTGCGGAACAGGTCCGGATTGGACACGGGCATGCCGTCGTTGGACAAGGCCTTGCAACCGGCCTCGGACAGTTCGGCCAGGGGCGCCAGTTCCTGTCCCTCCAGATTCCTGGTCAGCGCTCCCACCGGATGCAGAAGCGGACCGTGGGGATGGGACCGAAAAGCTTGATCCAGCATAAAGGTGGTCACGGCCGCGCTGTCGTTGACCGGATTGGTGTTGGCCATGGCCAGAACCGCGCGAAATCCTCCGCCGGCGGCAGCGGCCAAGCCCGAGGCAATGTCCTCCTTGTACTCGAAGCCGGGTTCGCGCAAATGCACATGGCCGTCAACCAGACCGGGCAGCAGCAGTGCTCCGTGGCCGTCGATCTTGCGGCAGACGGGTCCGACCTCTCCGACAGGGGCAAACCGCAGGATGCGTCCTTGATCGACCCAGACGTCCACCATGTCCCCCTGCCACAAGGCATTGTTCACAATCAAATCCGGTCCGGACATGGTCATTCCTCCCCGGTCTGGTCTTTGCGGGTCAGATAGAGAAACAGCAAGGCCATGCGCGTGGCCACGCCGGCGGAAACCTGGTCCAAAATCAAACTTTGTTCTCCATCGGCCAAGGCCGCGTCGATTTCAACGCCGCGATTCATAGGGCCGGGGTGCATCACCCGCACTCCTGGATTGGCCAGACGAAGATGCGCGGCGGTTAATCCAAAATGGCGGGCGTATTCTCGAAGATCCGGAAGCAGTCCGGCTTGCTGGCGCTCCAACTGCAGACGCAGGCAGATCACGGCGTCCATGCCTCTGCTGGCTGCCGTCAAATCAGGCACGACCTCCACCGGCCAACCATCCACGCCCGAGGGCAACAGGGTTTTCGGCGCGCACAGCCTCACATTCATGCCCAAAGAGGTAAACAGCTGCACATCGGACCGGGCCACCCGACTATGGGCAATATCGCCCACAATCAAAATATTCTTGCCGGTCATGGCCTCACCCCAGATTTCGCTCAGGGTGAATCCGTCCAAAAGAGCCTGGGTGGGATGGGCATGCCAGCCGTCCCCGGCGTTGATCACCGAACAGGAGAGGCGCCGGGCCAAAAACGCCGCAGCCCCGCTCTGCTGATGGCGCAGGACAAGGGCGTCCGGATGCATGGCCTGCAGGGTCAGGGCCGAATCCTTCAGATTTTCGCCCTTGCGCAGACTGCTGGTTGACGCTGTCAGGGAATAGGTATCCGCGGAAAGACGTTTGCCGGCAATGTCAAAAGAGGTTTTCGTACGGGTGCTGGGCTCGACAAAAAAGAGCACCACGGTTTTGCCCTTGAGCGTGGGGACTTTTTTTATGGGCCGGGAATTGATCTCCGCGAAACGTCTGGCCATCTCGAATACATGCAGGATTTCCGCTGGTGTCAGCTGGGAAATGCAGAGCAGATCCTTGTGGGGCCAAAGCATAACCGTTCCTGTTTTGGAAAAATAAAGGTGTAATGTGGGGCGCTCCATGTACCTATCCGAAAACGCTCCAGTATTCCAGAGGGAATTCGAGGCCGCTTCGAGCCGATTCGCATGAATCATTGTTGTCATTCAACAAGATCGGGAGTATATTTATTTTTTGAGTCCGCTCCCCAATAAAGCTTTGCTCGCAAAATCAAACCATTCTGGATATGTTCAAATTTTTAGATCAGCTTTTTCAAAAAAGCAAAATCGCCATGCGCGTTGCCGGGGATGAGTCGGAGTCCCAACGCAAATATCAATATTTCAAGCAGCTGCTCGGGCACAACCACAAGGCCCTGGAAATCATCAATGATCTGGAAAATCTCCTCTTTGCCCAGCGCCCTTTCACTTTTGAGGAAGTCCTGGGGCGTTGCGAGGAGCTGGTCGGTGTGGTTTACGAATTGGCCGAGGACTTGAATGCCCTCTCCCAGGGCAAGTACCCGAGCCTTTTCACTGCCGCGGAAAAAATCGGCGTTCAGGTGCTGCACGGGTTGTCACGCCAGAGGAAACTGGAGCGCTCCTGCCTGGTCATGCCGCTGGCCGCGTTAAGCCGTGAAAACCAGGAGCAGGTCGGCGGCAAGGCGGCCAATCTGGGAGAAATCGCCAACCGGGCGGGATTGCCCACGCCCCGTGGGTTTGCCGTCACGGCCTACGCCGGACATCATTTTTTGCGCACCAGCAAGCTCTACGACGTAATCCGCGAGCAGTTCAAGGGATTGGACATCGCGGACACGAATCAATTGGAAACAGCCTGTCGAGTCGTACAGGAACGGATCATGGCCGCGCCCCTTCCCGAAGAACTGAAAAATCGAATTCTTTACGAAACCTGTCAGCTGTTCAGGAACTTCGGCTCGGACACGCGCTTGGCCGTACGCAGCAGCGCCACCGGTGAAGACTCTGATTCCTCCTTCGCCGGACAGCATTCCACGGTGCTTAACGTCACGGACAAAAACATTATCAAGGCGTACAAGCAGGTCATGGCCAGCATGTACAACCCTCGCGCTGTTTTTTACCGGCGAAGCGTGGGCTATCGGGACCAGGACATGATCATGTGCGTCTTGTGTCTGAACATGGTCAACGCCCGTTCCAGCGGCGTTCTCTATACCGTGGATCCCAACGCCCCGCGTGCGGAAACCATGATCGTCAGCGCGGCCTGGGGGCTGGGAGTGAGCGTGGTGGACGGTTCCATGCCCACGGATTGCTGGAAGATCGGCAAAAAGGACCTCGAAGTGTTGGAGTCCAAAGTTGCGGCCAAACACCAGCAGCTGGTCATGAGCCCGGAAGGTGGACTGGCCGAGGTGAGCGTTGAAGCGTCAAAGGCAGAGCGATCGTGTCTGGAACAGGACGAAATCCGGCTGCTGGCAAGCCACGGCAAGGCCCTGGAAAAACACTACAAACAGCCCCTGGACATCGAGTGGGCCGTTGACCAGTCCGGCAAGCTGTTTGTCCTTCAGGCTCGGCCGCTGAATTTGAAGGACCTGGACCAATTGGAAACCGAGGATCGAGCCGATGCGCACAAGAAGGATGGGAGAGCAACCGCCGCCAGCCATGAAATTCTCTTGTCCGGAGGGGTGACTGCCTCGGCCGGGGCTGCCAGCGGACCGGCTTTTGTCCTGAAATCCGACCACAACCTTTCCGCTGTGCCTGAGGGCGCGATCTTGGTGACTGCCCAGACCTCGCCCATGTATGTGCCCTTAATGAGCAAAATCAGGGGCATCATCACGGATGTGGGCAGCGTGGCCGGTCACATGGCTGCAGTGGCTCGGGAATTCGGCCTGCCAACCCTGGTTGGCGTGGAAAAGGGCACCCATATTCTGCCCCACGGGGAGGAGATCACTCTGGACGCCTCACGCCGAGTGGTCTACGCCGGAACAGTGAGCGCCCTGACGCGCTCCAAGCCTCGCACCAACATGATGAAAGGCAGCCCTTTGTTTCGCCTGGTAAAGGAAACACTAAAAAAAGTCGTGCCTTTGCATCTGATCGACCCCAAGCGCGAGGATTTCCGCCCCGAAGGATGTCTGACCCTGCACGACGTGGTCCGCTTCGTCCATGAAAAGGCCATGACTGAAATGTTCCGCCTGGGCGAAGACATTCGGGAGGACAAGAACCGAGCCTTGCGACTGCAGACCTCCCTGCCGCTGAACACCTATGTTCTTGATCTGGGTGGCGGATTCAAGGGGGCTTCCGAAGGCGATGTTGTCCGGGAGGAAACCATCGTTTCCCGACCGTTTCTGGCCCTGTTGCGGGGGATGTCCCATCCAGGCGTGCACTGGGTCGGACCGGTGGGCGTGCATTTGACCGGTTTCGCCTCGATCATCGCCGAGACCGTGCTCAACGATCCCCAGCGCGAAGCGCCCATGGGCGGCCCGAATTATGCCATCATCTCCAAAGAATATCTGAACTACAGTGCCCGGCTGGGCTATCACTTCGTGACCATCGACGCCTTTTGCGGCGAAAACGTAAACGACAATTACATCACCTTTTCGTTCAAGGGCGGGGCCGCAGACGTGTCCCGGCGCACTCGACGAGCGCAGATGATCGCGGCTGTATTGCGCCGGTTGGGTCTGCGCACTGAAATCAAGGGAGACATGGTGCGTGCGGAAATCCGGAAATACGACCGACCGCGCATGGAGGACAAACTGGATCAATTGGGTCGCCTGCTGGGCTCGGTGCGCCTATTGGACATGGTCCTTTCCGACGAGGAACAGATCCCCTGGTATGTGGAGCAGTTTTTCAAGGAAAATTATTCGTTTCAGCGCTGAACCCTTGGAGTCGGATAAAAAAACCATGCGCTTTTGTGGCTCAAGCTTCCAATGTACCCCGAAATTTCTCCCAGGACGACACGTTCAATTCTTTCAGCAATTCGGGCAAACGGGCTGCAATTTGAAAGGACATGTCCGGCCGCAGGAAATTGGCCGTGCCGATCTGCACGGCCCTGGCCCCCACGAGAATGAACTCCAGGACATCCTCAGCCGAGGCGATGCCTCCAATGCCTATCACCGGAAGGTGCAGGGCTCGGCAGACCTGAAGCACGCAGCGCAGAGCCACTGGTTTGATGGCCGGCCCGGACAGACCGCCGACAACATTGGCCAGCCTGGGTTTTCGGGTGCGGATATCCACGGCCGTTCCTGACAGGGTGTTGATCAAAGACAGGGCATCGGCCCCGGCGTCGGCCCCGGCCTTGGCTATGGCTGTGATATCCGTAACATTGGGCGAAAGCTTGACGATGACCGGCTTGGTTCCGGCCTTATCCTTCACCGCCTTGGTCACCTCGGCGGCCTGAAACGGATCCTGGCCGAAAAGCACCCCGCCGGCGCGGACATTGGGGCAGGAAATGTTCACCTCTAAAGCCGCGATGCCCTCTTGATCGGCCAAATACTCGGCCAAGCGGGCGAATTCCTCGGCGTCTCGGGCGTACAGGTTGGCGATGACGGGCACCTCGGACCAGGGCAAGAGGGGCAATTTTTTCTCTACAAAGGATTCAACACCGATGTTTTGCAGGCCGACGGCATTGAGCATGCCGCAGGACGTCTCCGCGATCCGCGGCATGGGATTGCCCTGCCGAGGCTCCCAGGACAGCCCTTTGACCACTATGCCGCCCAGAGAGGTCAAATTGCCGTAGGGCATGAACTCCAGACCGTAGCCAAAAGTACCGGAAGCGGTCAAAATCGGGTTTTTCAGCCGCAGTCCGGCGATGTCGACGCTTAAATCCATTGTTGTTGCCTAGAATTTGACATCCGTGGCCCAAAACACCGGACCCTGGGCGCAAACACGCAAAGGAGGACCCTGAACAGCCTCAACGACGCAGCCCAAACAAGCCCCCACGCCGCAAGCCATGCGGTTTTCCAGGGAAAGCTGGGTCATAACGCCATGCTTCAGGACCAGACCGTGCACGACGCGCAAAAAAGGATGCGGTCCGCAAACCAGAACCAGACTGTCTCGGGCTGAATACGCCTGGATTATTTCCTCCAGATGCCTCACGAACGATTGCAGATCAGCCTCTGTTTCCTGGCGCAGGACTTCCCGGGAAAGACCGGCGGGCAAGAGATTCAAAGGATAGCAGGACTTGTCCTGACGGTGGCCCAAAATCAGATGCAGGCTTTCCAGAGTGGGATGTGCTCGGGCATAGCCGATAAACGGGGCCAAGCCGATACCTCCGGCCAGCAGCAGGGTCGGTGTGTGCGGTTTGACCGCAAAACCGTTGCCCAGCGGCCCCCACATGACCACGGTTTCTCCAGACCGGATTTTGGTTAGGGCGGCTGTGCCCCGGCCGACTTCCTGAAAAAAAACGCGCAGCACTCCCCCTTCAGCCATGCAGATGGAAAAGGGCCTGGCCCACAGCGGTTCAAAGCCCCAAGACGCGGGTCGCAGCATGACGAATTGGCCCGGCCGCCATCGACTCCGGTTCGGCATGGCCAGGTCCAGAAGCCACAAAGGTTTGTCCGGTCCTGAGATTGAGCCGACCCGGGTCAAGGAGACCACAGTGGTCTCGATGCAGGCTGGATGCAACAGTGCTTTGAGAGTTGGTTTTTCGAAAAGGATCGGTTCAGGCATGATAAAGGCCGGGCTGGATAGCTTGCCGGAAATTGCAAAAAATGTCTAAAGGCATTGCCGGAGAGGGTCAAGGAGGAAACCAACCCTTGAAGTTTGTCCCATCCCTGTCAAACAGGGCGGGCATGTTTCAGTGAGCCCTCGTGGTTGACGCCCCTCCTGACCGCTTGAATTCCTCCTTGCGCAGGCCGTGGCGGATCATCAGGTTGTGCAGTTGGCGAGGGGTAATGCCGATATGCGTCGCGGACAGCTTGATCCTGCCTTGGTATTTTTCCAGCAAAGCCTTGAGATAGGACCGCTCCACGTTGTCCAGGGCCATGCGCCGGACCTCGGCCAGGGGTTGGGTGATGTCCAGGGCAAAGGTCACGCCCTGGCCAAGCCCCTCGAACATCTCCTGGGGCATGCTCTCCGGCGTGAGCACATGGGACGTTTCCAACAAAAAGGCCCGTTCGATGATGTTTTCCAGCTCGCGCACGTTGCCCGGCCAGTCGTAGTTGGTCAGGGCGTGGGAAACCGCCGGATGCACGCCGTGGATTTCCTTGATGTGCAACCGGTTCAGCCGCTTCAAAAAGTGGTCCACCAGCAGGGGAATGTCCTCGCTCCGCTCGCGCAGGGGCGGAATATCGATGGGAAAGACATTCAGCCGGTAGTAGAGGTCCGTGCGGAACGCGCCCTGGTCGCTTAATGGCTTCAGGTCCACGTTGGAGGCGGCGATGATCCGCGCCTCCAGCCGGATGTCCCGCTCGCCTCCGACACGCTGAAAGACCTTATCCTGCAACACCTGGAGTAGCTTGATCTGGGTGGAAGGGCTGATGGTGCTGATCTCGTCTAGAAAAATGGTACCCTTGGCAGCCAGCTCGAACTTGCCCAGCTTGCGGCGCACCGCGCCGGTGAAGGAGCCCTTTTCGTGCCCGAAAAACTCGCTCTCGATGAGCGTTTCCGGAATGGCCCCGCAGTGCACGCCGATGAAAGGCTCCTGGGCTCTCGGGCTGTAGGAGTGGATGGTCCGGGCAATGACCCCCTTGCCCGTACCGGTCTCGCCGTTCAACAGCACCGTGGTGTTGGTGCCGGCCACCAGCTTGATCTTCTCGTGCACCTTGCGCATGGCCGGGCTGTTCATCTCGGTCAGCCGGCAGATGTCGCCGACCATGGCCTCGTCCCGGAAATGATCCAGTTCGGACTGGACCTTCAAAGACTCGTACAGGCTCTCGATGACGAACAGCAGTTCGTCCTTGTTCAGAGGATAGGTCAGGTAGTTGCCGGCCCCGGCCTTGACTACGAAGACCGCGTCGCGGATCCGCTCCGGCGGGGTGAGCACGATGATCTCGGCGTTGGGGTTGTTGCGCCAGTAGCACTGCAGGTCCTTGCGATAGTCGGGCACGGTCTTTTCCGGAAGAATGTCCAGAAAGCCGATGTCCACCATGATGAAGTCGTATTCCCTCTTTGTCAGCCGGTCCTGCAGATGGTCCCTGGTGGCGGCGGTATCCACCTTGCAATCCGGGGCAAAGGCTTCGGTCACCACCCTGGGGCTGCGCGTGTCAGTGGAAGCGAGAAGAATGCGTTTCATGGCCTGATCCCTTTGCCAGAATAGTATCGGTCCAAATCAACCAGGACCTGAAAACGGCTTCTAGCCCTTTCATCGTCGGCTGTCATCAGCCTGCCTGGCAACAAGCCGTCCCGCAAAAGGATTTGACAGCATTCACGAGCGGAACAATAGTCATTTTTCGGTTTCCAACCGCCTGTCTGATGCAATAGTTGCATCGCAGGCAGCGCAACGCGTTTTTCAAAAGGAACAAATATGAGCTACAGATTCACGACCCACGGAGCTTTCAGCTGGTGCGAACTGCTGACCATCGACGTTCAGGGCGCCAAAAAATTCTACGGCGATCTTCTGGGATGGACCCTGGAAGACATGAACGCCGGGGGCATGCGCTACACCGTGGTTAAGGCCGGCGCAGAGCAAGTCGCCGGGATCATGGACATGCCGCCGCAAGCGCCCAAGGGCACCCCGCCACACTGGGGCGTCTACGTCACCGTGAATGACGTGGACGCCGTGGCTCAAAAGGCGATGCAACTTGGCGGGACCGTGCTCGTGCCGCCCACGGACATCCCCGGAGTCGGACGATTCTGCGTCCTCCAGGATCCGCAAGGGGCGTTCTTCAACGTCATCACATATCAAGGCTGACCTGATCAGAGTGCGCGCCATACTCGACTGTCGCCGCGATCCAAAGTGGATACGGTATCGAGTGTAGCAATGACCGGCCATGAATGAACTGGCGGCATTCCTTGAAATGTCAACGACTCTGTGGGGCCGTGATCCGTAGAACAAGAATCCAACAGCGCCCATTTTGGGGATAAAAATGGGCGTTCTAAGGCAAAACAACGGCCTGTTTTGGAGCATATCACTCGACAAATCAGCAGATCGGCACGGTTCGAGACCGGGCTGAAGGAGGAAAAGGAGCTTCAGAGAAGGGTGGGTTTGCTGAAAAAATATTTGCGAGCCAAGAGCAGATTTGACCCCTCTCCTCCATGTTGGCGCGGACCCGAATCTTTGAGCAATTGACACTCGTAACGCCACAGGTTACACTTGGGCCATGATCAAGAGCTTTCGCCATCGCGGCCTGGAGCGCTACTTCCTAGAGGGTAGCCGCTCTGGTATTCAGGCCAAGCATGAGAAGCGAATCCGCTTGATTCTTGCCCGGTTGAACGCATCGACCAGTCCGCGGGATATGAACCTGCCCGGGCTTCGTTTGCACGAACTGACCGGCAACCGGAAGGGAACGTGGTCGGTAAGCGTGAGCGGGAACTGGCGCATCACATTTCAGTTTGAGGGCGAAGATGCGATTGTCGTTGATTACGAAGATTATCACTAAGAGAGAGGGCGATGATGAGAATGCACAACCCACCCCATCCCGGCGAGGTTCTGCGCGAGCTGTGCATAGAACCGCTCGGTATTTCGGTTACGGATGCCGCACATGCCCTTGGCGTGAGCCGGAAAACGCTTTCCGCGATCCTGAACGGCCGTTCCGGCATCAGCCCGGAAATGGCGCTTCGCTTGGCCAAGGCCTTTGACACCACCCCGGAGAGCTGGCTGAATCAGCAGATGCAGCACGACCTGTGGGAAGCTGAGCAAAAGGCCAAGGATCTCAAGGTGCAGAATCTCATGCGGCATAATCAGCAGGTAATGGGGACGCCGCGTAGCTGTGCCCCGCAGCCGTTAAGTTAAACATTTTTGCGTGTTGTTAATTCCGGGGCTGTGCTGTTCAGGCTGTGGGTTTCATGTTTCAACAGTCCGAGAAGCTCAGTGTTCAACAAAGTGAGTAGTATCTTGAAGGGAAAACGCTGAAATACAAGACCTGACCCCGGTTCCACGACGATCCGCATAACAAAATCCTGCTCACCGAACAGGCCTTCCACAGCATCGTTCGACGTGAAGGAACTGTGGGGCGGAAGGACCGCGAATGAACACGAATGAACACAAGTTGAGGGCGCTGATCGCGGGGGGCGAGGGAATCTCGACCGAGTTCAAAGCGTGCCGGAACCAAGTCAGCCGGGACGTCTACGATACGGTTTGCGCCTTTCTCAATCGCCATGGCGGAACAGTGCTTCTCGGTGTTGAGGACTCGGGCACAATAACCGGCATCGCCAGTGATGCGGTGGGGCAACTGAAAAAGGATTTTGTTGCGGCTATAAACAACCCCCAAAAACTACAGCCCCCCGCCTACCTCTCGATGGATGAAGTTGTGCTGGAAGGGAAAACGCTGCTACATATTTATATCCCGGAAAGCTCGCAGGTACATCGCTGTAACGGGCGCATCTACGACCGCAACGAGGACGGTGACTTGGACATCACCGACAATACCGTCCAGGTTGCCCGCCTCTACCAGCGCAAATAGGCCACCTACAGCGAGAACACGGTTTATGTGCATATCCAGCCTGCCGATCTTCGTGCCGACCTGATTGAACGCTGCCGAAACCATGTGCGCATCAATCACCCGGGGCATCCGTGGGTCGGAATGGATGATGAAGCGCTGGTGAAAAGTGCCCAGCTCTACCAGCCGCATCCGGAAAACCGCGGCTTCGGCATCACATTGGCCGGAATCATGCTGCTCGGAACCGACTCCCAGATCCTGCAGGTCTGTCCGGCCCACAGGATGGATCTGATCTTGCGCAAGGTGAATCTGGACCGCTACGACGACCGCGACCTGGTGCGCACCAACCTGATTGACACTTACGACCGGATCATGGCCTTCATCCGGAAGCATCTCCCCGATCCATTCTATCTGGAAGGCGATGAGCGTCGAAGCCTGCGGGATGCCATCTTCCGGGAAGTGGCATCCAATCTGCTGATCCACCGGGAATATGCCAGCGGCGTTCCCGCCCGGCTTGTCATCGAGCGCGGTAAGGTGACAACCTACAATGCCAACCGTGCTCATGGCTTTGGCGCTCTTGATCCCGACACCTTCGCTCCATATCCCAAGAACCCGGTGATCGGTGCCTTTTTCCGGGAAATCGACCGGGCGGACGAACTCGGCTCCGGCATGCGCAACATGATGAAATACGGCAAGTTGTACGGCGGAGCCGATCCGCAACTTGTCGAGGGAGATGCCTTCCGGATGATAGTCAGCGTCCCCGAAGCGGGTGAAACCGGAAAAACGTCGGAGAAAACGTCGGAGAAAACGTCGGAGAAAACGTCGGAGAAAACGTCGGAGAAGATTTTACGAGCAGCGCGGGAAAATCCTGGCATCACAATCGCTGAGTTGGCTGTTGTTGGCCACTGCTATAGAGCCACTTGAGGGCCGGTATAATGAGGCCACCTTCTGGCCAGTCTAATGGAGCCACCCTTTGGCCAGCGTAATGAGGCCACCTTATGGCCAGTATAATGG
>DSBL01000136.1 GCA_011049455.1 Desulfonatronum sp. | reverse complement strand
CACCTGGAAAAGGCAACGATCCAGGAACATTGTCTGGTGGGACCCTTTGCCCGTCTACGGCCCGGGGCCATGCTGGACAACGAGGCCCGCGTGGGAAATTTCGTGGAAATGAAAAAAGCCCGGCTGGGCGCCAAGGCCAAGGCCAACCATCTGACATATCTCGGCGATACCGAGGTGGGTCCGGGAGCGAACATCGGCGCAGGGACCATCACCTGCAATTACGACGGGAAAAACAAGCATTTGACCAGCATCGGGGCAGGAGCGTTCATCGGCAGCAATACGGCCCTGGTGGCGCCGGTGCAAATCGGGGACAACGCCCTGGTGGGCGCCGGTTCCGTGATCACCAAGGATGTCCCGGCGGACGTTCTGGCCGTGGCCAGGGGCAAGCAGCAGATCTTCCCGAAGCGCAGATAATAATCGAACCGTTACGTTCCAAAATTTTTCTTGATCATTTCATCCATTCCAAGGTATAAATAAGTCATGGACATACTCACCCAATTCGAGGAAAAAGTTGAGCACCTGTTGGACCGTCTCCGCGCCCTGGAAACCGAGAACCTTCGGCTTCAGCAGGACCTGGACTCGGAACGGATCCAGAAACAGGAGGTCCTGGGGCGTATTGATAACCTCTTGAAAAAAATTCAAGAAATGAATATGTAGGACATGCCCAGTTACACCATATCAGTCCTGGAATTGGATATATCGTTCAAGACTGATGCGGATCATGTCCGGGTCAAGGCCGCGAAACAAATCATCGAGGAACGATTTGCCTCCTTGGCGGCCAAAGGGCAAAACTTGAGCAAGGAGAAACTCCTGACATATTTGGCGTTGGGTTTGGCGGACGATTTTCTCCTGACATGCACAAAGCTGGGACAGCTTGAGACCAAGCTGGAAGAATTGCTTCACAGGATAGAACAAGGCGATAATTCAGGAAATGCCTCTTCAGTCGCAGACTGATTTTTATACCCCTGGAAGGTTTGTGATCCTTGAGTATTTTTTTGAGCCAATACACAGTAATCGGGAGCCGCTTCCAACCGGATGGTGTGCAGACCCAGTTTCTGGGGAGCCTGATTCCGGATAGCGGCGCCCACCTTGCCAAGCAAGGTTCAAAAAAGCTCTCGACACGGCCTTCCGGGGCATTCATCGAGTATGGTGCTGGAGTTTATTCCACGATGCTGCATTCTCTTTTCCTGAAATAGCCCTGTTCGTTTCCTTTCTTCCCGCCGTAAGTCTTTGGATCCGGTTTTTCATGATTGCCGGTGATCCATGCTGCTCCCCGCGACAATACCGGTTTTTTTGACCGCTTGGCAGCGGTTGTGCTGTCCGTCCGTCCTCGGCAGGTGAGAGTACGTCCGATCGGTTCACCCTCATCAAGGGTGGCATGACTCTGTTTCCGGGGAGCGTCCCATGATCATAGAATTGTTGCTGGCTTTCATATTCGGGGTTGTTGTCGGGGGGTTGGGCCTTTATCTGACCCTGCGGCATATCGCCGGGACCAAGGTGAAGGAGGCCCAGGAGCTTGCGGATAAAATCCTGGACGAGTCCCGCAAGGAGGCCCAGGTCCAGAAAAAGGAATTCCTGCTGCAGGCCCAGGACGAGATGTTCCGGCGCAAGAAGGAACTGGAGCAGGATTTCCGCGAGCGTGAAGGGGAATTGAAAAAACAGGAGACCCGTCTCCAGGAGAAGGAGGAGCGCCTGGAGAACAAGCTGGAAAAAGTATCCCAAAAAGAGAGCGAGGTCGTGCATCTGGAAAAGACCCTGATCCAGCGGGAACGCGATTTCACCCTCAAGGAGGAGCGCCTGGAGGAGTTGACCCAGACGCAGCAGAGAAGGCTCCAGGAGATTTCCGGCCTGACCGTGGAGGAGGCCAAGAAGCGGTTGATGGAAGAGCTTGAAAGCCAGGCCCGGTATGAATCAGCCAAAACCATGCGCCAGATTGAGAGCGAGACCAGGGAGAGCGCGGACCGCAAGGCCAAGCTGATCCTGGCCACGGCCATCCAGCGGTATGCCGGGGAATTCGTGGCCGAGCAGACCGTATCCGCCGTGGCCCTGCCCAGCGAGGACATGAAAGGCCGGATCATCGGCCGTGAAGGCCGCAACATCCGGGCCCTGGAGGCAGCCACGGGCGTGGATCTGATCATTGACGACACCCCGGAGACGGTCATTCTTTCAGCCTACAGTCCTCTGCGGCGGGAAGTGGCCAAACAGGCCCTGGAGCGCTTGATCAGCGACGGGCGGATTCATCCGGCGCGCATTGAGGATATTGTCAAAAAGGTCGAACAGGAAATGGACGTCAAGCTCCGGGAGTGGGGGGAACAGGCCACGTTTGACGTGGGTGTGCACGGCATTCATCCGGAAATCGTCCGTTTGCTGGGGCAGCTGCGCTACCGCACCAGTTTTTCCCAGAACGTGCTCCAGCATTCCCTGGAAGTGGCCTTTGTCTGCGGCATCATGGCCGCGGAATTGAATCTGGACGTAAAAAAAGCGAAACGCGCCGGGCTGCTACATGATATCGGCAAGGCCGTGGACCACGAAGTGGAAGGTCCGCACGCGGCCATCGGCGCGGATCTGGCCAAGAAGTACGGAGAAAGCAAGGACATCGTGCACGCCATTGCCGCGCATCACGAGGAGGTGCCGCCGAAAAGCGTCCTGGCCGTGCTGGTGCAGGCGGCGGACGGGCTCTCCGGAGCCAGGCCCGGGGCGCGCAAGGAACTGCTGGAAAATTACGTCAAACGCCTGGAAGACCTGGAAAGCATGGCCACGGGCATGCCGGGCGTGACCAAGGCCTTTGCCATCCAGGCCGGCCGTGAATTGCGGGTCGTGGTGGAATCCGATCAGGTGGACGACGATCGAACGTTTTTGTTGTGCAATGATCTGACCAAGAAAATTGAACAGAACCTGACCTATCCCGGCCAGATCCGGGTGACCGTGATCCGTGAAAAACGCGCGGTGGGATACGCCAAGTAGGGGCGGGTCTGTGTGCCTGCCCAATCTCTTGTGATGCGTATTGATGAAAAGGTTGAGGATAATTTTGCAATGAGTATTGCGGAAAAAAACATAAAAAGACGGATGAGCAGTGCCGAGCTGGAGCAGATCCAGCGCGGCACCGTGGAGATCATCGATTTGGATGAACTGCAAGCCAAGATCGGGCGGGGCAAGCCGTTGCGGGTCAAGGCCGGGTTTGATCCCACCGCCCCGGATATCCATCTGGGCCATACCGTGCTGATCCAGAAGCTCAAACATTTCCAGGATATGGACCATGAGGTCATTTTTTTGATCGGCGACTTCACGGGCATGATCGGCGACCCTTCGGGCAAATCCGAGACGCGCAAGAAGCTGACCCGGGAGGCGGTGCTGGCCAATGCCGAGACGTACAAGCGCCAGATTTTCAAGATCCTGGACCCGGAAAAGACCACCGTGGCCTTCAATTCCCATTGGATGGACCGGTTCGGCGCCACGCAGTTCGTGGAGCTCTGTTCACACTACACTGTTGCCCGAATGCTGGAGCGGGACGATTTCGCCAATCGGTTCGCCTCGGGCAAGCCCATCGCGGTCCATGAATTCCTCTATCCCCTGGTGCAGGGGTATGATTCCGTGGCTCTGCAGGCCGACGTGGAACTGGGCGGCACGGACCAGAAGTTCAACCTGCTCATGGGCCGCACCCTGCAGCGCGACTACGGTCAGGAACCGCAGGTGATCATGACCGTGCCCATCCTCGAGGGCCTGGACGGCGTGCAGAAGATGAGCAAGTCCCTGGGCAATTACATCGGCATCGAGGATGCGCCCGGCGAAATGTTCGGCAAGGTCATGTCCATTTCCGACCAGTTGATGTGGCGCTACTACGACCTGCTCTCGGACCTGTCCCTGGAGCGCATCGCCGGATTGCGCCGGGACGTGGAGCAGGGACGGCTGCATCCAAAAGAAGCCAAGCTCGGATTGGCCGTGGAGCTGACCTCGCGGTTTCATGGAGCAAAGCAGGGCCGGGCGGCTCAAGAGGAATTCCAGCGGGTTTTCGCCAGGCGTGAGAATCCCGAGGACATGAACGTGTTCCAGGTGTGTCACGGCCAGGACAGCCGGATCCTGGCGATCATGGATTCCGCGGGGTTGTGCCCGTCCCGGGCCGAGGCCAAGCGCCTTTGCCGCCAGGGCGCCTGCACCGTGGACGGCGCAAAGATATTGGATCCCGAACATGTGCTGGCCTCGGGCAAGTATGTGCTCAAGGTTGGCAAGAAGCGGTTTTTACGGGTCATGGTGAGCTGAACCAAGATGGCTTGAACAATGTGGTCCAAGATTCGAGTTATTCTGCGCATGGTCAAGATCGAGCATTCGGTCTTTGCCCTGCCGTTTGCCTACACCGGGGCGTTTCTGGCCGCCCGGGGGTGGCCCGGATGGCGGCTTTTTCTGCTGCTGACCTTGGCCATGGTCATGGTCCGCTCCTTTGCCATGGCCATGAACCGGCTTCTGGACCTGCGCTTTGACCGGCTCAATCCCCGGACCCAGGACCGCCCGCTGGTGACCGGAGAGCTCAGCGTTTCCTTCACCCTGATGTTTTGTCTGGTCACGGCAGCGGTTTTTATCATGGCCTGCGCCGGACTGAATATGCTTTGCCTGATTCTGTCCGGCCCGGCCCTGGCCTGGTCCGCGGCGTACAGTCTGACCAAGCGCTTTACCTGGCTTTGTCATTTCTTTTTAGGCTCAGTCCTGGCTCTGGCCCCGGTGGCCGGCTGGATTGCCGTGGATCCGCAATTCACCGTCCCGGCGGTGCTTCTGTTTTGCGGTGTGTTGTTCTGGGTGGCCGGTTTTGACATTTTGTACGCGGCTCAGGACGTGGAATTCGATCATGCCCAGGCCCTGCATTCCATTCCGGCCAGGTTCGGTTTGGACACGGCCTTTGTGCTGGCTGCCTTCAGCCATGTTCAGGCGGCGCTTTTTTTCCTGCTGGTCGGATTTGCCGCGTCCCTGGGCTGGTGGTATGTGCTGGCCTGGGCCATTGTCGCCGGCGTGCTGCTGTGGGAACACCGCCTGATCTCGCCCACGGATTTGCGGCGGCTTAATCTGTCCTTTTTCACTCTGAACGGGGCTGTCTCCGCGCTCTTGTTTCTGGGAGTATTGGTGGATGTTTTGCCGTGACTCCAAACAGGCGCACGTGCTTGAATCTTTTTTTCACGAACATAAGGAGCTGACATGACACTGAATGCCAAGGATACCATCCTGTACAGCGGCGGTGCCGGCGGAGCCGAGGCGGAATTCGGGGCCAAGGCCGAGAAATACGGCGTGGCCGAGGTCAATTTTACCTTTGAGGGGCATCAGATCGTGCGCACACGCGGCCTGCGGGTGCTGACCAAGGAGGAGCTGCAGCGGGGCGATGTGAGCATGACCTACGTATCCCGCCTGCTCAACCGGACCTATTCCAACGCGCCGATCATGCGCAAAGTGCTGCAGACCATCTGGTATCAGGTGAACAACGGCATGGAAGTGTATGTCATCGGCAGCATCCAGGAGGACAACACGGTCAAGGGCGGCACAGGCTGGGGCGCGGAATTCGCCAAGTTGTGCAACAAGCCCCTGTTCGTGTTCGATCAGGTCAAGAACGGCTGGTTCAAGTGGTCCCAGAACCAATGGCTGCCTGAGACCGCTCCGGTGATCGGGCACAATCACTTCACCGGTACGGGCACGCGCTTTCTGGAGACCAGCGGCAGGCAGGCCATTGCCGAGCTGTTTGCCCGCTCGTTTTAGTTTTCACAGGAAAAACCAGCCTTCATATTCCAGTCGGCCAGCTGGTCACATATGCTCTGACAAAGGCCCGCCAGGGCCTTTTTTCATGGTTTCATCATGCAGTCAGTCATTCATATTGAAGGCGCCCGTCAACACAATCTGAAGAACCTGACCCTGGACATCCCCCGGGACAAGCTGGTGGTGATCTGCGGGCCGTCCGGGTCAGGCAAGTCCACCTTGGCTTTTGATCTCATCTATGCCGAGGGCCAGCGCCGGTATGTGGAATCCCTCTCGGCTTACGCCCGTCAGTTCCTGCCGCAATTGGACAAACCTCTGGTGGACAAGATCGAGGGACTGTCCCCGGGCATTTCCTTGGAGCAGCAAAGCCTAAGTCGCAATCCACGGTCCACCGTGGGCACGGTGACCGAGGTCTATGACTATCTGCGAGTGTTCTACGCCCGCCTGGGCAAGATGAGCTGCCCCCGGTGCGGCAGGGCCATCCAGGCCCGCAGCCAGGATGAAATCATCCAGGCCGTACTCGGTTTACCCGAGAAGACCAGATTCTTGCTTCTGGCTCCGCTGGTGGAAAAGCAAAAAGGGACCCAGCAAGACTCGCTGCGCAAGCTAAGGTCCCAGGGGTTCGTGCGGGTGCGGGTGGACGGCCGGATACTGCCCCTGGAGCCGCTGCCCGAGATCACCAAGAATCAGCGCCACAATCTGGACCTGGTGGTGGACCGGCTGGTGGCCGGATCAAGCATCCGCAACCGTCTGGCCGATTCTTTGGAGTTGGCGCTGAAGTATGGCAAAGGGCGGATCAGCATCCAGATCGTGGACGGCGAGGAACTGGTTTTCAGCACCACGTCGGTCTGTACCCGTTGCAGCATCAGCCTGCCGCCGCTCAGCCCGCAGTTGTTCTCCTTCAACAATCCGCAAGGGGCGTGCCCGGCTTGTGCGGGCATCGGCAGCGTGGAATATTACGAGCCCGAACTCCTGGCTCCGAACAAGGGGTTGAGCCTGCGCCAGGGAGGCATTATTCCTTGGCGCAAGCCGGCTGTCCTGGCCCGTTACGAGCAGGCCTTGCTTGCGCTGGGCCGGCCCCATGGTTTTACCTTGGATACAAAATTGAAGGATTTTTCTTTGAGCGCATGGCAAGCCTTGTTCCACGGCGATGCGGCGCATGACTGGGAAGGCGTGGTTCCTCTGCTGGAGCGCGGCCATCAGGTCCTGGGGCCGTTCTGGAGGGATGAATTGTCCCGGTTCCGCCAGAACAGGGCCTGTCCGTCCTGCCACGGGGCCCGGCTCAAACCCGAAGCCCTAGCCGCCAGAATCGGAGGCTTGAATATTTATGATTTTTGTTGCCTCCCTGTGGTCCGGGCATTGAAATGGCTACGCGAGCAAACCTTCGTCGGTCAGCAGGCGCCCATTGCCGGTCCACTGCTCAAGGAGCTGATCCATCGGCTGGATTTTCTGGCCAAGGTCGGGTTGGATTATCTCAGTCTGGCCCGAAACATGGCCACATTGTCCGGCGGAGAGGCCCAGCGCATCCGCCTGGCCGGGCAGTTGGGTTCGGGTCTGGTGGGCGTGACCTATGTACTGGACGAGCCCAGCATTGGCTTGCATCCCCGGGACAACGCCCGCCTGCTGGCTTCCCTGCGGGACTTGCAGGCCAGAGGCAATACGGTCCTGGTGGTGGAGCACGACGAGGCTACAATTCGGGCCGCGGACCATGTCCTGGAGTTGGGGCCGGGCTCCGGCATGCAGGGAGGAGAACTGGTTTTTTCCGGGAGTGTGGAAAGGTTGCTGAACCACCCGGACTCCCTGACCGGCAAGTATTTGCGCGGCGATCTGGTCATCCAGGGACCGGCAAAGCGGCGTCAAGCCAAGAACAGCTTGGTGCTGCGCGGTGTGCGCACCAACAACCTGGCCGATTTGACCTGCGAGCTGCCCCTGGGCTGTCTGGTTTGCGTCACCGGGGTATCCGGGTCGGGCAAAAGTTCCCTGGTCGTGGATTCGCTTTATAAACACATTGCCCTGGCCCGGGGCATCAAGGTGGATGAGCCGGGGCAAATCGCCGGACTGGAGGGCCTGGAACAGGTGGAGAAGATCATCGCCATTGACCAGACGCCCATCGGCCGGACGCCGAGATCCAACCCGGCCACGTATACCAAGGTGTTCGACGAAATCCGGAAAATTTTTTCCACCACCATGGAAGCCCGAAAACGGGGGTACCAGCCGGGGCGGTTCAGCTTCAACATGCCCGGCGGTCGGTGCGAGGCCTGTCAAGGCGACGGGCAGATCCGTGTGGAGATGCATTTTTTGCCGGACGTTTTCGTGACCTGCGAGGTGTGCGGCGGCAATCGCTACAATCGAGAGACCCTGGACGTGGAGTACAAGGGGCTGAACATCGCCCAGGTCCTGGATCTCACCGTGGCCGAAGCCCGGCGTTTTTTTGCCAACTATCCGGCCCTGGAACGCCGGCTGGGAGTGCTGGAGGAGGTGGGACTGGAATATGTGCGCCTGGGGCAGCCGGCCACGACCCTGTCCGGCGGGGAGGCGCAGCGCATCAAGATTTCCCGAGAGCTGGGCAAGCGCAGCCTGCCGGGTTCCCTGTATATTTTGGACGAACCGACCACCGGGCTGCATATGCATGAGACGGGCAAGTTGATTCAGGTCCTGCAGAAGCTGGTGGACAAGGATGCGACCGTGGTGGTCATCGAGCACAACCTGGACGTGATCTGGGCAGCGGACTATGTCATTGACCTGGGGCCGGGCGGCGGAGATGCCGGCGGGCGCATCGTGGCCCAAGGCACGCCGGAATTTATCCGGGATTATCCGGCCTCCATAACCGGCGAATTTTTGCGTGCCATGGGCCGGTGAAAGGAGGGGCAAGAGCATGTTCAACGGGTGCATTAGGGGTTTGTCCCAAACGGGCTGCACTTTGCTTTTCCGTGTTGGCGCACTGTCTGACCGAGCCAGGATTCGTCGGTCCAAACCATTGCCCTGTGCAACCATTGCAATGTTTGCTTGAGATCACGCAATCGTTTGGACATACGAAGTCGGCGAGGGAGTTTGCGACAGCGCTGAAAAGCAAAGCGCAGCCCGTGAATAACGGATGGGATCGTACGGGACAAACTCCGAATCCTCCCTTTTCAGGGAGGATTCCAAGGAAGCAACGATGGATAAAAAAAAGTTGAAGCCGCCGCTTGTCTCCGCATGCATGCTGGATTGCCCCGACGCCTGCTCCTTTCTGGTGGATCCGGAGGCAACGAGCATCCGGGCAAATCCCAAGCACCCCTTCACGAAGAAGTTTATTTGCCGCAAGGGAAGGCGTTTTTTCGATCGTCTCAACGCGCCGGAGCGTATTGTCCAGCCCTTGCTGCGCAAGAGAAAAACATTCGTTCCCGTGAACTGGGACAAAGCCCTGGATCTGATCGCTGGAAAACTCAACGCGCTGCATGATCGGCCCGAAGCCGTGCTGCATGTGCGCGGTTACGGCTACCGGGGTGTTTTGGCCCAAGCCAGCGTCAATTTTTTCGCGGCCTTGGGGTCGTCCACAACCCACGGTTCCCTGTGCGACGAAGCCGGCATTGCAGCCTGCATCCGGGATTTCGGCGTATTGACCCACAACAACCCCGAGGACCTGCTGCATGCCTCGCGGATCGTAAACTGGGGCAAGGATCTGAGCCGTTCCTCTCCTCACACCGGTCTGCTGATCCGGCAGGCGCGCAAGTCAGGCGCGATGGTCTTGACCATTTCGCCAGGCGGAGACAACAGCGCGGGGTTTTCCGATGCCTGCATCCGCATTCGGCCGGGCCGGGACCGTTTTCTGGCGGCCTGGGTGATTCGCAAGCTGATGGACGCCGGGACGATCAAGCCTGAAATCATCCAGGCAACGTCCAATTGGCCTGATTTTCACAAGGCTTTGCACGAGCATGACCCGGACGCGTTGCTTCGGGCCGGCGACGTCGATTTGGAAGACGCCGAGGAAGTGCTGGCATGGTATGCCGCGCCCGGTCCCACGGCCACGCTTATCGGCTGGGGCTTGCAGCGATACCTGTTCGGCGGACAGAACGTGCGGCTGATCAATGCCCTGGCGTTGCTGAGCGGACAGATCGGCCGGTCCGGCGGAGGAACGTATTTCAACATATCTTCCAGCAGAAATCTGGGCTTATGGTCCGCGTCATCCTCGGGACGGCCGTTGTCCCTAAAGGACCGACGCTCCCTGCTGCTTCCAGCCTTGGCTTGGGAAATGGACTGGGCCGACCCGGCCGTGGAGTTTGTGTGGGTGGACGGGCACAACGTGGTCAACCAGGTTCCTGACAGCCAGGCTGCGCGCAGGGCCTTCCGGAATTCGTTCGTGGTTTGTGTGGACGCCTTTTTCAACGACACCGCCATTGTCGCGGATCTGATCCTGCCCCCTGCCCTGATGCTGGAGCGCGAGGATATTATCGGTTCGAGCCTTCATGATTATCTCAATTATGCCGCCCCGGTCTTGCCGCCCAGGGGCAGCTGCCGCAGTGATTACGAGATCCTGCGCGACCTGGGTCAGCGCCTGGAGCCTGCGGTGATTTTTCCCGGGCCGGACGAGTGCCTGGCTGCGGGTTTGGAACCGCTGGGCATGGACCTGGCCGCGTTTCGCGCCCGGGGATTTGCCCAGGCGAAGCATCCGGCAGTGGCGTTTGAGGGGCTGCGGTTCGCGCACCCGGACCGGCTGTATCATTTTCCTGAAAGGTTGGATCCCGAACCTGGGGATGATCCGGATTATCCCCTGCAACTGCTTTCCCTGGTGCGGGGAAGCTTCATGCATTCCCAGATTCCCGAGGCCGAACAGCAGGAACTGCCGAAAGTCTGGGTTTCCTCCTGCAATCCGGAATTGGCCGGTCTGGATGGTCGTGAAAACGTATTCCTGGCAACACCCCTGGGGCGCATGGCCGTACAGGTGGAAACAGCAGAGGACCTGCACCCTTTGACTGTGGTCATCCGCAGGGACGGCTGGATGCGTTTGGGACACGGTCCCAACGCGATCATTGAGGTGCGCCAGACCGACATGGGGCAATGCGCGGCGTATTACACCCAACCCTGCCGTCTGGAAGGGGAGCCGTGCCGAGACCTGTGATTGGAATCCGCCGCCTCTATGTGTCCATTCCCCCCGTGACCCGGATAACCTCGTCCAGGGTGGTGACTCCGCGCAGAACCTTTTCCACTCCGCTTTGAAACAGGCAGGCCACGCCCTTGCCGCGCACCAGACGGCGCAGTCCGGTCAGGTCCACGCCTTGACGGACGGCTTCCTGGATTTCCTCGTCAAAGGGAAGGATCTCGTGAATGCCCGTGCGTCCCAAATATCCGGTGTTCCGGCAGAATTCGCATCCGGGGCCTGCCCAGAGCGTCGCTGGCATGTCCTGGCCGCTCTTTTGCCACAGGTCGGCTTGTGGTTGATCAAGGGGGATGCGCACTTTGCAGTGCGGGCACAGGGTGCGCACCAGGCGCTGGGCCACGATGCCGGCCAGGGCGGCGTTGATCAAAAAAGCGTCCAGCCCGAGGTCCAGGAGGCGGGTTACGGAAGATGCGGCGTCATTGGTATGCAGGGTGGAAAGGACCAAATGGCCGGTCAGGGCTGCCTGGACCGCCTCCTGGGCCGTGGCCAGATCACGCATTTCTCCGATCATCACGATGTCCGGGTCCTGACGGAGAATGTGCCGGAGCACCTGACCAAAACCCACTCCGATCTTCGGCTGGACCCCGATCTGATTGAATTCGTCCACGATCATTTCAATGGGATCTTCCAGGGTCAGGACATTGATGCCCGGGTGGGCCAGGGTTTTCATGGCCGAGTACAGGGTAGTGGACTTGCCGCTGCCCGTCGGGCCGGTGACCAGCACGAGACTGTTGGAACGGGAAAGGAATGACTGGAAAAGCGTCAGCTGGGCCGGGGTCATGCCCAGTTCGTCCAGGTGTTTTAACGTGGTGTCGCTGGAGAGCAGGCGCAAAACCATCTTTTCCCCAAAAGCTACGGGGATGGTGGAAACACGAACATCGGTCCGTGTTTCGGCCAGAATGAGTTGGACACGGCCGTCCTGGGGACGGCGCTTTTCCGAAATGTCCAGACGGCTGAGGCCCTTGAGCCGGCTGATCATGGCCTGATGCACGGTCAGGGGCAGGCGGTACAGGGTGTGCAGTACTCCGTCGATGCGGAACCGGACCAAAGATACGTCCCGCTTGGGTTCCAAATGGATGTCGCTGGCTCGTTCCCGCAAGGCCGTGTGCAGCAGGTAATCCACGGCTTTGCTGACATGCTTCTGGGATCCAGGATCAAGACGCTCGGCCACACGCACTCGTTGTTCCTGATTGGCCAAGCTTTCCGATGCGCTCAGGAATTCTTTTTCCGCGGCTTTTACGGCCAGTCGGAACTGATAAAAATCATCGATCAGCCGGGTGATTTCAGCCCTGGTCCCAAGAAAGATCCGCAGCGGCAGCGTGCTTACCCGGCTCATATCCTCCCAGAGCTCCGGCTGGAAGGGGTTGTGGGCCAGAAGTTCAAGATGGCCGTCGGTCACGCGCAGGGGCACCAGAAGATTGGTCCGGGCAAAACCCTCGGAAATGGTTCGCGTACTGACCTCCAGGTCCAATTCCAGAACGTCCACGCGCTTGAATTCCAGACCATGGTGCGCGGCCACGGCTTTGAGCACGGTTTCCTCGGTCAGCCGTTCCTGGGGCGCGCCGGCCCGAGTGAGCATCAGATCCAGCAGCAGATCAAGTCCACGCGGATCGTCTTTGGAAATGCCCTGTGCACGGGCCTGGCCGGCAACAGCGTTGGAGCGGAGTTCATCGATTTCCCCGGCCTGCTTTAGGATGGGCAGCAGGGCTGAAAGGGTGTATTCGATGCGCAGGTGAGCAGGGTGTTGCGGCCGGGTTGGATGGTCCATGCGGATTCCTCGTTTGTGACGTGCATCATAGTCGTTCTTGACGATGATGGTCAAACAGTTCGGGGCCTTCTCGAGGCTTTTGTTTGTCGTGCATGTCTGCTATCTCCCTTTCCACGAAAATTATAACAGGGGCGGGGACTCTCGGCGACGGCAGGCCACAAGCTTATGCCGTGGGCCCAGGATCATATTTGTGGTTCAGGCAGGCTACAGACAAGGGAGGGAATGCACATGGCCGATGGGGAGAGTGCCGTAGAGGCGGCGTTTAACGCTGATCAGTACATGGATGTGGAATTCATCAAGATTTTTTTTACGGATTTGAATGGGCGGTTGCGGGCCTTGACGATCAACCCGGAATTCATGGACCGGATCGCTCATAAGGGGGTCGGTTTTGACGGCAGTTCCATCGCCGGCATCACCACTGTTGATGACAGCGACCGCCTGCTTCTTCCGGTCCCGGAAAGCTATCGGATTTTGGAGTTCAACAACGAGCGCGTCGGTTTCTGCATCGCCAAGATCATGAACCTCCTGGGAGGACGCTCCCAGTCCGATCCCCGGGCAGTTTTGGAAAGGGTCCTGGAGCGGGCTGAAACGGAATTCGGGGTCAATTTTCAGGTCGCGCCGGAGTACGAATTCTTTTTGCTCAAAAGCGATGATTTCACCAAAAACATTCATTCGGACAAGGCTGGATATTTTGAGTCCGATCCCCATGACAAAGGCGGAGTCGTACGCAATCAAATCATTCGTACGCTGAAACGTTGCGGGATCAGGCATGAAAAGACCCACCACGAAGTGACGGCCTCCCAGCACGAGATCAATCTGGAACATACCGATGCCCTGGCCGCCGCGGACAGGACCTTGTTGTTCAACTACGTCGCGGAGCGGGTCGCCGCGGAGCAGGGCATGCATATGACCTTGATGCCCAAACCCTTCGACGACCAGAACCGCAACGCCTTTCATCTGCACATATCCATGTGGGACAGACAAGGCCGGAACCTGTTTTACGATCCAGACGGAGAGAACAGTCTCAGTCGACAAGCTCGTCAGTTCATTGCCGGGATTTTGAAATATGCTCGTCAAACCTCCATTATCATGGCCTCAACCTATAATTCGTACAAGGCCTATGTAGCCGAGAGAGAAGCGCCCATGGTCGTGGGCTGGGGCATCAAAAACCGCAGTTCAATGGTTAGGATGCCTTACTGCACCGGTCCGGAAAGTACCCGTTTGGAGTTGCGCAGTCCGGACCCCTCGGGCAATGTCTATCTGCAAATGGCCGTCATGATCGAAATGGGGCTCCAGGGCCTCAGGGAGAAGGTGGAGTGTGGCCCCCCGGACACGGGCAGCGTTTATCGCAGCTTGTGGGATTGTCGGGTATGGGACGAACGATTTCTGCCCCGGAGCATGTACGAGGCCCTGGTGGAGGCTGAGCGGAGCGAATTTCTTCACAAACTCCTAGGCGAGAGCATTTATCGGCATTACCTCTGCTTGAAAATCGCCAGCTGGGAGGAGCACCGCACCCACGTCACGCCCAGGGAACTGGGAAATTATTTGAGTATTTGATGGGTTGCGCACTTGTGCGGCGCGCCCCTCGCTTTTTTTTGCGGCAATGGAAATTCACAGCCGCGAAAAAGCGCGAGGGGCGCATTTTTTAAGGCGTTCAGTCCCTGATTATTCCGGGATATTGGGCCATTTGGTGGTTTTGCCCTGGTAGTTGCGCAAAGTGTATTCGGTCTCGTTCTTGTCCATGATGTAGTAGTCCGGCATGAGCGGTATCTTGCCGATGTTCGTGGCGATCACGTACATGGGCTGGGCCAAGCCGGTGGTGTGCCCGCGGATGGCGTCCCGGACCAGTTCCGCGCCTTTTTCCACGGGCGTCCGGAAATGATCGATGCCCGGGGCCGGTTCGCAGTAGAAGACATAGTAGGGTCTGATGCGCACGGTGAGCAGTTTTTGATGCAGCTTTCGAAACGTTGGCACATCGTCGTTAATACCCTTGAGCAACACAGCCTGGTTGCCTACGTTCACCCCGCAGGTCAGCAGGTCATAGACCGCCCGGGCGGTTTCCTCGGTGATTTCTTTGGGGTGATTGCACTGGGTGTTGATCCAAATGGGCACCGGATGCCGGCCGGCAAGCACCTTTTTGAGTCCCTCGGTGATGCGCTGCGGCAGGACAATGGGCGTGCGCGTACCAAAGCGGATCATTTGCAGGTGGGGCATATTCCTGAGCTGGTCAATGAGGTAGGCCAGCTTGTCGTCGGAGAGCAGGAACGGATCCCCTCCGGTGATCAAGACGTCCCGAACCTCCGGGTGCCCGCGGATCCAGTCCAGGCCCTCCTCAACATCGAACCGGAGCTGCAGTTCCCGGTCCACGACCAGTTCCTTGCGGAAGCAGTGGCGACAATAATTGGCGCAGACGTCCGTGACCGTGAAGGCCACGCGATCCTGGTATTGACGGGCGATGGAGTCGGGCCGGACTTCGTCCGTGGCCCTGTTTTCCTTCCAGATCAGATAGTTGGCTAATCCATAGGTGTTTTTCTGTTCCAGTAGGCTGGGAACCACTTGGCGCCGGATGGGACAGTTGGGGTCGTTTTTGTCCATGAGTGCGGCAAAATAGGGAGTCGTGCCCCAGCGGGTATGCATTTCCGTGATGGCCCGCTCTTCCTGCTCCGTGACATTGATAAATTTTTTCAATGCATCCAGTGTGTGTACATGATTCTGCATTTGTTTTTGCCAAGACTCCATGCGTGTCCTCCAGTGGTCAGATCCGGGTCAAATTTATATTTATGTCCTTCCCCGCGGGGCCTGCCCCTTGTGCCGGAAATTTTTTCGCGTATCAACCCTGACACGAATATGTTCCACAATATATTATCTCAAAAATAGTTACGAATGCATATGAATACGGTTTCCAGAAAAATGACGGCAACATGTTCCGGTTGTGTATTTGCTACAGGGCCTTTGGAACGAACTGTCGGACAGGGACTTTTTCAACACCCAATTGTCGGAAAATTCTTGGTCGTTTCTCAATTATCGTAGATTTCCAACAGATCATGTTTGAGTGCCCATTGGATGCAGAACGCGATTTGCCAATCACTGGGCTGTGGTTCCACGGCGCCGAGTTTTTGCTTGAGCTGGGCGACATTTTGTGGTTTGCGGGCGAAAAAGAGCAGAGGCCGAAGAAAGTTCATGGATACGAAATGTTCCAGGCCGGCGTAGATCACGGGAAAGTCATCGCCACGCAGGATTTTACCCCCGGTCTTGGTGAGTCGAAGTTGAATGGTGTCCAGCAGTATTGAACTGGGGAATGAAGAGAACATCCTGGTGTAGGACAGTTCCAGGGGTCTGGGGACGGGCGGACAAGGCTGGGGGATGTCCTGCTGTCGAAGTCGGTCCCAGAGGGCCAGGTAGTCTTGGATTACTTTGGGCCAGGAAAAATGCGTCAGGACATGTTGCCTGCCGCGTTCTCCCATGGATTTGCGCATTTCCGAGCGGCTGCAGAGGGCGTGCAGGGCATCGGCCAGATCCGGCACACAAATCGCGGTCTGCTGGGCCAGGTGAAACTGGATTTCATATTCCGGGATCAACCCGGCCAGTGCATCAGCATCTCCGGAATCCTGGGGCCCCCAGGTGGGGATGAGCAGGCCGGTTTGACCGTGTTCGACCAGATCCCGGTACCCGCTGTAGTCCGAGGCGATAACGGGCAGTCCGGCCAGCGAGGCTTCAAGCAACGTCAGTCCGAAGGTTTCCTGGGGGTTGTCCGCCAGGGAGATGAACAGGTCCGCAGCGGCGTAAAGCTCTTGTTTGGCTTGTTCGTCCGGCCTGGAGACAATTCGGCAGGGCAGGCCCACGTTGCGGGACAGGTGTTGAAACTTGCCAGGGAAATCATCTCCGGGGTCGACCCATCCGGCGACCACCAGCATGGCTTGGGCGGTTTTTGGGGGAAACGCCCGTTGCCATGCTCGCAGCACGGGCAGCATGTCCATTTTAGAATGCGGACTGACTCGGCCCAGGATAAGCATGACGCACTGCTCGGGTGACGCCTCGATCTGTCGGCGACCTTTTTGTCTAAGCTGCGCGCGCTGTTCCCAGGGGAAGGGTTCGTTCATGCCCAGGGGGACAACCTCTATACGAGGCTGGGGAAAGCGTTTCCGATCCAGGCCGAAACGGTCGCGCAGAAGCTGAAAGGAGGCTTTCATAGCGCTTTTTCCGGCTTCGGAAGTGGCCACGATGCAGTCTCTTGGTGTGCAGCCCGGCCAGAGATGATCCAGAAACCGGGCCGGGTAGTTTGGATAGCTCAAGGAATGGGTGACGCTGGTGATGGGAAAAATGTCCGGGCTGAATGTATTGCGTAACCTGGCCAAAGCCGGGGGGTGATTGATGCAGTCGGAAAGATGAAAACAATGATGAAGGCGACGCGTCAAGACTTGAGGCAGGGTCTGGCGTTGAAAGACCTGGAGGCGTTTTTCAGCAGCCAAGGCGGGCCAGTTTTTGGCGAGCACCATTCGGAAATCTTGAGCCTGTTTCGGTGTGGCCAGAAAAAAATGATAGGCGTCAAAAGGATCCAGCGACAGCAATGCCCTGAGGAATTGTTCATTGGCGACCTTGCGGCCCCAGACCGGGCCGGGTTCCAGAAAGGGGTCCAGCGTGGCCCAGATTCGCGGTTTATTGGCATTCATGTCTTCGGCACAAAGAACAAAAAAAAGGATTTGTCAAACGCAAAATAAAGGATCTGCCCTGATACCGTGGCAATTCTTGTTTCGGCCTCGGATTTGCATTTGCTCTCTCGAACAGCTGTATGTTTATCCACAACCAGGGAGCGGCAAAGTCAATGAGCACCAATCAGCAACGAGTAACGCTTTTGTCCATCGGATTGGACCTTCGTCAGGAGGAAGATCTGCAGGCCCTTCTTGGGGCTGATTTTGCCCTGGAGCGGTTCGGCAGCGGGGCCAAGGGTTTTTTCTCTCCGAAAACAAACAGCGCGTTGTTGGCGTTTGTGTCCTGGCGAGGCATGCACAGTCAGTTGGCCGGTCTGGCCAGGAATCATTTTACCATGGATGATTTTCCTTCACGGGTCCTTATTTTGGACGCTCCAGTGGCGCAAGCCGATGTGGAACGGATTGTTGACGCCGGGTTTTCCGCGGTGGTCCGTTATCCATTTGAAGCCGAGAGGATTACGGCGCTTGTGAATCAAGCCTGCGAATCCCAGGGAATCTATAAGGACCTGTATCACATGGCGCGGGAAATCTGTTTGGAACGGGAAATTCTTTCCCGCCAGGCCGATTTGTTGCAGTTTTTCAATAAAATGTTGACACGAGCCAGCTTTTCCTTGGATCCAGTGGAGATTCTCCATCAAGCGCATGAGGATCTGCGCATTCTTCTGGAGGTGAAAAGCGTTGAAGCAGTGTTTTGGCAAAAAAATCAAGCCCAGGAGGTGGAAGCGGAACTCTTTATCCACGAGCATGACGGCAAGGTGACCCAGGATTTACTGATACAGTATTTGCTGGAGCATGCGGCCAAGCACGCCGGGGAAAAGGTTACAGGTTTTCATGTCAACTTCATGTCCCGGATTGAATCCATGCGGAATTTGAGCACTCTCCAAGACGAGGACATGCTGACACTGCCGTTGCGTTTCGGAGGCCAGAGCTTCGGTTGCATCAGCATTGCCTCGGAGAGAATTGCCAGATTGGGACGCGATCGTCTTCAGACCATCCTGGCGGCTGTGAATCATCTTTCCCTGGCCCTGCGCAATGCTTTACTTTACCGAGAAATGCGCATCAGGGCGGACCGAGATGCATTGACGCGTTTGCCCAATCGTCATTATTTTGACGAACGGGTTTTTCTGGAGCTGAAACGCCATCAACGGTATCGTCACCCCCTGAGCCTGTTGATGATGGACCTGGATCATTTCAAACAGCTCAACGACACCCATGGACACCAGGCCGGGGACATGGTGCTTGAAGAGGTGGGCCGCATTTTGATGAACAAGATGAGAAGTACGGACACTCCAGCCAGGTATGGCGGAGAGGAATTTGTTGCCCTGCTCGTCAATACCGCTGAAGAGCAGGCCTGGATCCTTGCGGAACGTATTCGAAAAGAAATATCCAGCCGCCGGTTTCATTTCAACGGCAAGTTTTTCAAGGTTACGGCCAGTATTGGCGTCGCGTCTTTGCAAACCGGTGTGCTTACCACTGCGGCCGACCTGCTGGGAGAGGCTGATGCGGCCTTGTACAAAGCCAAGAGAAGCGGCCGGAACACGGTCTGCTCTTCCATTGAGGATGAAGAGGAATGCAGACAGTTCGCATGACGGCGCGGGACGTTTTCGAAGCGCGTTTTTGTCGGGTCGATATGTGCATTTTACTGCCGGGCATGGGATGATCCCGGTGTTGATACCGATAGTTATGAGGATTTCGAAGGTCACAACGTCCCCTTGACCCTTTATCCCGCGCATTGATTCCTTCACGGAAAATCTTTGATTATTCCCTTCCGTTCAATTAATCATTAATGCCCAGCGGGGCACGTCGGCGGCAAGCCGTCTTACGCGCGGCGTATCGCCGGATACCTTGTCCGATACTCTGGATACTCCTATTCGGATACGGATGAGCCGTCTTCCTGCTATTCATCTTCCCGGGTGCTTTCCGGTTCCGGAGGTTTTGCCTTGTTGCATTCCGTCCATCCCCTGTGCGAAGAGCGCGATGCATGCGCCATCATCGCCTTCATCGACAAACACGGCCGCGTGACCCATGCCAACATCATCCGAACCATCGAGGCGCTCAAGAAAATGGCCCATCGCTCCGGCGACATCAACGACGAGGGCGATGGATGCGGGATCCTGACGGACATTCCGCGTCAATTATGGAGCCGCCGATTGCATGAAGCCGGCTTGTCTCCGCATTTGACCGAGTCTTATGGTTTCTTTGTCGGCCACTTTCTCCTGCCGCATCGCATCCGCGCCAGGGAGGCCGAGATCTGCGAAAAGGTCCGCGACGTTTTTGCCCGGCGCGGTCTGGAAATCATTCTGGAATTGCACGGCCAGACCAATGATCACGAACTGGGTCCCATGGCCAAGGTCGAGACTCCGCTGTTCTGGCAGGTGGCCGGCGTGGTCGGTCAGCACGTGCGAATCAAGGCAGGCCGATTGCTGTTCAAGGTACAGATGGAACTGGAGGGCATGGAGCCGGACCTGCACATCGCGTCCCTGTCGCAACACAGCGTGGTCTATAAAGTCCGGGGCGGCCCTGATCTGCTGCAGCGTGTCTATCCTGAACTGCAGGATCCGGCTACGCGTTCGCGTATTTGCCTGGGGCACAGTCGTTATTCCACGAATACCCTGCCCACGGTGGAGCGCACCCAGCCTTTTTCCCTTATGGCGCACAACGGCGAGATCAACACCATTGAACGGCTGCGCAGCTCGTCGCGGGTGCTGGAGATCGAACCGGTGCCCGGAGGCAGCGACTCCCAGGATTTGAACCGCTGCATCGAGGGGTTGATCAATCTCTACGGATTTGATCCCCTGGAAGCCTTTGCCATGGTTTTTCCAGCCGTGCACAGCGAGGTGGAGCAATATCCGCCGGAGCTGCGCAAGGTATATGATTATTATCGCTGGTTTTTTCCGCCTTCTGCCCAGGGGCCGGCTGCGGTCATTGCCCGGCATGGAGACGTATGCATGGGCAGCGTGGACGCCTTGGGCCTGCGTCCGCTGTGGTTCGGAGAAAGCGAGTTTGAATATTATCTGTCCTCGGAAAAAGGCGTGGTGGACTTGGAAGACACCGCCTCGGACCCGGTTCCCCTGGCGCCGGGAGAGAAAATCGCCCTGCTTTCGGTCCCGGGACGCCGGGCAGTGGTCTTCAATTACCGGGCCCTGCAACGCCAGCTGGTGCATTTGATGCATGAACGGCCCTTGTCCCTGGAAGCCGGCACAATGTACAAGGATATTCCCCGCCATCGGGGAAAAAAAGTCGGCCTGCAGGATCTTCTGTGCGCCCCCTCGCAGCGGATGTGTACAGAAGAGATGACCAGGGAGAATGTCCTGGCCGCCTTTGGATGGCAGCGCTACGATGAGGAAATGAGAAAGAGAACGGCCACTGCCGGCGGGGCCGTAATCGGGTCCATGGGATATCAAGGGCCGCTGGCCTGTCTGAATGACCTGGGATTGCCCAATATATCCGAGTTTTTCAAGGAAAACGTGGCCGTGGTAACCAACCCGGCCATTGACCGGGAGCGCGAGGCTGACCACTTCACCACGCGTACGATCCTTGGCGACAGACCGGATGCCGCGGACAATCATACCGTTGGCGCCGTAGGGTTGGAACTGCGCACTCCGCTGCTTCTGGGCGGCTGTTTGGACCAGGAGGTTTGTGGATCCGCGTTGTCTGCCCTGGCAGCGGAGTTCGGGACGCAAACCGTTGACGATATTCTCACGTTTTTCACGGCCCAGGGACGTGATCCTCAGCGTGTTGCCGTTCTTGACGCCACCTTTGTTCCGGAGCACGGCTTAGCCGCACGGCTCGATGAGTTTGTCGCCGAAGCCTTGGCCGCGCTTCGCCAGGGAGCTGTGATTCTGATTCTTGATGACGCCCGCAGCTTTTCCCGGGGACGGGTCTATATCGATCCCAGCCTGGCCTTGGCGCACCTGGGCAATGTTCTGGAGGCTCAGCGTCTGCGAAGGCGCTGTTCGTTGATCGTGCGCAGCGCCGCGGTGCGCAATCTGCACGACATCATGTTTCTGCTCGGACTTGGCGCGGATGCCGTCAACCCTTACTTAATCTGGCGTATGGCCAGGGTCCATGCCACAGAGGCGCGTCCGGCGGAAATGGTCATCCGGACGACCATGGACGTGCTGCAAAAAGGCATGGAAAAGGTCATGTCCACCATGGGCATTCACGAACTTTGCGGCTACGGTCGGATTTTCGCCTCCATCGGCTTGGCCGACGATGTGGCCGCTGTGTTCAAGTGTGCGAATTTTTGTCGTTCCGCGGTTGTGGGTCTCTCCTTGAAGCGGGTCGAGGAGATGGCCGGGATCCGTTTGGCCAAGGCTACGCAAGAGCCGGAAGCAACCCTCTGGGATGCGCCGTTTCGAAACACCAAGGTGGGCGAATTATGCGCAGGGCTGCCACAGGGAAGGCAGGATTCAGGGAAATGGCCCAGGAGCTTGCCGCGCTGGATCAAGCTCATCCTGTGGCCTTGCGTCATGTTCTGGGGTTTGACCGTCCGACCCATGCCGGGCCACTAGCCATGAGCGACGTGGACATTACCGTGGGCAGCCATGCCATGCCCTTGATCATTCCGGCCATGAGCTTCGGTTCCCAGGGCGAGAATTCTTTTCGGACCTACGCCGAGGCGGCCAAGCAGTTGAACATCGTGTGCATGAACGGCGAAGGCGGCGAAATTCCGGATATGCTCGGCAAGTACCGCCATAATCGGGGGCAACAAATTGCTTCCGGCCGATTCGGCGTACATATGGCTTTCCTGAACTCGGTGGATTTTCTGGAGATCAAGATCGGGCAGGGGGCAAAACCCGGCGAAGGCGGGCATCTGCCCGGGCAGAAGGTCACGGAGATGGTTGCGGCGGCGCGGCATTGCACCCCCGGTATTGCCTTGATTTCCCCATCCAACCATCATGACATCTACTCCATCGAGGATTTGGCGCAGATTGTCACCGAACTGAAGACGGCCAACCCCATGGCCAGGATCTCCGTGAAGATTCCCGTGACCAGCGGGGTGGGCACCATAGCCGTGGGCGTGGCCAAGGCCGGAGCGGACATCGTCAATGTCTCAGGCTTTGAGGGCGGTACCGGCGCGGCCAGGGAGCACAGCAAGAAGTATGTCGGCCTGCCCGCTGAAATCGGCGTCAGCCAGGCTCATCGCGCCTTGGTGGAATCAGGTTTGCGGCAAGGCGTGGAGTTGTGGTGCGACGGTGGAATGCGCAGCGGCGCGGATGTTCTGAAGATGATTCTGTTGGGTGCGGATCGTGTGGGATTGGGCACGGCCGCCTTGATGGGCATCGGATGCATCAGTTGCCGACGCTGCCATCTGGATGCCTGTCCAAGGGGCATTTCCACCCAGCTCAAGACCAGGACGGAGGCCCAGAAGCGGGGCGTAAAGGGCTTTGCGCCGCTGCAGGTGGCCGAGGAAACGGGCAATCTGGTCCGGCTGCTCACCTGCATCGGCGAGGAGATCCGCAGCATCCTGGCGGAATTGGGGGTGCCCCGATTGCGGGATGTGGTGGGTCGAATAAAGCTGTTGCGACAGGTTTCCCACACAAACGTTCTGGACGTGACCGAACTGCTGACACAGCCGGCCATGGACGGCTCCTCGGAGCCGGCAGGTGCCCTGCGTATGGTGCGCAAGCCGCTTAATTTCCTCACAAAGCTGGTTTCGGATATTACCCTGGCCGAGTTCGTTGATGAGCAGACCCGCGAAGTGCGGTACACGGATCAATACGAGCGCAGCGTGGACCGGGCCATGGGGACCTATCTGGCCGGAGCCATGGTCCGGCAACACGGGACGGACGGAGAGCGTTTGGTCCGCTTGCGCCTGGATTCCTCCGTGCCGGGCAACGGGCTTGGCGCTTTCAACATTCCGGGCATTGAGCTGGTCGTTGACGGCGGGGCCCAGGATGGTACGGCCAAGGGCAGCTTCGGTGGCGTTTGCGGCGTATTCAAGGGCGCCAACCTAATGGGTCGCCGTGTTGACGGTTCCACGGGCAAGAGTTTTGCTTACGGGGCCATCGGGGGCATGCTCATGGTCCAGAATTATGCTGATTCCCGGGCTTGTATTCGGATGTCCGGGGCCGACGCCGTGTTCGGTGCACGGATCAAAAGCCGGGTGCGTGACGAGGAAGGAAATTTGGCCGTGCGGGCGCATTTGAAAGGCTTTGCCTTTGAGTACATGACCGGCGGGAGGGCAGTGGTTCTGGGCGACCCCGGTCCCTGGATATGCTCCGGAATGACCGGGGGAGTGGTCTATCAGTGCCTGTACCCGGAACACGGTTTCCTTGAGGCCAATCTCCGGCGGAGGCTGGCCAAAGGTGCGGATGTTGCCTTCCGGTCCGTTGACGAGCGTGGCTTGGATGACGTCCGCGAACTGCTTGTCCGTTACGTTTCAGATTTGCGGGCCAGTTTTCAGGAAGAAGAGGCTTTGGAGGTTGAGCGGCTGCTGGCCGAGGCCAAAGAGCGGTTTGTGATGATCGTGCCGGCACATCGCAACCCGCCTGAGGCCGAATAGCCTGGGGAGGCGATCTTCAAACCATTTATTCCTGGTCGTTGTCATACTCCGCCATGGGGAAATCGACCTTGATCTTGAAGGTCTTTTCCGCGGGCAGGTTCAGGATCTCGATGCCGGTCTTGGCCGTGATCTCCGCCAGGATCTCGCGGACTTTGTCCACGCCAGGGGCGATCAGCGTGAACCAGACGTTATAGGCGTGTTGGCGCAGGTAGTTGTGGGTCACGCCGGGATGGCTGTTCACCTCGGCCACGAACGCGTCCAGCTTGTCCTCGGGCACTTGTGCCGCGCATAAGGTACTGGTCCAGCCCAGTTTGCGGGACTGGAAATTCGCGCCGATGCGGCGGATGATGCCCTTGTTTTTGAGCGCGCGGACCCGAGCCAGGGTTTCGGCCTCAGTCAGCCCGAACTGCTCGCCGATGCGGGCGTAGGGCCTTGGATCCAAAGGAAAACCGGTCTGGATCAGGTCCAGGATTTGTTTGTCAATGGTGTCCATGGCCAGGGCTGATCATGCTTTTCCGGGCTGGTACGAGCACAGGGGTTCCTCGGCCAGGTAGTGTCCGTTCATGGTCATGGCCCGGGCCCGGCATCCTGCGCAGACCCGGTGAAACTCGCAGATCCCGCATTTTCCCTGATACTGTTTTTGATCCCGGAGCTGCAAAAACTGCGGCGCGGTTTTCCAGATTTCCGGAAACGGCGTTTGCCGGACCTGGCCGCAATCCAGCTCCAGGTAGCCGCAGGGCTGAACTTGGCCGGTATGGGAGATGAAACAGAAGCCTGTTCCGCCCAGACATCCCCGAGTGACCGCGTCCAGTCCGAAGGTGTCAAAGGTTACAGGAAGGCCTTCCTCCTTGGCCCGCTGCCGCAGGATGCGGTGGTAATGGGGCGCGCAGGTGGCCTTGAGCTGCATGGATGTGGTTTTGCGAAAATCGTAGAACCAATTGAGTACGTCTTCGTACTCCTGGGCCGTGATGATTTCCCGGCCCAGGTTCGCGCCCCGGCCCGTGGGCACCAGCAGGAAGATATGCCAGGCCGCGGCTCCTAGGGATTCGGCCAGCCGGAAGATGTCCTTGAACTGTCCGAGATTGCCCCGGGTCACCGTGGTGTTAATCTGAAAAGGCAGCCCTGCGGTTTTCAGATGTTCGATGCCGCGCATGGACGCGGCAAAGGCGCCTTTTACACCACGGAACGCGTCGTGGCTGGACGCATTCGGGCCGTCAATGGAGATGCTCACCCTCTGGATGCCCGAATCCTTCATCTGTTGGGCCGTGTCCGCGGTGACCAGGGTTCCGTTGGGGGCCATGACGCATCGCAGGCACTTGGCATCGGCGTAGCGCACCAGTTCGAAAATATCCGGCCTGAGCAGCGGTTCGCCGCCAGTGAAGATGATGATCGGGTCGCCCACCTCGGGGAAGGTGTCGATCAGCGCCTTGGCTTCCTCGGTGGAAAATTCCCCCGGATATGGTTCCATATGCGCCTCGGCCCGGCAGTGCTTGCAGGCCAGGTTGCAGGAGCGGGTCACTTCCCAGGCGATCAGCCGGCAGACAGGCGCGCCGTCTTGCAGGGTTTTCGGGCCGCCCTGGTGACCAATGGGATGGTTCTCTGGGTGACCGGAAGAATGTCCCTGGGGCTTGCGTGGGGATGCGTCCGGGTGCTTCATTGCATCCACCCCAGGACTTGTTCGGCGAAATAGGTCAATATCAGATCCGCGCCGGCACGCTTGATGCCGGTCAGGGTTTCCAGAACCACGGTTTGTTCGTCGATCCAGCCGTTTTGTGCTGCGGCCTTGATCATGGCATACTCGCCGCTGACTTGGTAGGCGGCCAGGGGCAGGTCCGTTGCTTCCCGCAAATCCCGCAGGATGTCCAGGTAGGGCAAAGCCGGTTTGACCATCAGCAGGTCTGCGCCTTCCTCCACATCGGCCCGGACCTCGCGAAAGGCTTCGAGACGGTTGGCCGGGTCCATCTGATAGGTTTTGCGGTCCCCGAACTGAGGCGGACTTTCCGCGGCCTCTCGAAAAGGGCCGTAGAAACCGGAAGCGTATTTGACGGCGTAGCTCAAGATCGGCAGATCCATGAACCCCCCGCTGTCCAAGGCTGCTCGAACGGCGCCCACCCGGCCGTCCATCATGTCCGATGGCGCGACCATGTCCGCTCCGGCACGGGCATGGGAAAGGGCGGTCTTGGCCAAAAGCTCCAGGGTCGGATCATTGAGCACTTCCTGGCCGGACACCAATCCGCAATGACCGTGGGAGGTGTACTCGCAGAGGCAGACGTCGGTAATGACGCACAAGTCCGGATAGGAACGCTTCAGGGCGGCCACGGCTCGCTGGGTGATTCCGCTTTCGGCCCAGGCCTGGGAACCTGAGGAGTCTTTGGTTTTGGGAATACCGAAGAGGATGCAGGCAAACAGTCCCTGGTCCATGGCCCGGCCCACCCGTTCCACCAGCTTGGCCAAGCCGAATTGGTTCTGACCGGGCATGGCGCTGATGGGTTTGATGAAATAAGGATCGTCCGTTTCCATGACAAAATAAGGCTGGATCAGGTCCTGCCGATTCAACCTGGTTTCTTGGACCAGGCCCCGTATGGTGGGAGTGCGGCGCAACCGACGCCCGCGAAAAAAGGTCATAGAGCTTCCTGGAAAAGTTGCAGTTGAGAGAAAGTTTTTAAGTGAACTTTATAGTGCGTTTCAAACGTAATCAACAATTTCTTGTTTTTGTTGTCGAATTCAAAAAAGGTCGTTTTCTGATCACGCAACGGCCGGTCCGGATATTTCCTCGTCCGTGAGATAGCAGGCCGGATCCGGGGCCCAGATATCGCCGTAAAAAGCCTCGGCCCTGGCTCGAAAATTGCCGCCGCAGATGTTCAGGAAGCGGCATGTGGCGCACCGACCCGTGACATGGTCTTTCTTGTTCTTCAGTTTTGCCAAAAGTTCGATGTTCGGATCGGTCCAGATCTCGGAAAACGGACGTTCCAGGACATTGCCGAAGGTATGGTTGCGCCAGAACTGGTCCGCGTGGACCTGTCCGTCCCAGGAAATGCAGCCGATGCCCCGGCCGGAATTGTTGCCTTCGTTGAAAGACAGCAGTTCCCGAACCTCCTCGGCCCGCTTGGGATCCTCCGCAAGCAGGCGCAGGTAGACCAGGGGGCCGTCGGCATGGTTGTCCACGGTCAACACTTCCTTGGGCAGGCCGGCATCGAACAAGACTTTGGTGCTGTCCATGATCTGATGGACCACGGTCCGTGTCTGGTCATGGTTCAGGTCTTCGTTGATCAGCTCCGAGCCCCGGCCGGAGTAAACCAGATGGTAAAAGCAGATCCTGGGGATTTCCAGGTCCCGGACCAAGCCGAAAAGAACAGGGATTTCTTCCATGTTGCGTTTGTTGATGGTGAATCGCAGACCCACCTTGAGACCCTCGGCTTGGCAGTTGGCAATGCCCTCCAGGGCCTTTTTGAAGGCGCCGGGCACGCCCCGGAAAAGGTCGTGCACCGCCTCGCCGCCGTCCAGGGAAATGCCCACGTAGGACAGCCCGACTTCCTTCAGTTCTTTGGCTTTTTGCGGGGTGATCAGGGTGCCGTTGGTGGAGATGACCGCGCGCATGCCTTTGGAGATTGCATAATGGGCAAGCTCCACCAGATCCTTGCGCACCAAGGGTTCGCCTCCGGAAAACAGCATCACGGGAGAACCAAAGGCGGCCAGGTCGTCGATGATGGCCTTGCCCTGGACCGTGGAGATCTCGTCCGCGCCGTCAGGATCAACGGCCTGGGCGTAGCAGTGCACGCACTTCAAGTTGCAACGCCGAGTCATGTTCCAGACCACCACGGGCTTCTTGTCCGCGGAAAACTGAAGCAGATGGGAGGGCAGCTTGCCGGAATGGCGACCGTAGCGAAGGGCGTCTGAGGGTTCAATGGTGCCGCAGTAAAGTTTGGATATGCCGATCATATGTTCCTCATTTTCTTGAATCGATGCGGATAAAAAATTTTTTCTATGATAATTTTCCATGAAAGGCAAAGAAGGTCACAACCGCTGAGGATATGTTCGAATCGGGAGCTTGACAAGGATGTTGCTCCTTGACACTTCTTCACAATGTCCGCCTGACAGTTTCATGACGGAATTTTTGCTCAAGCAACGGACTTTTTGATTCATTCAAATCATCATGAGGATGTGCTGGTATGTTTTATATTCACCCGATTTTCCAGTTTTTGGTCACGGTTTTGGCTCTTCATGTCTTTTTTTTGGGATGGCCCCGATTGAGGGCGACCTTTGTGGGGGGACGGGCGTTTTTCCGATGGAAGCGGCATGTCTTTCTGGGCTTGATCTCCTTGATTGCTCTGATGGCGGGTTTGATCGGCGGAGCCGGGGTCACTTTTTATTACTGGGGAGGGACCGGTTTCACGCGAATGCATTACTGGATCGCCCTGGGCATGATCCCGCTGATGCTGTTCGGTTTGATCAGTGGATTGATATTGGACAGAAACAAGGGCAGAAGCAAACGGCTCGCCATCCTTCATGGCTTGAATAACTTCATTCTTGTAATTTTTGCCGTGATACAGATTTGGACAGGCCTAAACGTGCTGCGATTTTTCGTGATGTAATGAGGCTCCTTTGTTTTTGGAAAATAATCGACGCCTGATTTCAGTGTTGAATGTGACCTGATGAAATATCTTCCATCCCAACTCGTTGCGCTCTTGCAGGAGCGTGCTTCCAAGCCGGACAGCAGAATTCTGGTCAAGTTTCTGATTGTCCTGTGCGTCTTGATCACGGTTTACAGTATTTTTTTTCATGTGATCATGCTCTATCATGAAGGCAGAAATTTTTCTTGGATTACAGGTATTTATTGGACATTGACAGTCATGTCCACCCTGGGGTTCGGAGACATCACCTTTACCAGCGATTTGGGCCGTACTTTTTCCCTTTTTGTTTTGCTTTCAGGTGTCGTTTTCCTCCTGGTCATGCTTCCGTTCACCTTTATCCAATTTTTTTACGCCCCCTGGCTGGAAGCCCAGGCGAAATCGCGAACCGTCCGATCCCTGCCGGAAGATACGGCAGATCATATCGTCATCACCGGCGTCGACCCCATTTCTTTGAGTCTGGTGGACAAGCTGAAGCAATATAACCGGCAGTATGTTCTTGTTGTGTCGGATCAGCCAGTTGCTGCTGCCCTGCATGAAAGAGGTTACCACGTTGTCCAAGGAGATCTGGACGACACCCAAACCTACCGCCGGGTGCAGGCTCACAACGCCGTGCTCCTGGTGGTCAACAACGCCGACGACAAGATCAACACCAACGTGGTCTTCACCCTGCGCGAGTTGTGCGAAAATACGCCTATTGTCACCAATGCCTCGGAAGAGGAGTCCGTGGATATCTTGAATTTGGCCGGAAGCACCAAAACTTTTCAGTTCACCAAGTTGCTTGGTCAATCCCTGGCCCGCCGGGTGCTCGGAGTGAGCATGCGCGCCAATGTCATCGGCCGTTTTGACCAGCTGTTCATCGCGGAAGTGCCGGCTATGCGCACGCAGTTGGTGGGCAAGACGCTTTTGGAAAGCCGTCTTCGGGAACTGACCGGGGTGACCGTGGTCGGAGTTTGGGAAAGGGGACATTTCGAGGTGCCCACCCCGGATACGCTTATTGATCTCTCAACAGTACTCGTGCTGGCTGGAACAGATCAGCAGTTGGCGGTCTATGATGAAAAGTTCGGCAGATATGACGTCAGCGACTCCCCGGTATTGATTCTCGGGGGCGGCAGGGTGGGGCGGGCCGCCGCCGCCGCTTTGAAGGAACGGGCGGTCTCCTATCGTATTGTTGAAAAAAACGCACGTTTCGTGCGCGAAGACGATGATGCCTTTGTTTTGGGCAGCGCCGCGGACTTGGATACCCTGCGCAAGGCCGGCATCGAGGATGCGCCTTCGGTGATCGTGACCACCCACGACGACGATTTGAACATTTATTTGACCATCTATTGCCGCCGACTCAGGCCGGACATACAGATCATCACCAGGGCCACCCTGGACCGCAATATTTCCACGTTGCACCGCGCCGGCGCCGACTTGGTGATGTCCTATACATCCCTGGGCGTGACCAGCATCATGAACTTTTTGTTGCAGGATAACACACTGATGGTTTCCGAAGGGTTGAATATTTTCAAGGTGCAGGCACCCAAGGGGCTGGCTAAAAAAACGCTTCAAGAGAGTCAGATCCGCCGGGAGACCGGATGCAGTGTGATCGCCATCAATTCCCAGGGACGCCTGATGATCAATCCTCTGCCGGACGCCGTCATCAATGAACGGGATGAATTGATTTTGATTGGCAGCGCAGAAGCGGAAAAGTGTTTTACGGAAACCTTCACCCAAACGTGAATGCGATAATATAGAAAAAATATAATAACAGAAAGGAGTTATATAATGCGTCCAGCCTCGTCCGGCATTTGCAAAGAAGGTCTGCCATACATCGGCCTTGGTGTTTTCGTGACATTGGTTCTCGCCTTGCTGGGCTGGGTCTTTTTAACCCTGGTCGCTCTGGTCCTGACCGCTCTGACCATGAATTTTTTTCGCGACCCGGAACGGGTCACGCCCCAAGGCGCGGGCTTGGCAGTGGCCCCGGCGGACGGAAAGATCGTTTTCGTCGGCCAGGCCAAGGATCCCGCTAGTGGGGAGATGCGGCAAAAGGTGTCCATCTTCATGAATGTATTTAACGTGCACGTGAACCGTACTCCTGTGACCGGCAAAGTGGAGACGATCAGCTATTTTCCGGGGAAATTCCTGAACGCCTCGTTGGACAAGGCGTCCGAGGAAAACGAACGCAATCAATTCGAGATCGTCGAGCCGGAGGGCTATTCCTGGACCGTGGTCCAAATCGCCGGGTTGATCGCCCGACGCATTGTCTGCTGGACGGAGCAAGGCGACAAGGTGGTCCGCGGTCAGCGCATCGGTCTGATCAAATTCGGCTCCAGGGTTGACCTTTACCTTCCGGATGCCTATGAATTGTGCGTGACGATGCATCAACGGACATGCGCCGGCTTCACGGTCATGGCCAAATTGAACGATGCCAAACACTGAATAAAAAACGTGAACCGCCATAATCAACCCATTTGCAAGGGCGTATATCTGCTGCCCAATCTGTTCACCACGGCCAGCCTGTTTTCCGGATTTCTGGGAATTATCTGGGCCGTGGAGGGGCGGTTCGAGTATTGCGCCTTGGCCATCCTCGTGAGCTGCGTTCTGGACGGGCTGGACGGGATGATCGCCCGCCTGACGCGCTCCAGCAGCGAGTTCGGTGTGCAATTGGATTCCCTGGCGGATTTGGTGGCCTTCGGCGTCACTCCCGCGATCATGGTGTACATGTGGCAGCTGCATGCCTTCGGCCGCCTGGGCCTGTTGGCCTCTTTTCTTCTTGTTGCCTGCGGGGCCCTGCGTTTGGCCCGTTTCAACGTTCAGACAGGCAAGATTTCTTCCAAGTATTTTATCGGGCTGCCCATTCCGGCCTCGGCTTGCATCTTGGCCACGCTGATGCTGTTCAGTTCCGTGGCGCCGGAGTATATGGCGCAGAAGATCAGTCCTCTGACCCTGGTTCTGGTTTATTTCTTGTCCTTTTTGATGGTCAGCAGGGTGCGCTATCCGTCCTTGAAGGAATTCGACCTGATCAAGACACATCCCTTCCGGACAACGGTCACTGCTCTGCTTATTTTCGTGTTTATCGCCTCCGAGCCCAAAGTCTTGGGGTTTTTGTTTTTTCTCACCTACTTGATTTCAGGCTTGGTGCTTTCTTTCCTCATTCTTCCTTACCGAAAGAGCCGTTTGCTACGGGAGTCCCCACAAGAACTCCCGTAACCAGCCCCCCACCCCTCATATTTTTTTCTTGCTTTCTTTTTTTGCTTCGTGAACACTCGAAGCGGCCGACGCTTCGCGCAAACGTGATCACAGCCCTGGAGTCCTTGCGTAGCATGTTGTGAGGACTTCGCAACCCTTTTGTATTTTGATTATGGAGACCATTATGAGCGAGCGCGTTATTTTTTTCGATACCACGCTGCGCGACGGGGAACAGTCCCCCGGAGCGACAATGAACATGCAGGAAAAGATCCGGCTGGCCCGCCAGCTGGAAAATCTTGGCGTGGATGTCATTGAAGCCGGTTTTCCAGCAGCCAGTCATGGAGATTTCGAGTCCGTACAGGCCATCAGCAATACCGTGCAGAATTGCCAGGTGGCGGGATTGTGTCGGGCCACGACCGCGGACATTGATCGGGCCTGGGATTCCATCAAGGACGGCGTCAATCCGCGTATTCACACTTTTCTGGCCACATCACCGCTGCACATGGAATTCAAGCTGCGCAAATCCCCGGAACAGGTCCTGGAAATGGCCGAAGCAGCGGTGCGCCATGCGGCCAAACACACCTCCAACGTGGAATTTTCAGCCGAGGACGCCTCCCGCTCCGAGCCCGCGTTCCTGGCCCGGGTCCTGGAGCGGGTCATTGCCGCGGGCGCAACCACGGTGAACATCCCGGACACCGTGGGCTATGCCCAGCCCGGGGAGTTCGGCGAGCTGATTCGTTATCTCCTGAATCATGTTCACAACGCGGACAAAGCCGTTTTCAGCGTGCACTGCCACAATGATCTGGGGCTGGGCGTGGCCAACACACTGGCAGCGCTCTACGCCGGAGCGCGCCAGGCCGAGGTGACCTTGAGCGGCATCGGTGAGCGGGCAGGCAACGCGGCCCTGGAAGAAGTGGTCATGGCCCTGAACGTACGCCGTGACGTCTACGGCCTGGCCACATCCATCAAAACCGAACAGCTTTTTCCCTCGTGCCGCCTGCTGTCCATGATCATTGGCCGGCCCATTCCGGCGAACAAGGCCGTGGTCGGGGCCAACGCCTTTGCCCACGAGTCCGGCATTCATCAGGACGGGATGCTCAAGCACCGCTCCACCTACGAGATCATGACCCCGGAAAGCATCGGCCGCTCGGGCACGGAAATGGTTTTGGGCAAGCATTCCGGCCGGCACGCCCTGAAGACTCGGCTGGATGAACTGGGGTATCGGCTGGACGAGGCTCAGCTGGAATTGGTGTTTCAGGCCTTGAAACGATTGGCGGACAAGAAGGAGCAAGTGCTCACCGAGGATCTGGAAGCGTTGGTGCTGGAGGAAATCTATCGCATCCCGGACAAGTATCGACTTCTTTATTTGAGCGTGCTCTCCGGGAACATGGCCATCCCCACAGCGGCCATGAAGCTGGAGGTGAACGGCCAGGAAAAACAGCTGGCGGATTTCGGCGTGGGCCCGGTGGACGCGGTGTTCCACACCATTGCCAAGGTCTGCAACCGCAAGCCCAGTCTTCAGCAGTATTCCGTGAACGCGGTGACCGGAGGCACGGACGCCCAGGGCGAGGTCACCGTGCGCATCGAGGAGAACGGGGCCTCGGCCGTGGGCCGGGGCGCTGATCCGGATATCATCGTGGCCAGCGCCAAGGCCTATCTGAACGCCTTGAACCGGCTGGCCAAAAAGGAGGAAGAGAAAACATGCCCCAGACCTTAGCTGAAAAATTGCTGGCCCGGAGCAATGACCAGGGCGACGTGCATGCCGGCCGGATCGTGCAATGCCCGGTCTCCCTTGTTCTGGCCAACGACATTACCGCGCCTTTCGCCATCAAGTCCTTCGAGGCCATGGGCGCGATCAAGGTCTTTGACCCGGAAAAAGTCGTGCTGGTCTGCGACCATTTCACGCCGAACAAGGACATTGACTCGGCCCAGCAGGTGAAAGTGGTCCGCGATTTTGCCAAGCGGGCGGGCATCGTCCACTTCTACGACGGCGGCGAGTCCGGGGTGGAACACGCTTTGTTGCCCGAACTGGGCTTGGTCGGCCCCGGCGACGTGGTGGTGGGCGCGGACAGCCACACCTGCACCTACGGCGGGCTGGGTGCATTCGCCACGGGCATGGGCAGCACGGACGTGGCCGGGGCCATGGTTTTGGGTGAAACCTGGTTCAAGGTGCCCGCAACCATCCGCGTGGAGTTTTCCGGAATCATGCCCGCGTACCTGGAGGCCAAGGATTTGATCCTGCTGGTCATCGGCAAAATCGGCGTGGCCGGGGCCACCTACAAGGCCCTGGAATTCGGCGGAACGGTGATCGAGGCCATGGAGGTGGAGGGCCGGATGACCATGGCCAACATGGCTATCGAGGCCGGCGGCAAGGCTGGTCTGTTTGCCGCTGATGCCAAAACCCTGGCCTATGCCCGGGCCGCCGGACGCACGGATAATCAAGAGATCACCCCGGATCCGGGCGCGGTGTATGAGCGGGAATTGCGATTCGACGTAAGCGGTCTTTCGCCCCTGGTGGCCTGCCCGCACCTGCCGGAGAACGTCAAGCCCGTGGAGGCGGTGCAGAACGAGGTCGTGGATCAGGTGGTCATCGGTTCCTGCACCAACGGCCGGATCAGCGACCTGCGCCGGGCTGCGGAAGTCCTCAAGGGACGCAAGGCGGCCAAGGGCCTGCGGTTGATCATTTTGCCGGCCACTCCCAGGGTCTACAAACAGGCCCTGCGCGAAGGCCTGCTGGAAATCTTCATGGACGCCGGGGCCGTGATCGGTCCGCCCACTTGCGGGCCGTGTCTGGGCGGACACATGGGCATTTTGGCGTCCGGGGAAAAGGTGTTGGCCACCACGAACCGTAATTTCAAGGGCCGCATGGGCAGCCTGGACAGTGAGGTTTATTTGGCCGGGGCCGGCGTGGCCGCGGCCACGGCAGTGGCCGGGCATATCTGTCACCCCGGGAAGATATAGCAGTTCATTGAAAAATTCCCAATTGCTGAGTCTCTGCAAAAAAAAATCAAACGCTCACATATGAGTGAATACGCTTTGACCTTGACCTTTTATTTTGTTCCTTGCACTTGGGGGTTTTGAACGAACTGCCGGATAAAATCTTTTCAACATATATGAGGAAGAATACGATGAAATATTCCGGAACGGCCCATGTCGTGGGGGCTAATATCGACACGGACGCGATCATTCCGGCGCGGTTTCTGGTGACCACGGACCACGAGGAGTTGGGGCGGAACTGCTTCGAGGGACTGGAGCCGGGCTGGGTCAAACGGGTCCACAAGGGCGATATTCTCGTGGCCGGGGCGAATTTCGGGTGCGGCTCTTCCCGGGAGCACGCGCCCATCGCCATTTTAGGCGCCGGCATCCCCGTGGTGGTGGCCCACAGCTTTGCGCGGATCTTTTATCGCAACGCATTCAACATGGGCCTGACCCTGCTGGAGGCCGGGGACGCGGTCCAGGGAATTCATGACGGCGACCGCCTGGAGGTGGATGCCACGCTCGGCGTGATTCGCAACCTGACGCAGCAGACAGAGATCATCTGCGTCCCGGTCCCGAAATTCATGCAGGACATCCTGGGCAAGGGCGGACTGGTGGAATACGTCCGGGAGCGGATGGCGAAGGATCAGCGAGCACGATGATTCTATCCTCCTCCAGTTTGCGTTGGCGTGGGTTTCGGCCTCAGGTTTGGGGCCGAAAAAAATGCTTGTCGCATGTGCTGTCGATACCGATCCCGATTGGGAACCCGACAACGATAAGTGAGCGGGACAATCCTTTCTGAAATAATCATTCTTCATAACCAAGGAGAGAAATACCCATGGGCAAGTACACCATCGGCTGGTTCCCGGGGGACGGCATCGGCCCGGAAGTGACCATGCAGGGCCGCAAGGTCCTGGACGCGGCCGGCGAACGATTCGGCTTCAGCATTGACTGGCAGCACATCGACCTGGGCGGGGAGCGTTACCTGAAGACCGGGGAGCTTGTTCCGGATTCCGTTTTGGACGAGATGCGGAATCTGGATGCTCTCTATCTCGGGGCCATCGGTCATCCGGACGTCAAGCCGGGCGTTCTGGAACAGGGCATTTTGTTGAAGATTCGCTTTGCCTTGGATCAGTATATCAATCTGCGACCGGTAAAGCTGTATCCAGGCGTGGAATGCCCGCTTAAGGGCAAGGGGCCGGAACAGATCGATTACGTTGTGGTCCGGGAGAATACCGAAGGACTGTACGCGGGCAGCGGCGGATGCCTGCGGCAGGGGACGAAACACGAGATCGCGGTGCAGGAATCCGTGAACACCTATATGGGGGTGGAGCGGTGCCTGCGCTATGCCTTTGAGCTGGCCGCGGCCAGACCCAGGAAACAGCTGACCTTGTGCGGCAAGACCAACGTGCTGACCTTCGCGTTCGGCCTGTGGGAACGGGTGTTTCGGGAGTTGGGCAAGGAATTTGCCCAGGTGAAACTGGACTACGCCCACGTGGACGCCACCTGCATGTGGATGGTCAAGAATCCGGAATGGTTCGACGTGATTGTCACGGACAACATGTTCGGCGACATCATCACGGACCTGGGCGCCATCACCCAAGGCGGCCTGGGCATTGCCGCGGGCGGGAACATCAATCCCCGGGGCGTGTCCATGTTCGAACCCATCGGCGGTTCGGCTCCGAAATACGCCGGCCAGGCCAAGGCCAATCCCATGGCCGCGATCTTGGCCGTCCAGATGATGCTGGCTCAACTCGACGAGCAGAAGGCGGCGGATGCTGTGGAACAGGCCGTGATCAAGGTGCTTCCGACCATGGCCAGCCAGGCCGCCGGCCGGATGGGCATGAGTACGGACGAGGTGGGGGATCGCGTGGCCGAGGCCGTCTAGTTTTTGAGTTTGTTGCCGAGCAGGGGTCGGGCAACTGGCGGCTTTGCACATGCTGCTGATGGCTGGTCGGCCTTGTGCTGACTTTGCCGCAACTTCCTCGCCGTCCTCGTAATGCCGAACCATTGCGCATGCTGAACAAGAACATGTGCCCTATGCGGCTGGCAATGGTTCGGCAAACGATGGCAGGCTCGGTCAAATAAGCGATAAAGCCAAGGCAAGGTGAACCAGCCATGCCTTGAATTCAATGCTGATTATTCTGGATAGGTTACATCGGCGATGCCATTGAATGGGAGATGTTGTGGCCAGCTTGCTGCGCAACGGGCTGAACTGGATTCTGCAAACCGGATATAGTACGGCCCTGCTTTTTTCCAAGAATGAATTGTCCAGCCACGCCTCGGCCGCTGCGTATTACTTCCTGTTGGCCATTGCGCCGATGATTCTGGTTGTGGTTTCTTTGTTGAACACGTCGCTGATCAACTATCCGGAGCTGACCGCGGACCTGTTTGCCTTCCTGAGTCAGTTCAACGAGCAGCTCAACGAGGATTTTTTTCGCCGTATCGGCATCCTTCAGGCCCAGACCGCAGTCAGCGGGCTGGGCCTGTTCGGTTTTCTGTGGACCAGCAGGCTGATCATCAGTTCCGTGCAAAGCGCATTTGGCGTGATCTTTCCCAGTTCCCGCACCAGAAATTTCTTCTGGAGCAACCTGCTGTCCATGGTCTTGGTGCCCGGAGTGCTGATCCTGCTTTTGTTGTCCGCAGTTTTCAACATTGTGATCCGCTTTTTGCATCGGCAGTTGGAGCAGGTCGTTTGGCTGGAAAGGATGTATGACCTGCTGTTGTCCCTGTCCGGCCTGGTTCTGCCCGTGGCCTTGGTCTTTGGCCTGATTTTTATCTGTTATCGGTTTCTGCCTCTGGCCAGGCCCAGGACATTGCACGCGGCCCTGGGCGCGGGGCTCTGCACCCTGGCGATTTTCGGCTTGAAAGCCGCCTTTGTGCGATTCGTCGGCTTGGCTTCCTACCACATTGTCTACGGCTCTCTTGGAACGGTGGTTCTTCTGCTGCTTTGGGTCTATCTGGTGTTCATGGTATTCTTTCTGTTCGCTCAATTTGTGCATGTGGCCGGACGGATCGACATTATCGCCCTGGACAGGATCATTGCCCCCCCCAGTCGAGCAAGAGGGCTCGGCCAACGCCTGGAGCAGGTCCTTTTCGGACGATCGCGCCGGATTTTTTTCAAGTATGCCCGGCAGTTCAAGGATGGAGAGCTGATTTTTACGCAGGGCGAGCAGAGCGAAGAGATTTTCTATCTGCATCAAGGCCAGGTGGAGATCCTGGCCAGTCAGTCAACGCGGACAGAACCTGAAATTGTCGCGGTCATCGAGCAGGGCCAGATATTCGGGGAAATGGCGTATCTTTTGGGCGAAGGGCGCACGGCCTCGGCCCGGGCCAAAGGGGATGTGGAACTGCTGCACATTCCCACCAAGGTGTTCGAAGGACTGTTGGAGCAAAGCCCGGCCGTGGCCCGAAAGATCATCGCCTCCATGGGCCGGAGGTTGAAACAGACCACGGAATCGGGTTCCGGCTGAACGGATGAAATGTGAATGGGCCGTCGCTGACAGACCTTTCCTTTGATGCTTGCTTCCAAGGATCATCAGGATGTCCTTGACTGCAACAGCCTTGTTCAGACAAATAGCGACCTTCGTGGTCAAAAGCATCACAGAGGAAAAGTTTTTACTGCACAAGCTTCTCCAGATTTTCTACGGCTGTTTTGCCGGCTTCCTGCAGGATCGCCCGGTTGGCCTCGTCGTCAATACTGCCTATCGCAATTGTCAGGTAATGGTTTCCCTTGAGAACATGGATGCCAGGAGTGGCGATAAATCCCTCATCGCCCACGCTTTCTTCGGTGGCCGTATCTGCGAGCATGTTCTTGGTCGTTGTGAAGATGGTCGCGGCGTCTTGAAATTGCAGCATTTCATCGGTGAACGCGGTATCTTGAATGAGGGCGATCTGAAAAAACGTGTTTGCGTCATAAGATTCATACAGGCACGATTTCTGTCCCACAGCGGCCTGTTCGCTTTTCTCGCATTCTTTGAATTGCGTGCCCATAAGGGATTCGGCCTCCTGACGGCTGATCAGTTCTTCCGGCTGGACAATCCTGTCTTTGTGTTTCCTAAGGGTGGACCCGACTGCTGCGTTTTGCGATTGATCACCGCAGGCAAACAGCCCGGAGACGATCACCAGGATTATGAGCGTGGGCAAAAGGCGTTGCATGGTGGACTCCTTTGAGCGGGCAGATGCCCGGAATTGCTGTAAGCCGACACCAAGACGTTGACTCATAGCGGGTCGGCTGGAAAAAGTGATTCCAGCAGATAAAAACGGTATTGAACTCAGTGGACTATGAAGAACGCCTTCCGGGCGGCGTTGCAGACCGGACACTTATCCGGCGCTTGATATTCGCAAGTATAACCGCATACCGAACAGACATAATAGTCCGCATTCTCTTCCTTGCCCAGGCTTTCCAAGGCTTTTGCGTACAGGCTGGCGTGGATTTTTTCCACCTCGTTGGCAAAATGAAATCCGCGTTCAACTGCCCGCAGGCCTTCTTCCCTGGCGTCAGCAATCATTTGGGGGTACATCTTGGTGAATTCATGAATTTCTCCATCCATGGCGGCCTTCAGGTTTTCCTCGGTGGTTCCGATGCCGCCCATATGTTTCAGGTGGGCATGGGCATGCACGGTTTCCGCTTCGGCCACAGCCCGAAACAGCTTGGCGGCCTGAGGAAAACCCTCCTTTTCCGCTTGTTTGGCAAAAGCGAGATATTTGCGATTGGCCTGAGCTTCACCGGAAAACGCTTGTTTCAGATTATCTGAAGTCTTGGACATGGTTTTCTCCTTTTGTTTTTTTGGATGTGAATGTTAGATGCATCCTAAGGGCAAATCCTGTGCGAAACGTGAAAATTTTGTTGTCCAAAAAAGTATACCCCAAGAATTCATCAAGGCAAACCCGTGAAAGAGGTTCGGGAATAGTTCGAATCCGCGCGTGCAAGAATACCAGCGTGAAATGTTTCGATTCCAAAAGCCTGAATGATCTGATGTCGATCATGCTCCTGCTGCAACGAGTTGGACAGCGTGCTGGCGACTGTTCTCTGGCGTCGTGTCCCGGTACGCATTTTTGGGACAACCTTGACAGGTTTCCGCACCTTGACTAAATACTCGATTCTTTGGGCGGGAATAACTCAGCGGTAGAGTGCAACCTTGCCAAGGTTGAAGTCGCGGGTTCAAATCCCGTTTCCCGCTCCATTTTATCAGGCGGCATAGCCAAGTGGTAAGGCAGCGGTCTGCAAAACCGCGATTCTCCGGTTCAAATCCGGATGCCGCCTCCATTTATTTCTTGACTGCCCATGCGGGAGTAACTCAGTGGTAGAGTGCAACCTTGCCAAGGTTGACGTCGCGGGTTCAAATCCCGTCTCCCGCTCCATTTTCTCATTTTCTGGATTTTCTGGTAAAATTTTTGAATTCCACCAGTTCCGGTTTGTCTTTGTGCCCTGAAATCAAATCCTGCGTTCTTCCTGATATATTCCAATGAAGCTACTCGGACGGAACATATCCCTTCGCGAATTGACAAATCTTTTGCAGGAAATGCCTCTGGAAGATTTGCTTGACCGGGTATGCGCCAGCCAGGAGGTTGACTTTGCAGCCGTTCGGGTTGGGAGCGTGGTTTTGGATTTTCTCCAATTGACGGACATGGAAAGATTTATTGACCAGCAATTTGAGCACTTGGAGACGCTGGAAGGGGCTGATGCGCTCCCGCTTTGGGCGAAAATCTGGCCGGCTTGTTTGCCGTTGGCCATGTACATGCAACGCCAAACGCCAAATGAAGGAGACAGGGTTCTGGAAATCGGCGCCGGACTGGGGGTGGCCGGCTTGTTTGCGGCTCATCGGGGGTTTCCCGTGGTCGTCACTGACAATAACCCCGATGCCCTTGTGTTTGCTCGGATCAACTCCCTGCAGAACGATTTGGCCCGCAACGTCGAAGTACGGTACATGGACTTTTTTGACGGCAAACACCAAGGTCAATATTCCCATATAGTAGGCTCCGAGATTCTTTATAAGGAAGCCTTTTTTGCTCCCCTGCTGCATTTTTTCCGGGCACATTTGAGTCCCGAGCCTTCAAGCGAGATCGTGCTCACAGCAGACGCCGGCAGACGGGTCCTGCGGTTTTTTGTCGCGGCCAAGGAATATTTTCACATTGCCCGCAGCATTGTCTCCCGCCCTGAAGACAGGACGTCATTCCAGGGTTCCTCGCCAGGAACAAGGCCAGAGCCTCCAAAACGACAAATTTTCGTTTTTCGCATGAAACACCCATGACCCTGCTGCTAGGCTCCTGTCCCAAGGGACACACTCGAGAACTGGACAAGTTCTGCTCTCCGGAAAAGACCGTATCCAGGGTCTGTTCGGCGTTCTCTCTTTATGGAAAGGACATTTTAGCCCGGACCAGACGCGTTGACACGGGACGTCTTGGAATTCCCGTATTCATGAGCATTTGCGGTCACAGGGCCCAGGCGGTCATGTCCACGCGCAAGCAGATGGGCAAGGGCGCGTCCGCTGCACAGGCCGAAGCTTCGGCATTGATGGAACTGGTGGAGCGGTACAGTTTTTTCGAGTTTTGGGCTGATGCACGGCGTTTTTCAACTGCCACTTGGAGTCAGGCGGAAAAGCTATGGCCCGCTTCAATTTTGCCCATCGAGGAAATCACCAAATCGGTTGCAGAGGATATTTCCGAGGATCATGCGCAAAAAGTCATGGACCTGATTGCCTGGAAATTTGGACCTGTGGTTGAAGTGCGATCCGGTCACGAATATTTCGCCCCGTTGGATTGGTTCAAGAAAATTAATGAATTCAATGGGTCTTCAGCGGGAAACACGGCCGAGGAATCCGTCTTGCAGGGTGTGTGCGAACTTGTGGAACGTCATGTTTGCGCCATAGTGGGTGAGCAACGGGCCGTAAGGCCGACCATTGCCGCCGATACCCTTGTTGATCCGGTCTTGGATGAACTTTGGTCGGCCTTTGCACGTCAGGGCGTCAGTGTTCTGCTCAAGGATTTTTCATTGGGGTTTCCGGTGCCTACCGTAGCCGCCGTGGCGTACGATCCGGAAACATTTCCGCGCATGAGCGAGATCGTCTTTACCGCCGGAACAGCCACCTCTCCGGCCAAGGCAGCGATTCGGGCCTTGACCGAAGTTGCGCAATTGGCCGGTGACTTTGAGACTGACAGCAACTATGAAGCTTCCGGACTGCCCAAGCTGACCAGCCTTTCGCAATTGCACTGGTTGGAACAAGGTCCCGTTGTTTCCCTCGAGGAATTGCCCTCCATTGAAAGCAGTGACATTTACGAGGAACTGCTGATGTTGACCAGCAGGCTTTCGAGATCGGGTATGCGCGTCTTCACCACGGATATGACCCATCCGGATCTGGGCATTCCGGCTCATTATTCTTTTGTTCCGGGGTTTCGGTTTCGTGAGCGTGCTCGTTATCCTTCCGTGGGGCTTTTTGTCGGCCGCATCCTGGCCGAAGACTGTCCCGACGAACAGGCCCAGGCCGGGTTGCGAGTCTTGCGAAGCATCTATCCACGGGAGTCGTTTCCCATTTTTTTTGAGGGATTATTGGCAATTCGCCAGGGGAGGAACCACGAGGCACTGCAATTGCTGGCCGAGAGCGAGCCAGGCCTTGATCATGATGATGACCGGGCATTGGCCGCATTTTATCAGGGCTATGCCCTGAGCCAGGCACAAGAGTGGTCGTCGAGCATAGCGCATCTGGACCGGGCCATTTGCTTATGCCCGGAGTTGAAGGAATATTTCAATCTTCGGGGCGTGGCCAAGTTCAAGCTGGGTAAGTATGTTCTGGCGGAAATGGATTTTCAGGCCGCCTTGGATCTGGACGGCGGTTCAGCCGTGGATTTAGCGAACAAAGGGCTCTGCGCCAAGTTTCAGGGGCGAAAGGGCGAGGCCGCAGAGCTTTTGCAGTCAGCGCTGGAACTAGACCCAGAACTGGATTTCGCCAAAACCCATTTGCAGGAATTGCTTGAATCGTCTGCCTGTCTTTAAAAATTTAAAAAAAGAAGACGCCAGACGCCCGGCTTTCGTTTGAGAAAGAATGTATGTTGGCCATTGACAAGAAAATTTATCACATTTAAAAGAACCAAAAGAGTTCATGGTTCACGAACAAACAAGTCGTGCGAGGTGTTTGAAGCGTTTATTTCATTTTTTTTGATAATGTGCTTATGACGCAAAACTGCCCGGGATATACTCCCGGGCTTTTTGACAAGGGTTCTGGACGGTGCTAACTGCACACTAATTTCGGCTCTAACATCTGTTTTAAGGAGGTTACCAATGGCCACAGTTGAATTTAAGGGAAAGACCTTTGAGATCGACGAAGACGGTTTCTTGCAGCGTTTTGATGATTGGTGTCCGGAATGGGTAGAATTCGTACAAGAGAGCGAGGGCATTAAGGAAGTCACCGACGAGCATACAAAGGTCATCGATTTCTTGCAGGATTACTATAAGAAAAACGGCATCGCCCCGATGGTTCGAATTTTGTCCAAGGTTACCGGCTTCAAGTTGAAGCACATCTATGAGCTCTTCCCGTCCGGACCCGGCAAGGGAGCCTGCAAGATGGCCGGGTTGCCCAAGCCCACCGGCTGCGTATAAGAAGCTTTTTTTGATTTTGATTATTCATAAAAACGGAGCCCTTGGGCTCCGTTTTTTTATTTTTTTTTCTTTTTGATCCCCGTCAAATATTTTTGTTTTTGTTTTTCAAAGCGCAAACTTGTCCAGATCGTGGCGACAAAGGCGCTGACGATGAGCATGATCGTGCTTACGACGCGTTGAACCTGCCAACGCTGGTTGGAGATCCATTCCGTTGCCCACGGGATATCGGCCTTTTGCAGGCTGTGCAGCAGAATAGGAACAACAACGATTGAGGCGATGAGTCCGATCACTGCCAGCCAAAGAAAATTTTTGCCGAGAAACAAGAAAAAAAGCAATCCGTCACGCAGGATTTTTATGCTGCGCAGCCGGCCTTGCAGTCGCTGCAGAATGGTTTCCGCCTCCTGAAGTTCCTTCTTGGCGCGCTTAAACTTTTCTCCGGCATTGAGGTCGATTTTGATGATGGATTGCAGCAGACGGGCGCATTTATTTGTGTCGCCGATTATGCGGCTAATGATCCGCGGAAAGGGGAATCCGGTGATTTTCTCCTGAATGAGGCGCAACTGCTCGATGTTATGGCTGACGGCAATTTTTACGTTTGCTATGGCGTCCTTGATTTTCTGTTCCGTTTCCTTTTGCAGCCTGCGAACCAGTTGGATGGTTTTGCTGAAGGCGACGTAGTTGTCGGCCAGCATCTTTTCTCTGATGTGGGTGAGTCGTTCCGTGGTATTCTGATGAAATGGGTCGTTTGAATCAAACCAGACATTCAGCGTGGTGGTCAATTTTTCCATTTCTTCTCGTTCCTTTTGGGCCGACTGCCTGGCGGCGTTCCATGGTCCGGCCAAAAAGGCCAAAAGAGACGGCCTGCCGCGATGCAATTCAGGATCAAGGAGCAGCCGATTGAAGATGTGCGGATCTTCGGCGAGCAATTCGGAAAAGATTGACCATGCCTGGTCCAGGAAACCTTTTTTGACCATGCAAACTGCCTGACGATAGCGAGGTTCCAGCCACTTTGGAGAAGAGCCCTGGGCTTCGCGGTACAGGCCGTGGGCCTGGTCGAATGCTTCCTGAATTTCCATGAGTCTGCCCTTGAGTAATATCAGGTAGGCATGCTGCAAGGCGGTGTAGCAAAGTCTCTGAGCGTCATTCCAGTGGGTTTCGGCCTTGCGGCTGTTGTCGGCTTCCAGGGCGATAAAGCCCAGCAAAACATGCGGTTGATAATTTTTCGGGGTGCGCAGGACGGCCTGTTGCATCATGCGTTCGGCATGCGTGGCATTGCCGGTGCGCAAATTTTCCAAGGCGGCCCACGTGAAATCCCCCTCGGGTGGGGAAAGCTGCCGCAGCCCGTCGGGGAAATCCTTGCCCTTGCTGCGCCAGACAAGCCGAAGCGTGCGGTGCTGGACCGGAGCATTAATTTCGAAAACCGCCCTGGCGATAATGTTTTCCGGGGCTTCAGCCTGCAAAAGATCCGGAACTGTTGTCAGGCTGATCCCGTCCATACGCTTGTCCAGGGTTTTGACAGCCAGACCCATGTCCTTGAAATCCAGCACCGAGAGCTTGTCCCAGATACCTGGATCCCAGTTGAAGAGGTGCCTGCTCGGGCACTCCTGGGCCCGATGGTTTTTCAGGCCGCAATAAAAGCACGCTGTTTTGCCGCCGGAGGACAATGCGGCGGAAGCCGGAAAGGTAAGGGCAAATTTTTCCGACTCCGCCGGCGATGCAAGAGAGACCTGGCAAGGTGATTCCAGAGAAAGCGTGCCCGCGGAATCAAGAAAAACAATGTCGAATGCGTCGCGCAACAGCAGGGCCGCGTTCAAAGGAATATGAGGCATGTCCGGGGCTAGGCGATTCCAGTCCAAAGGCGCCTTTTTGGGAAGTTCATCGGTGAATGCCAACCCTTTTTGGCTGATCCCCATGAACAAGCAGGGCCAATAGGCCTGCTGGTTTTCCGACTTGGCCCGGGTAATGGTTTTCAGGATTTCCCGGCACCAGGTGGTCAGCATGGACAGGCCGTCAAGTTTGAAGAAAAGCAGGCCTTCCTGGTAGATGTAGCGGATTCCAAGGCGATCCAAAATGGTTTTAAGGTTCAGGTAGAGTTGTTTCCAGCGCTGGTTGAAACTTTCATTTCCGGGATCCTTCATGGGTTTTACAAAGAAAAGCCAGCTTAATTCAGCGTCCAAGGAAAATGTGGGATCAGCCTGGAAAATATTCCATGTTACTGAAGCCATGCCAAAGGGATGAGGACGTTGTTGGACTGAAAGACCGGGAAACGCGGTGACTTTTTTGGTCAATTCCGGATGAATCCAGACTTCAAAATTATTTCCAGGCTCGATTTTTTGGTCGTCAAGGGGGGTGAGCAGGGAGATGGAGAGTTCTTGAACCGATTCCCCCAAAACCATTTTGGCAGGCATAACCTGGACAACTACAGGTTCAGGATGAATTTGCGCCCAAATCTGCAGTCTGGCCAAGGCTGGAAAAACCTGGGTGTTTTGAAAGTACCAAAGACTCTGGTGCGGCTGCTCAATAATTTTTTGACCACCGAAGCGAAGCAGCGTCTGATGGATGGTGCTGTTGGCCTGCTCACCCCAGACAATCCACACGCCGAACCCGGAGAGGATCATGCGCGGGCTGCTGATCGAAGGCAGGCTTTTCAAAAGTCCGGAAATTGGATACATGGTCATGGCGATCAGACCTTATACTGATGAGGAAATCATATGGACATCAGCCAACGTATTGCGGAATTGAAAAATGAGCCTGGTTTTGCCGACAACGTCGGCATGGTGCTCGTGCATAATGGAATTGTTCGTAGCTGGTCCAGACGCAACAAGCAACACGTTACCGCCCTGGAAGTCGCTCCGGATGATGCGGCCATTGCCTCTCTGGTCAGGGAATACTCTGCCAAGCCCGGCATTTTTCGGATTGTGGTCGAGGCCAAATCAGGAAGGTTCCAGCCTGGGGATGACCTGTTGTTCATCATCGTGGCCGGAGATATTCGCGAACATGTCAAACCGGTCCTTGCTGAGCTGCTGGACCGTATCAAGGCCGAGGCCGTGACCAAACGGGAAATAGTTATCCAAAAATAGCATTTTTTTTTCGTTTTGGCTGTGATTTCAGCGACGCTTCTCAATCCATTCCTTGATCCGTAAAGCTTCATCCGGCTTGTCGCGTTTAAGGCAGCCGCGGATGTACAGGTTGGCTTTGGTTTGCATGGCATGTCTTGCCAGGTCTTTTTGTTCCGGATTCAATTTCCCGGAACGAAGCAACTTGTCCAACGCATGCAAGCGATACAAATCCAGTCCAATGATTTTTCGTGACAACTGATCCGCATGTCCGCCTGTCTTGACGACCAGTTTTTGTGGACAAAGACCCACCGGGTAGCGGCTCAGCGTGCGCAACCAGAGGTCGTAATCCTCGCAGGCCGGAAGCTCTTCGTCAAAAGGTCCGATTTCTTCCCAAAGGTCCCGGTCAAAGATGACGCAGGAAGGACTGATAAGGCAAGTGCGCAATGATGCCGCGAAAAAATGTCCTTCCTGTTTGGCATGTATTTTTCCTGGGTTGACCCTGCGTCCGTTGCGGACCCATATTTCGTCCGTCTGACTGATTCGCCAACCCCCTTCCCGATGGTAATGCGTATGGCGAGCTGTTTTTTGAGGCAGCCAGGCATCGTCCGAGTCCAGCAAGGCCAGCAGTTCGCCTTGGGCTTCTCTTAATCCCCGGTTTCTGGCGGCGGAAACGCCCTTGTTTTCTTGGCGGATAATGTTCAGTCGACTGTTCTGCATTTTTTTGAGCGCCATCAGGGTGTCATCAGTTGATCCATCGTCCACGACAATGATTTCCACCTGCGCATGGCATTGGGCCAGGGCCGAATGAACGGCGCGGCGCACGGCAAGGGGACGGTTATGTACCGGAATGACAACCGAAACGAGCATTACGCCCCCCGGATCAGAAGCAGGGCGTACCCCATCGCGGCCAGCAGCATGAGAGCGCAGGGCATAAGCAGCTTTTTTAGGACGCCTTCCAGACTGGTATGAAAGTATCCGCAGGACAGAATCAGGCAAACATGCAACGGCGAAACCAGCACGCCAATATAGCCTGAAAACAGGGTCAGGACAATATAGCTCATTGTCTGGTCAATGTTTAATTGCGCGGCTAATCCAAGAATCAGTGGCAGGGTCCCGCCTACAAAGGCTACAGTCAAGCCGGAGATTATTCCGACAATAAAGGGCAGGATCAGACTGATCCAGAAAAGCGCCGCAGGAGTGGTCACGCTGCCTGCAAGATCACGGACCACCCCGCCTTCTTCCAAGATTGCCTTGAACATGAAAATGGAGGCCACCAGAAACAGCATGTGCAGGGCGTGGGGGTTTTTGAATATGGGCCAAAGACGGGATGCGCCGAGTCGGTTTTGAAGGGCCGTACACCCTATGGACACGATCAGGGCGGCGACAAACCCCCATTCCACGGGGATATTCAACTTCAGCAGGACCAACAGACCTTCCAGGAAAAGAGCTCCGATCACGGCGATCAAAAGTGGCAGGGCTTCGATAAGCATGGCCAGGCGACTTCCGGATGACGTCTCGACAATGACGTCCAAATTTGCTTCCAGAGGCAGGACTTTTGGCCTGAGATAAAAGAGCCATCCCAGTCCGATGGTCAAAGCCAAGCTTGGCCATGTGAAGGAAAGCAGACGGAACAGGGAAAGGTCCGCGATGTAGGCGGCCAGAATGATGCCCGGGTAAAGCGGCCAACACAATTCCCAGACGTGCCGGAACCAGTAGTTCAACAGGACCAATGTTCGGGGCGGCACGTTCAAAGGGGTGCCGATCTCCTTGATCATCGGTGCCGAAAAGACCGCGCCGCCGGGCATGGGCAACAGACCGATCAAGGCCGGAAAGAAAATTAAACGCAGTCTCGGCCAAACCAACACCCTGGAGACATGCTGCATCAGCCGCCTCCCCTGACCGCTTCGCTCGAGCATATCGCTCAGGTAGAGGATCAACAGCACAATAGCGGCCAGCAAAAGCACCTTTTCCTGAAGTATGCCCCGGATGCCGATGGCAAACCATTCCCCCGGGTCGATCCGAAACAGCAGAGCCAAGAGCAGGCTGCCCAGGAGAATGGAAGCGCCGATGCCCGCTTTCCAGCGGATTCCCAGGAGAATGGCTGCAAAGACCAGGCTGATTTTGAGCAGGGGCCAGAGAGAATTGATGTCCATAAAGGTTTCCATGGCAGACATGCCAAAAAATATGATAGCCAATTGGCATATGCCCTGGCAATGACAGCCACAACGATGTTTGGAAGGCTGCTGGCCTGAAACGTGTCAATTGTATGATTAAAAATTGCTCTTTCAAGAGAAAATGGGCATGATTTATGAAGACAATGTCTTGGAGGACCACTGAATGGAACATGTCGTGTTAGTGACGGGCGGCGCCGGATACATCGGCAGCCAGACTTGCAAGGCCTTGGTTCAGGCCGGATATAGGCCGGTAAGTTTAGACAACATGGTTTACGGCCACGAATGGGCCGTGCGCTGGGGGGATCTGGTACGGGGAGATATTCTTGACGCGCTGACATTGGATCAGGTTTTTTTGCAATACAAACCTCAAGCCGTGATTCATTTCGCGGCGTATGCCTATGTCGGTGAATCCGTGATTGATCCACAGAAATACTACCGCAACAACGTGGCCGGTTCCTTGTCCATTTTGGAGGCCATGCGGCGACACGGTTGTCGGCACATCGTGTTTTCCAGCACCTGCGCCACGTACGGGGAACCCCAAGAAATCCCCATTCCCGAGACTCATGATCAGCATCCGGTCAATCCTTATGGCTGGAGCAAGTTAATGATTGAGCGGATGCTCGCGGATTTCGACTCGGCCTACGGCATTCGCCATGTGGCCTTGCGGTATTTCAATGCCGCGGGTGCGGATCCGGAAGGAGAGGTGGGCGAAGACCATCAACCAGAAACCCATCTGATTCCTTTGGCTATTCTGGCAGCACTGGGGCTGCGCGGTCCGTTGTTCGTTTTTGGCCGGGATTATGCCACGTCTGACGGCACGGCCATTCGCGATTACATCCATGTGGCCGATTTGGCCAAAGCCCATGTGAACGCCTTGCAGTTTCTTTTAGCCGAGGATCGCAGCGATGTATTCAACCTTGGTACTGGAACGGGACAGACTGTCGCGCAAGTGGTGGACGCCGTGGAACGGGTTGGCGGCGCCAAGGTGCCCAGATCCGACGCTTCGCGTCGGGCAGGCGATCCGCCGGTTTTGGTGGCTGTGGCGGACAAGGCCCGGCAAGTCCTGGGCTGGCGTCCGGAACTGCCGGATCTGGAAAACATCGTCAAAACGGCCTGGGATTGGCATGTCCGCCATCATGGTGGATGACGAAACATGGGAATGTGCGGCAATGTTCAATGCTCCTCATCAATGGTTGTCGTGGGGCCTTGCATGAGGAGATAATCGGCAACGTGGATTTTGATGAATTCGATCTCGATACCGGCCAGAAACTTCCGGAAATGCGGCAATTTTTCGTGAAGAAGAGCAGCGACAACCTTTCTTTCGGGCTGGTCTTGCACGATGGCAGCCCGGCCCCGCATGGTCAATGCCAAGGTCGCCTCTCTGTCCCGGACTGAATGCTTGTTCCGGTCGTCTAGAAGCAGACAGACGTTGGGATTGGCCTGGATGTTTGCGAACTTGGTGGTGTTGCGGTAGGTGGCCATGAAAAAGAACGTACAGTCTTCCGAAACAGCATAGGCCATCAATGAGGCGTGTGGGGCATGTCGTCTCGTGAGGTGGCCAGGACGCAAATGTCCTGTGACTGAATCAGGTTGCGGACGCGGTCCTGCATGGGCGACTCCCTGGTTGACGTTTTGTAAAGAAGACTTGCAAAACAGGGCTGCATGATCGCAATGCCCTGTTTTGTTTATAAATGTTAAAATGCTATTTCCCGATGGTCATCAGATCCCCTGAACAGGCACAGTGAACAACAGGAAAGGAGCACACATGCTGGATTTGCAAGAACAAATGGTGCAATTGGCCAGACGGGCCAAGCAAGCCGCCCGGTTGTTGGCCAAGGCCGGAGGGCAGCAGAAGGATGAAGCCCTTCGGGCTTTGGCCAGTGAACTCCATACCCAGACTGAAATCGTGATGCAAGCCAATCAGAAAGATTTGGACGCGGCCCTTGCCGCTGGCTTGGACGCGGCCAGAGTTGAGCGGTTGCGCATCACGGACGCGACTGTGGAGGGCATGGTCCAAGCCTGTTTGGAGGTGGAGGGTTTGGACGATCCCGTGGGTGCCATTGAGACCATGTGGCAGCGACCCAACGGTTTGCAGGTGGGCAGGATGCGTATTCCTCTGGGCGTGGTGGCCATGATCTATGAATCTCGGCCCAATGTGACCATTGAGGCCGCGATTTTGGCGCTCAAGGCCGGCAATGCCGTGATTTTGCGCGGTGGTTCCGAGGCTTTCCACTCCAACCAGGCCCTGGCCGCGGTTATTACCTCGGCCCTGGAAACAGCAGGATTACCGGGTGAAGCCGTTCAACTCGTTCCAGTTCGGGATCGAGAGGCCGTGGCCCATTTGCTCAAGTTGGACGATTGTATAGACGTGGTCATTCCCCGAGGCGGGGAAGGACTGATCCGGGCGGTCACGGAACAGGCGACCATGCCCGTGCTCAAGCATTATAAGGGCGTCTGTCACGTGTACGTGGATAAGGGCGCGGATTTGGACACGGCTTTGGAGATCGTTTTCAATGCCAAGGTACAGCGTTGCGGCGTGTGCAACGCCCTGGAGTGTCTGTTGGTGCACAAATCCGAAGCCCAGGCATTTTTGCCTTTGATGGCGGCGCGGCTTGGATCGGCAGGGGTGAGTTTTCGGGCCTGTCCGGACAGCCTGCCCTTACTGGGTGCATCTGCCCAACCGGCCCGAAAGGAAGATTGGGGCTATGAATTTTTGGATTTGATCCTCGCAGTGCGAGCGGTCAGTGACCTTGACCAGGCTCTGGAGCATATCGCCAAATTCGGTTCCAATCACACCGAGGCCATTGTAACCAGAGACCATGACCGGGCCATGCGTTTTCTGCGGGAGGCCGACGCCTCACTGGTTCTGGTGAACGCTTCCACCCGGTTCAATGACGGAGGACAGCTCGGACTCGGCGCGGAGATTGGAATCAGCACCTCCAAGCTGCATGCCTACGGCCCTATGGGAGTGCGGGAACTGACCGGATCCAAGTTCATCGCTCTGGGCCGGGGACAGATCAGAGAGTGATGTCGCTGCCCAAAACGCCGCGCAATAGGTGAAACACAGCGGTCTGAATTTTTTCAAGCGAAGTGAAGGAATATGCGCATCGGCATCTTGGGTGGAAGCTTCAATCCGGTGCATATCGGCCACTTGCGATTGGCGCTGGAGGCTCGGGAATTACTGCATCTGGACCGGGTTGATCTGGTGCCGGCGGCTGTCCCACCGCACAAGCCCGGCACCAATCTGCTGCCATTTGGACTACGTTACCGCTTGCTGCGCTTGTCCGCGGTGAATTTGTCTGGTCTTGATGTGAATCTCATGGAAGCACGTAGAGGAGGGCTTTCCTATACTTGGGACACATTGTCGGCTTATCAGCGGGAATTGCCCGGAAGCCGCCTTTTTTTCCTTTTAGGCGTCCCTGAACTGTTCGACTTGTCGACATGGAAACACGGCCTAGATCTGACGCGCATGGCCGATCTGGTCGCCGTAGCACGGCAAGGCATGGCTTTCGAGGAAGTCCATTCCCTGGTGCATCAATACTGGCCCGGTGCTCTCGGGCCGGAAATCCTGCCTGCAACAACAACGGAAGTGCACATATGGCATCTGCCGGTGAACGGGCGACTGCTGATGATCCGTCCGCCTTTTTTGGAGATCAGTTCCACTTTGATTCGTTCATACTGGGTGCGGAAACGGTCCTTGCGTTTTTTGGTGCCAACGAATGTTGCACAGGAGCTTGAACTCCGGCGAAGAGTGGTTGAGCGTTTTTGGGACAAGAGCTGACGAACATTTCCACATGGAGTGGATTCTGATTGCGCATTGGACTTTGCAAGGATTTGTCATATAAGGCAATGATGATATGAGCATTCAGAGTGCTTTCACAAAATGTTGAACAGACCTGAAGCTGGGAGAAGGGCTTGATGGAGCGAGCGACTGTCAAAGCGAAGACTGTTTCCTGGGGATTGGCAGTCTTTACCCTTGGCCTATTCGTTGCGGCCCATTTCTACAGATCCTGGTGGGTCTTGGGCATTGGGGCCATAGCGTTGTTCGTCCTGGTGGCGGCTGCCGTTGCGCGTTTGTCCAAACCCTCTGCCGTTGTGATTCAAGCGGTTCAGGATATTGCCTCTGGAAAACCCTTGAATTTCGATGCCCTAAAGCAGGCCGGAGAGGTGGGGAAAATCGTCGGCGATTTGGGAAGAGTGATTCGTCGCAAACACCAGGACGTGGTTTTCCTGCGCAATGGATTGGCGGATTTGAACATGTCCATCCTGTTTTGCGACGCCAGGGGACGTGTGTCATTCGTCAATAAAAGCATGTGCGCATTTCTGGGCAAAGAGAGCAGGCAAGTGTTGGGCAAGCGCCTGGGCGAGGTTTTTGGGGGACGGACAGACTTCTCCTGGCTGGAAGAAGCATTGAAACAAAAACAGTCCATGGATAGGGAAGAGATTTTGGACCGAAAGAACGGCAGGGCGTTGCGTACTCGTATCATTTTGACACCGATCAGAGAAGAGCAGGGAGAGCATAGCGGCGCAATACTGGTGTGTTGTGATCAGGAAGCCATTGCCAGCCGCCAAGCGCAATTTGATCAAGAGAATGAAAAGCGGTTGTCGCTGGGCGAAAAGATCAATGAATTGTCTCAACGAATGGCTTCAGCCTCGGAAGAGCTATCGGCCTCCGCCGAGGAGCAGGCCAAAGGCGCGAAGCTGCAAAAGGAGCAAACCGATTCCGTGGCCACGGCCATGGAAGAAATGGCAGCCACGGTTTTAGAAGTGGCCAGGAATTCCTCGAGGGCGTCCCAAGCAGCGCATGAAGCGAGGGAATCGGCCCGGGAAGGAATGGACATGGTGGAAAAAGCCATTTTTGGAATCAACGGCGTGGCTGATTCAGCCCGGCAATTGGCTGAGGTGTTGACGCAACTGAATATTCGAGCCGCATCCATTGGAAAAATCATCAATGTAATTAACGAAATAGCTGACCAGACGAATTTGTTGGCCCTGAACGCAGCCATTGAAGCGGCTCGGGCCGGAGAGGCCGGTCGAGGCTTTGCCGTGGTGGCGGACGAGGTTCGCAAGCTCGCGGAAAAAACCATGAGCGCGACCAAGGAAGTGGAAGAAGCGGTGGCGACCATACAGGGGCGCTCCGCTGACGCCGTGGCATCCATGGAACAGACCGAACGCTTGGTTAAGGAGAGCACCGGACATTCCAACAGGGCCGGCGAGGTGCTGAGACTGATCATGAGCCGGGTGGAAGAAGTGGTTTCCCAGGTCACTCAGATCGCTACCGCTGCCGAGCAGCAATCAGCTGCTGCCGAAGAAATCAACCGAAGCATCGAAGGCATTGCGTGTATTGCCCGGGGTGCTGACGAAGGAGCGGACCAGACAGCCGCTGCCACCAGAGATCTGGCCAGATTGGCTCAGGAATTGCTGTCCGCGGCGCAGGATTACAACGGCGCGGCTAAAGATGCGACTGAGTTCGGCGTTTCCATGGGCGGATGAAGGGAGTTTTGCTGTCATTGATGCGGGATAGTTTTGAGGAAGTTTTGAACAACGCACCAAGATTAATGAATGAAACGGCGAAAATGCAGGAAGGATTTTCAACGTCACGTAAAGAGGGGATTGGCATAGAGCATGGTATGATCGCGTCATTCTTCATCAAAGCATAAATCGAGGTAATCCGTGGAGAATAATAAAAATTTGCTTGGAAATTCAAGGAGGACCATCGAGCAGGCTGTTGAGGAGATACACAGACTGGGCAGTGAATTGAACCGCGCCAGGGCGGAGGCAGCTCAGGTTTCCAAGATCAAGGATGATTTTTTGTCTCGAATCAGCCATGAGTTGCGGACTCCATTGAACGCTATCATGGGCATTGGAGAACTGCTTTGGGAAACGGGCCTGGATGAAACCCAGGCCAATTATTTTTCCATGATCAGGGAATCCACTTCTCAACTGATCAGGCTTGTCGACGAGATTCTCGATTTCTCAGAGATGCATGACGATGCAGCATCGCGGATTCCCGAAGTGTTTTCATTTCGGGATACCTTTGAGCCCGCTTTTGTGCAATTTCGCTTGAAAGCCCAGGAAAAAGGGCTGTATCTTTTTGTCCATGTTGATCCCGACCTTCCGGAACTGGTTCGCGGTGTTCCCCGGTGGATATTTCAGATTATTTCTGCGCTGGTGGACAATGCCGTCAAGTTCACCGACCATGGTGACGTGTTGCTTCGGCTGTACCCGCTGGATTTCCAGGATAATGCCTTTACGTTGTGTCTTTGCGTCACGGATACGGGAATCGGTGTGCCAAAGGAGGAACAGCAGCGGATTTTTCAAAAATTCACCACTGTTCATGATTCCGCAAAATACAGCGGCATCGGCATGGGACTGGCGTTGGCCGAGAAGTTGGTATCCAGGCTGGGCGGACGAATCTGGGTGGACAGCGAATTGTATTTGGGCAGTACGTTTTACGTCAGTCTGCCCATGGAAATGGCGGCAAAGTCCCATGCGCACAGCGCCGAGACCGTGGCCGGCAGGACTCTCAGGATACTGCTGGCCGAGGATGAGCCGGTGAATCAATTCACCACGGTGGAATTGTTGAAGAAGGAAGGACATTTTATCAAGGCGGTGGAAAATGGGAGACTGGCTTTGGAGGCACTTTCCCGCGACTCCTTTGATCTTGTGCTCATGGATATATCCATGCCGGAGATGGACGGCTTGGAAGCCGCTCAGGCCATTCGCTCCGGCCAAATTTCTCACGTGGATCCGGACATTCCAATCATTGCCTTGACCGCCATGGTCATGCCCGCAGACAGTCAACGATGTATGGCCGCGGGCATGAACGCTCATGTATCCAAACCCGTGGAAACCCGAAAGCTGCAGGAAATCATGGATCAGGTCCTTTCCCGCCGGCAATGACGTCAGTTTGCCAGGTGGTCTGGCACCAAATATCAGCCGACGAGCATGTCTTGTCGGCTTTTTTTATTATTAAAATCTGACCATTTCCCCCTTGACATTTATTTCCAAACCTTATAGCGCCCCAAAAAACAAACCGAGTACTCACTCGGGACTTGTCTACCGCATTTCAACCAAAGGAGAAATCCTTGTCCTATCGCACAGATATTCTCAATGCGGCCACCAAGCTGTTTGCCGAGCGCGGATTCAAAGACACGTCCATTGTAGACCTTTCCAGGCTCAGCGGTGCCGCGGAAGGGACCATATTCCATCATTTCAAGACCAAGGAGGAAATCCTTGTGCAACTGTTGCGCAAGGTGAAAGATGATATTCTCCATGAGGTTTCCTCAAAGATTCAGCGAAACGGCACCGGATTGATGCTCGTTGAGCGCACGGTGGAACTGTTCCTCATGCTCTCGGAAACAATGGAATACGAATTCTTGCTGCTTTTCCGGAATTATCCATACCAGCTTGCGAGCATCAATCCTGAATGCCGACAAAGTATTGAGGAAATATATAATTGTTTTCTCGATTTGCTCATCGAGGGCATTGAAAAGGGGCAGTCGGATGGAACAGTCAGAATCTGTAAACCATTCCGCATGGGGATCATTATCTTTTCCATGGTCATCGGCATTGTCCGCTTCAAAATCTTTCACCTCTATCCTGTTGAATCCTGTTATTCCGACATCCTTGAATCCTGTCGCAGGATGCTTCGCTGACAGGCGAGACAGAATCCGGGAGGGCGTCCATGCACATACTGATCATTGATGACGAGAAGGTCTTTTTGGACACCATAATTACGAGATTGCGAATGCGCGGTATTGTCGTGGATGGCGTGGATTCCGGCGCAAAGGCGCTAGAGGCCATGCGCGGACGAGCCTATGACGCCGTAATCCTGGACGTGAGCATGCCCGGCATGGATGGCGTGGCCACGCTGCAGGAACTGAAAAAAATCAATTCCGGCGTTCCGGTGATCATGCTCACGGGCCACGCTACGCTGGAGACGGCGGACAAAGGCATGCAACTGGGGGCTTACGACTATATGTTAAAGCCCTGCCCTATTGACGAGCTGCTGGACAAGGTTTCCGAGGCGATTCAAAGGAGCAAAGGAGGTGAGGCCGGATAAGCATAGCCGAACGCATGACGTGCTCAAGGATTTCAGAATCCCCAATGAACATTATTTTATCCTGGAGGAATGCAACAATGCGATTTTTCAGAAACATGGCGGACATGATGAAGCTCGGCGCAGCCCAGTACGCCAGGTGGGACTACGAGACGTCCATGAACATCTTGAGGAGCAGAAAACGGATGTTCATCCTGACCCTGCTGCTCATTCCCTGCGCCATCGGCGTGGGTCTGTCCCACGCCGATCTGCCTGAGCTGTTGGGCGGCAAATATTCCTATATGCCCAGCTTCTATTCACCGTTTATCTTCTACATATCCATTATCATCGGGCTGTTTGCCGGGCTGATTACCGGCTGCATCGGCGCGGGCGGCGGCTTCATTATTACTCCGGCCTTGATGAGTGCGGGCATCAAGGGCATTCTGGCCGTGGGAACGGATCTGTTTCATATTTTCGCCAAGGCGATCATGGGCACGGTGATCCACAAAAAGCTGGGGAACGTGTCCGTGGCCCTGGCCATCGCCTTTCTCGTGGGCGCGGGTGTGGGCGTCACCGGGGGCGGCGTGATCAACAGGACCTTGTATGAAATCAATCCCATTCTCAGCGACACCTTCATCAGCGTGATGTTCGTGGTCCTGCTCGGTTTTCTGGGCTCCTACGCCATGCTGGATTTTCTTCGGGCGCGCAAGGTGGACGTGGTGGATGTGCACGGCGGCAGCGGCGGACACGGGGCCCACGGCGCCGAGCCTTCCGGTCCCGGTCTGGCCTCGAAAATCCAGGCTCTGAAGGTTCCGCCCATGATCACCTTTGATCAGGACCTTGTCCCGGGCGGGAAGCAGCTCTCGGGTTGGTTCGTGGCTGCTTGCGGCGCCGTGGTTGGGTTTGTTTCGGCCATCATGGGCGTGGGCGGCGGGTTTTTGACCTTCCCCATGTTCGTCTACCTGATGGGCGTGTCCTCTTTTACCACCATCGGCACGGACATTCTGCAGATTATCTTCACCGCCGGCTATGCCTCCATCACCCAGTACGCCATCTACGGGTTCATATTCTATACCCTGGCCATGGGCATGCTGCTGGGCTCGTTGATCGGGATCCAGATCGGGGCCATGACCACCAAGGTGGTCAAGGGCATCTACATCCGAGGCTTCTATGCCACGACCATCCTGGGCGGGTTCATCAACCGCTTGTTCGTGTTGCCGGAGAAAATGGGTGAAATGGGGTACCTGAATATTTCCCAAGAGATGGGCAAGATCCTGAGCACCACGGGCAACATATTGTTCTTCATCATCGTTGGCATGTTCGCCGCCTGGGTTTTTTACATGTTCTTTACGAACATGAAGGCCTTGAAGGGGGAGGAATAATTATGATCGATAAGAAAGAATTAAGCTACGGAGTGGGGCTGATACTCACCTTTTTCGTGATCCTGTTTTTGATGTGGTCACCGTTGTTCGGGAAGGACGCGGACGGCAAAGGCCTGAACGCCTTTCAGGCCGCGGACAACCTGTTCAACTCCATTGCCAAGGGATCTTCGTATTTCATGGAAGTGATGGAAGAAAAGAACCAGGTCTTTGTCGGGAAAACCTTTAAGGCCAGTTTGGAACTGAATAATGAACGCTGGGGCGCCATGGCTCAGACCATGCTTCAGGCAGCCGGTGCCGGCGCCAGCCTGGATGGTTCAACTGTGCATGTCGAGGGTGACCTTGGTGCGGTCCTGCAGGCTGCGATCATCGATTCCAGGGACATGTTCCACAATGATGGGGCAAAAGTCGGGTCCAGATACGGACATGGCGAACCGCAGGCCCGGGAGTTGTTGTACGTCTGGAATAATTTGATCAAGGGGTTGGAAAAAGAGTTGAACGCCCAGGAACGTTTCGCCGATGCCAAGCACCTGGGGGAAGTCCTTTCCAAGTCCGTGGAAGTGGGCTATAATTTTTACGGCATAGTTGCGGAAAGTGCCGGTTCAAAGGCTGGAATCCTGACCTTCAGCCTGATTTTTTATATTATTTATACTCTGTGGTGGGGTATGGCCATTCTGTTCTTTTTTGAAGGCCTTGGCCTGAAGATGACGGCCGGCAAGAAAAAGGAAGCGTAATACCTCTGATTCGGGTTTAGAGGTTCACGCTTCACGGCCGACATCCCTGGATCGTGAATCTTTTCAAAGCCGCACCTGGGCGGGATGCAATCCCGCCCTTTGTTTCTTTTCTGGAATATATTGCCGATCTGTGCTGGGCGTCATACGTTGCGCCCACTGTAAAATCGCGAACCATTGAACCGTGAATTCTGCCGCACCCCATGCGCTCATTGCTGCTTCGCCTCAAATGTTTTTTTTCCAGGAAGTCTCCTGGGGAAGAGGAAACCTCAGAACTGGTTCGCGAGCTTTTCAAAACCAAATATAATTCCTTCAAGCTGTTGCTGGAATCCAACAATCAGGCCTTGCGCGTGATGAGCGAAATGGAAACGGCCCTGACCGGCATGCACAGTTTCGGCATGGTCTTTGTTCGTTCGCGTTGCACCGCGGTTACCGTGGACGTTTACTCCATGGTCAAGCATCTCCGGGAACTTGCGGATGGTGGATACGCGGACCTGGAAACCGTCTTTACATCCATTCGCACCCATATCCGTAGGATTTTGGAGCATCGACAGGCTGTGGTCGTCAAGGACATGGTGCTGCCCCTGGAAAGCGTAGACAAGGAAATGGCTGACGCCGTAGGCGGAAAAATGGCCAACCTCGGGGAAATCTTGCATTTATTTCCCGAACTGCGCATTCCCTCGGGGTTTGTCGTGACCACGGCCGGGTATGATCGTTTCATGGTTGCCAACAAACTGCAGGTCGAGATTGATCGCCGTTTGCAGGCCACAGAGGTGGAGGATGCCTCCACCCTGTACCGCGTCAGTTCGGAAATTCAACTCTTAATCATCAATGCCCAAGTTCCAGAGGATTTGGAACAGGCAATTCGCAATGGGTATGGTGCACTGGAAGCACGAATCGGAAAGGGCGTGCGTGTATCCGTCCGCTCCAGTGCCGTGGGTGAGGATGCGGCCGGATCATCCTTTGCCGGACAATATCGCTCCGAATTGAACGTCAGCCCGGAAAACTTGCTGACCGTCTATAAGGAGATTCTGGCCAGCAAGTACTCGGTTACGGCCATTTCCTATCGCCTGAACCGGGGCATGCGTGACGAGGATGTGCCGATGTGCGTGGGTTGCATGGCCATGATCGACGCCGTAGCCGGAGGTGTTGTCTATTCCCGCGATCCAACGGACATCCGCGTTGATGCCTTGTTTATCAATGCAATGCCCGGTTTGCCCAAGGCCGTGGTGGACGGAAGCATTTCCCCGGATTTGTGGGTGGTTTCCCGAAAAGATCCCAGCACTATTTTGCGGCGGGAAATACGCCAAAAAAATGAGAAATTCGTCTGCCTGGCAGAAGAAGGGGTGGTGCGAAAGGCGTTGCATTCTGGTGAAGGCGGGTTGCCTAGTCTGGATGACGACATGGTTTCCGAGGTGGCCAAGACCGCTTTGATGCTGGAAAAGGGTTTTCAGACGCCCGTGGATGTGGAATGGGTGCTGGACCAGAATGGTCGCTTGCTGATCGTGCAATGCAGGCCGCTTCAGCAGATGGCGCCTTCTTTGCGCAAGCAATGCTTTGTAACGGCGGACATAAAAGGCGAGGATGCGTTCTTGTTGCGCGACGGGGACACGGCCAGCCCAGGAGTTGCTGCCGGAGAAGTATTTTTGGTGCGTAACAATGAAGATATGTTGCGTTTTCCTCAGGGGGCCGTGCTTGTAGCCATGCAGGCCTTGCCGCGATGGGCTACGCTGTTGCCCCGGACCGCGGCAGTGATTACCGAAGTTGGCGGCATTACCGGACATCTGGCCAATGTGGCCAGGGAATTCGGTGTGCCGGCTTTGTTCAATGTTCCTGATGCCATGAAAAAACTTTCTGCCGGGAAAGTGATCACTGTTGATGCGGACATGCGCACGGTCTATTCCGGCCGGGCGGAACATGTTCTGGCGGACCAAGTCCCTAGGCGGGGTCTGATGGATGGAACTCCGGTGCATGAAACACTTCAGGAGGTCATGGAATACGTCACGCCCCTGTATTTGACTGATCCGGATTCTCCTGATTTCAAAGTCAGGAACTGCCGTACCCTGCACGACATAACCCGCTTCTGCCATGAGATGAGCGTGCGGGAGATGTTTTCCTTTGGCCAGAAAACCGCCTTGGCGCGCCGGGCCAGCAAGCGTCTGGTGGTGGACGTGCCCATGCAATGGTGGGTCTTGGACTTGGAGGACGGATTTCGAGAGCCCGTGGACGGCCCGTTCGTGCACATCACCAACATCCAGTCCCTGCCCATGCAGGCCCTTTGGGCCGGGATCACTGCCCTGCACTGGGAAGGTCCGCCGCCCATGGACGGAAAAGGCTTCATGTCCGTGATGCTGGAGGCGGCTTCCAATCCCAACCTGTCCACGGCTGGCCCTTCGGCTTACGCCCAGCGCAATTATTTCATGATTTCCAAATACTTCTGCAATCTGACCTCGCGCATGGGATTTCATTTCTCGACGGTGGAAACCTTGGTGGGCGACTTGGCGTATGAAAACTACGCCCGTTTTTCCTTCAAGGGGGGGGCCGCGGATATCCGTCGCAGAACCATGCGCACCAAATTCATCGGCGGGTTGCTGGAGGAGCACGGTTTCAGCGTGGAAACGCATGAGGACGCCTTGTTCGCCAGGGTTGGCGGCCTTGACCAGGACTCTTTGCTGCAGCGTCTGAAAATTTTGGGATATTTAACCATACATACCAGACAATTGGACATGATCATGCGTAATCCGGACAAGGTTTGCTATTATCGGGACAAACTTTGCCGCGACATTATCGGCATGATGGAAACGCCTTTAAGTTCGGTGTAAGCTTCATCCATTCAGGGGAACTCAACGCCATGTCCATCATCAGCATTTTTCATGGATCGTTTTGTCGGCATAAGGAGGTTGTTCGCGCTTTATCGCTCAAGACTGGATTACCTGTTACGGATGACCATGTACTGCTGGATATGACCGCCCAGCGTCTCGGTTGCCGGACTTCAGCGCTTATTCGGACATTGATGCCCATGGACGGCCCGAGAGGATTCCTGGCCTTGGAAAGAAAGCGAAATCTGGCCGCGGTCAAGACCGTGTTGGCCGATTCATTGCGTGAGGACATGATCTTTTCCGGCAGTTTTGTTCATCTCATCCCCCGTTCCATCAGCCATGCTCTGCATGTGCTTTTGATCGCAGAGTTTTCTTTCCGTGTGCGCAATGCAGCGACAGAATTGAATATCCCCGCAGACACGGCCAAGGAGCAAGTATTGAGCGAAGACGCGGTTGCAACGGCCTGGACTGAAGAGGTTTTGCAACGGGAGCCGTGGGATCATGATCTTTACGATTTGGTGATCCCCATGGACAGAAAAAAGGTTGAAGACGCGGTGAAGAGCATTCTTTCCCAGGTCACAAAGGATATTCTGCGGCCCACGCCGGATTCCCGCAAGGCAGTAGAGGATTTTCGCCTGGCGGCACAGGTGGAGCAGGCGCTTGCCGAGGAAGGCCATGCGGTCCTGGTTGAAGCTGACGCGGGTCTTGTTGTCCTGACCATTGTCCGCAGCGTGATCATGCTTGCCAAAATGGAGGCTGAACTGCGTGATATCGTGGCAGCTGTTCCCGGAGTGCGCGAAGTTCATGTCCAGCATGGTCCGGATTTTTATCAAAAGAGCATGTATCGTAAGCATGAGCCCGAGGCTTCGAGAAAATTGCTTTTGGTGGATGATGAGCGCGAGTTCGTGCATACCTTGTCCGAGCGATTGTTGATGCGTGAAATCGGTTCAGCGGTGGTCTATGACGGTGAACAGGCCCTGGCTTTTGTGGAAGAGGACGAACCGGACGTGATGGTTCTCGACCTGAAAATGCCGGGCATCGACGGCCTGGAAGTGCTTCGCAGGGTCAAGGCCAGGCATCCGCATGTGCGGGTGATCATCCTTACTGGACACGGATCCAAGGATGACGAGCGCCGATGCCTCGAGCGGGGCGCCTTTGCCTATTTGCAAAAACCCGTGGATATCGATGTGCTGACACAGCTTTTGCAGCAAGCCAGGAAGGATGCTTCGGAGTGAATAGCGATGGGCGATAGCCTTTTCGTGTCTTTGCAGAAGCTTTTCAAGCCCGTGTTCTGGGATGCGACTCAAGCCACGGGCGAAGAGGAGGGGCTGTTCAACTACCGTCGGATCTGGAAGCTTGTTGTCCTGGTGGTGACCAGCGTTTCCGTCATTCCCTTGGTGATCATCACGGCCATGGATTACAATCTCAACCGCAGGGCCATGCAGGCGGAATTCATCCATCCCATGACCAGCCTGCTCTCCAATACCAGCCTGAGCATCTCCAAGTTTCTGCAGCAACGGGTGGCCGTGCTGGAATTTATCGCCAACAGCGGCTCCTTTGATACGTTGGCCGACGAGAATCATCTTCGAAGTTTGTTTCACAGCATGAACGAAGCCTTCGGCGGGTTTGTGGATATCGGTCTGATCGATGAGCACGGGGTGCAGCGGGCCTATGTGGGACCGTTCGATTTCACAGGCCTGAATTACTCCGAGCAGGATTGGTTTGAAGAAGTGCTTGATCACAGGATCTTCATCAGCGATGTTTTTCTGGGGTTCAGGGATGTGCCCCATTTCGTGATTGCCGTGAAAGAGGTATGTGCGGAGGGCAAATTATTTATCCTTCGCGCGACCATCGATACGGAGCAATTCAACAGATTGATTCACTCCCTGAACGTGCGGCCCACCACTGATGCGTTTGTCGTCAACCGGAAAGGAGTGCTGCAGACGCCAAGTCAGTTCCATGGAAATGTTCTGCATCAACTACCGTATCCCGTACCTTCTTATTCGGAAAATCCAGTTGTTCTCGACGTCAAGGATGCACAGCAAAAAAATGCTTTTCTCGGGTATGTGCACATCAGCAACAGTCCTTTTGTGTTCATGGTGGTCAAGCAGCAGCAGGAGATGATGAAGAACTGGTGGAAGTTTCGCCTGGAATTGACTGGTTTTCTGGTTGTCAGTGTGACCTGCATTTTTGGGGTGATCTTGTACTCGTCTACATTTCTGGTGCGTAGGATTTATGATGCGGACATCAGACGTTCCATCGCCCTGCACAAAATGGAACACACCAACAAGATGGCCTCCATCGGCAGGCTCGCCGCGGGCGTGGCCCACGAGATCAACAATCCCTTGGCCGTGATCAATGAAAAGGCAGGGTTGATAAAGGATCTGTTTTCTTTTTCGGAAAAATACGTCCGGGATGCGAAATTGTTGTCCCTGGTGGATTCCATCCTTTCTTCAGTGGATAGGTGCAGCACCATTACCCATCGCCTGCTCGGTTTTGCCCGACACGTGGATGTGCAGCTGGAACAGGTCGACGTAACCCAGACCCTCCGTGATGTGCTCGGTTTTCTGGACAAGGAGGCCCAGTATCGCAATATTCAGGTGTCTTTGGACATTACAGGGCAGATTCCGGAGATCGTCACGGATCGCGGCCAGCTGCAGCAGGTATTTTTGAACATCATCAACAATGCTTTTGCCGCGGTACAGGATGGAGGTCGGATCGAGATATGGCTGGAGGCGGCCGAGCCGGGGGTGAAAATTCATATTGCGGACAACGGTTGCGGGATTTCCCCGGATAATATGAAACGTATTTTTGAGCCGTTCTTTTCCACCAAGTCCAAGCAGGGCACGGGTCTGGGATTGTCCATCACCTACGGCCTAGTGAAGAAACTGGGCGGCGAGATACATGTGGTCAGCGAACTGGGGCAGGGTACGACATTCACCGTGAGTTTGCCGGTGAACCAGGAAACAAGGGAGGAAGATGCAGGTGCGGATCTTATTGGTTGACGACGAGGAAGAGCTGGTTTCCGCTCTTGCCGAACGGCTGGACATCCGGGGGATTGCCGCGGACTTCGTGACCAGTGGAGAACAGGCTTTGAAGGCCGCGGAACAGAAGCAGTACGATCTGGTCGTGCTGGATGTGAAGATGCCCCATTTGAGTGGGCTGGAGCTTTGGGAGCAACTGAAGAACAGGTTCCCGGACATGAAGTGCATCTTTCTGACCGGTCATACTTCGGAACGGGATTTTCAGGCCGGGGTCAATTCAGGGGCCATGTATCTGCTTAAACCCCTGAAGATCGAAACCTTGATCCACAGTATTCAGGCCATGTTGCCGGGCCGGACGTGAGCCATGACGCATGCATGAACACAAGCCATCCATGATTGGATACGTTTTTTGAAAAACAGCGAGGGACCGATGAACCCCGGGCAATGGAAAACGCTGCACGCTGGTGAGCTGGCTTTTTTCGCCAAGATTTCAGCGAGCATTTCCCACGAGATCAAAAACCATTTGGCAATCATCAACGAGCAGAACGGGCTTTTGGGCGACCTCCTGGCCATGACCGAGAGAGGCGGCGTTCTGCCGGCTTCAAGGCTGCGGACAGGGGTTGGGGACATCTCCCGGCAGGTCGTGCTCACGGATACTATTGTGCGCCGGTTCAACACCTTCGTCCACACCGCGGACAGGGCCCTGGATAACGTGGATGTCGGGGACTTTCTGTCCCTGCTGGCGCATATAGCTGGTCGGTTGGTGCGGCTCAAGGAGATGAGTCTCGAGGTTCACAAATGTCCGGAACATATTTTGATGCGAACGCATCCTTTTGAATTTTTGCATATTCTCTACGTCTGCCTGGAAATATTGCTCAACGGCGGGGCCGTCGGCAAGCAGATCCATCTCGGCTTTTCCCCGGAAGCAGAGAACGTCCTGGTTGTGTTCACGGCCGCGGAAGGTCTCAACCAGGAGAACGTTAATCTGGATCTTCCATTGCTGTTGCTTTTGTCCGACAGGCTGCAGGTCGTGATTGCCAGCAGCAATGCAACCGGTATTCTCACGTTGCGCTTCCCTCTTAACCTCGATTCCAGACTGGATTGAGGAGTTGTTGGAGCAATGGGAAAAACACGTCGTAAAAAGCTTATGATGCTGTTGAGAACGTTTTTCCCTGAGACCGTTCAAAAATTCAAGTACAAGGAGCAAGAAAAGCTGTCCGGGCTGGTTTCGTGACTGGTCCCGCTGGGTGTTGCCTGATGAGAGCTGGCATTTTTTGAGAGCCGGCAGGTTTTTGTCGACTCCTGGAAAACAGGTTCAACAGGATTGTGTCGTGACAGTGCAACTGGGTATTCTTTTGGGCATTACCCTGGCCGCCTTGGCGGTGTTCATCGGAGGCTGGCTGCGTGTTGATCTGGTCGGTCTGCTTGTGCTGTCCGCACTGGCCTTGACCGGTCTGGTCTCCCCGCAGGAGGCGTTGGCCGGATTCAGCAGCCCGGCCGTGGTCACGGTCTGGGCCATGTTCATCCTTTCCGCGGGCCTGACCCGGACAGGCATCGCCCACCAATTGGGGCAGCCTTTGCAGCGCTTCGCCAGAGGCAGCGAGGCCGTGCTGATCGCAGTGCTGATGCTTGCCGCGAGTATTCTTTCCGCGTTGATCAATACCACGACCGTGGCCGCGATTCTTCTGCCCGCGACCATGGAACTGGCTCGTCGCAGCGGCCGGCCGCCGTCCAGGTTGCTCATGCCTCTGGCCTTGGGCTGTCTGCTGGGCGGACCCTTCACCGGGATATCCACCCCGCCGAATATCCTGGCCACGGACGCCTTGCGTAATGCCGGGTTGGAGGCCTTTGCCCTGTTCGACTTCACCCCGATTACCGCGGCCATTGTCTTCACCGGCACCATTTTTGTCGTGCTCATCGGCCGGCATCTGCTGCCGCGGCGTGCTTCAAATTCCGTTGCTGACTCCAATTCTCCAGGTACATCTTATCAACTGGAAGCACATATTTTTACCATCCGCATTCCTGACAACTCTTTCTTGGACGGATGCACCTTGATGGAAAGCCGCCTCGGGTCAGCCTTGTTCTTGACCGTGGTGGCCTTGCAGCGCAAGGGGGTGCTCATGTTGTCCCCAAGACCGCACGATGTCTTGCAGGCTGGGGACGTGCTGGTGGTTCACGGGCGCCCGGATCAATTGCAACGGTTTCACGGCAGCCGGCACCTGCAGATTGAACCGCTGCAGCGTCTGGACACCATGCTCTGTGAGCGAATGATCGTGGCCGAGGCGCGGATCAGCGAAAAGTCTCCCTTGGTGGGGCAGACCTTGAGCCAATGCAATATGCGCAGGGAGCATCAGGTGCAGATTCTCGCTTTGTACAAAGCAGACGGTACGGCGATCAAGGATCCTTTGCGACATTTTTTTTCCGCTGGCGACCGTCTGGTTCTGCAAGGCGAACAGCAAGCGCTGGACAAGTTGGTCCAGGCGGGTTTTGTCGCTGATCTTCGGAATCTGCAGGCCGCGGCGGAGCACGTTCTGGCCGAGGACGACACCCGCCTTCTGGCCGTGCGTGTTCCAGCGGGATCGGTGTTGACGGACCATGATCTGGTGGAAAGCCGCCTGGGGAATGCATTCGGCTTGACCGTGGTCGGCATTCAACGGGACGCGGGCATGATATGCATGCCCGCGCCACAGGAAAGGATTCTGGCCGGGGATCTGCTTTTGCTGCAAGGTTCGGCCCGTGATCTGGAAATCATGAAGGGGCTGGAGCAGTTGGAAATAGCCGAGCATGACCCCAGCCTGCTGGCAGACCTGGAATCCCAGCAAGTGGGCGTGACCGAGGTTTTGCTTTCGCCCAGAACAACCCTGGCCGGACGCACCCTGGCCGAACTTCTGTTCCGGGAACATTACGGGGTCAGCGTGCTGGCCATCTGGCGCAAGGGACGAGCCTTGCGCGTTGGGCTGCAGGAAACGCCGCTTAAATTCGGGGATGCGTTGCTGGTGTACGGACCGCGAAGCCAATTGGAGGCCGTGGCCCGTAATCCTGATTTTCTGGTGCTGGACCGGGCCGCGGCCCAGGCGCCGCGTTTGGAGCGTGCGCCCGTGGCCGCGATCGTCATGGCGGCCACGATTCTCAGTGCGATTCTCGGCTTGCTGCCCATTGCCATTGCCGCTGTGACCGGGGCCTCACTGATGATTTTGTGCCGCTGCCTGAGCATGGACGAGGCCTACCGGGCCATTGAGTGGAAGGTCATCTTTTTGATCGCCTGCATGCTTCCCTTGGGCGTGGCCGTGGAGCATACTGGCGCGGCCCAGTTGGGCGCCGAGGGCTTGATCGCCGTGGTCGGCGATTTTGGACCGCGGTGGGTGGTGGCGGCGTTATTTTTGATCACTGTTCTTGGTACACAGGTGATTCCCACCGCGGCTCTGGTCGTGCTCATGGCGCCGGTGGCTCTGACTACGGCCCACAGCATGACCATCTCGCCGCATTTGCTGATGATGACCGTGGCCATTGCCGCCTCGTCCAGCTTTGCCAGTCCCCTGTCGCATCCGGCTCATCTGCTGGTGATGAGCCCCGGCGGTTACCGCTTTGTGGACTACATGAAACTGGGTGTGCCGTTGACGATCATTTCCATGCTGGTCTGCGTCTGGCTGCTGCCCATATTCTGGCCCGCATAGCCAGGGTTTCGTTTTTTCCAAGCCCGGAACCGATCTCACTGCAAAAATTCCAAAACCATCTTGCCGAGACATAATCACAATTCTTACCGCATTGTTTTGAATCAACTATAAACCATCAACTTTCAACAAGCTTGGTGCAAAAGAATTTTTTGCACCAAGCTCAGAACCGTGTTTTGCGATTTTTCCGGTTTTGTGCGATTTACTGGACCATCCGGATCATGTTTGAACAATGCGATGGAGGTATCATGAGCACATTGACCGCGTCATCACCCTGGAAAGCGCTGGCCGTCCATGCCGCGGACATGGGCAGGCGGAGGATGCGCGATTTGTTCGCCGCTGATCCCGAGCGGTTCCGATCCTTTTCCCTGGTGGTGGAGGAGATCCTGATGGATTACTCCAAGAACATCATCACCCGCGAAACCATGGACCTCTTGCTGAACTTGGCCCGGGACTTCGAGGTGGAGGCCTGGCGGGACAAGATGTTCAACGGGGAGAAGATCAATTTCACCGAGGACAGGGCCGTGCTACACGTGGCTTTACGCAACAGGTCCGAACGGCCGGTTCTGGTGGACGGCCGGGACGTGATGCCGGACGTGCGCCGCGTGCTGAAGCAGATGCGTGTGTTCAGCGAAGCGGTGCGTGGGGGGACGTGGCGGGGGTTTACGGGGCGACGGGTGCGGGACGTGGTGAACATCGGCATTGGCGGGTCGGACCTGGGTCCCTTGATGGTCACTGAGGCGCTCAAGCCCTATGGGCACCCGGACTTGCGGATGCACTTCGTGTCCAACGTGGACGGCACGCACATCACGGAAACCCTGCGTCGCTGCGATCCGGAAACAACCTTGTTCCTGGTGGCCTCCAAGACCTTCACCACCCAGGAAACCCTGGCCAACGCCCATTCCGCCAAGTCCTGGCTGCTGGAGGCCTTGGGCGACCCGGCGGCCGTGGCCAAGCATTTCGCGGCCCTGTCCACGAACACGGAAAAGGTGAGAGCCTTTGGCATTGATCCTCAGAACATGTTCGCGTTCTGGGACTGGGTGGGCGGTCGGTATTCCTTGTGGTCGGCCATTGGCCTGTCCATCGCCATATTCATCGGCATGGACCGGTTCGAGGAGTTGCTGGACGGGGCGTTCGCCATGGACGAGCACTTCCGGACCAGTCCCTTGGAAAGCAACGCGCCGGTGATTTTGGCCATGCTGGGCATCTGGTACAACAATTTTCTCGGGGCCCAGAGCCACGTCATTTTGCCGTATGATCAGTATCTGCATCGCTTTCCGGCCTATTTTCAGCAAGGCGACATGGAGAGCAACGGCAAACGGGTGGACCGCGACGGACAAACAGTGGACTATTCCACCGGACCGGTGCTCTGGGGAGAACCCGGCACCAACGGCCAGCACGCCTTTTACCAATTGATCCATCAGGGGACCAAGCTCATTCCGGCGGATTTTCTGGCTCCGGCCCGCAGTCATAATCCGCTGGGCGAGCATCATGCCATGCTTTTGTCCAATTTTTTCGCCCAGACCGAGGCTCTGATGCGGGGCAAGACCGAGGATGAGGCAAGGCAGGAGCTGGAGGCCGCGGGCGTAAGTTTGGAACGGATCGCGCAAATCCTGCCGCACAAGGTGTTTCCCGGCAACAGGCCGAGCAATTCTCTGCTTTTTCCGCTCCTCACGCCGCGGGTGCTGGGCAGTCTGATCGCCTTGTACGAGCATAAGATTTTCGTGCAGGGGACTATCTGGAGAATCAATTCCTTTGATCAGTGGGGCGTGGAACTGGGCAAACAGCTGGCGAACACGATCCTGCCGGAATTGTCCGGCCAGGAGACGGTGTCCGGCCATGACTCGTCCACCAACGGACTAATCAACCATTTCAAGAAGCTGAGGGATGATAATGACTGATATGCCTGTCCAGCACCAGTATGCCGAGGAGCTGAGCCATTGTTACGGCTGCGGCCGGAACAATCCATGCGGTCTGCATATCCAAACGTTGTGGACTGGGGCCGAAGGCGTGGCCCGTTTCACGCCGCGGGATGAACATATTGCCTTGCCCGGTTTTGTCTACGGTGGACTGTTGGCCTCCCTGGTGGATTGTCACGGCGTGGCCACGGCCGCGGCCCACGCCGCCCAGGACGAGCGGCAGAGCCAGGAGCAAGAAAGCGGCATTCCCCTGGGCCGTTTTGTGACCGCTTCGCTGCATGTGGACTTTTTGCGGCCCACGCCTTTGGGCGTGGAGTTGGAATTGCGCGCCAAGGTCACGCAGCGCAAGCGCCGCAAGCTGGTGGTGGAAGTGGAGATATCGGCCCTGGGCGAGGTGCGGGTGCGGGGGGAAGTGGTGGCCGCGCCCATGCCGGAGAGCATGGGGAACTCGGCAAGCCCAAAACCCGGCAACCAGGACAAAATGCTGAATAGTTCAAAAATTATAATTGGTTAGCCGGGTTCCAGCTTGTCTCGATTTTTCGACCTCGCAACTTCCTCGTCGGCTTCGTAACATCGAACCATGGCTCGAATGAACAACGATTGGCGCTTCAGTCGTCCGGCAATGGTTCGATGAACGAATCTTGGCTCAGTCAGACAGGCGATGTCGAAAAATCGAGACAAGCCGGAACACTTCGCATCCGTCATGCAAAAGTAGTGAGTAGTACCCGAAAATTATTGCTTTTCAAAAAGCTGCACGTACTCACCGTATCCCTCGCGTTCCAGATCCACCTTGGGAATGAAGCGCAGGGCCGCGGAATTGATGCAGTAACGCAGGCCGGTGGGCGGCGGCCCGTCGTCAAAGACGTGGCCCAGGTGAGAGTCTGCCTGCTTGCTGCGGACCTCGGTGCGCTGCATGAACAATTTGCGGTCCGTGCGTTCGACGATGTTCCCGGCTTGCAGCGGCCTGGTGAAGCTGGGCCAGCCGGTCCCTGAATCGAACTTGTCCAGGGAACTGAACAAGGGCTCTCCGGACACCACGTCCACGTAGATGCCCTCCTGCTTGTTGTCCCAGTAGGCATTGTTGAACGGGGGCTCGGTGCCGTCTTCTTGCGTCACCTGATACTGCATCGGGCTGAGCTGTGCCTTGCGTTCGGCGTTTGACGGACGAGGGCTGCTCGCAACATCCGGGGCTGGTTCGCTCCAGTGTTTGTCCAGAAAAGGCTGGCGGCCGGAGAGCACCCGGTAGCGCTGGTAGTGGCCAGGATTGGTCCGGGCGTAGTCCTGATGGTATTCTTCCGCCGGGTAGAAGGTCGTTGCGGGCTGGATCAGGGTGGCCACGGGCCGCGAAAATTTGCCCGAGGCTTCCAGCCGCTGTTTGGACGCTTCGGCCGCCAGGCGTTGATGGTCATTGTGAAAAAAGATGGCCGTGCGATACTGCGAACCCCGGTCAGCGAACTGGCCGCCGGGGTCCGTGGGGTCGATGGATTGCCAGAATTCGTCCAGCAATTGTTCATAGGTAAGGATTTGCGGGTCAAAGCGGACCTGTACGGCCTCGAAATGGCCGGTCCGGCCGCTGGTGACCTGTGCATAGCCGGGATCGTCCACATCCCCGCCGGTGTATCCGGACACGGCCTCCAGCACCCCGTCCAGTTTTTTGAGGTCCGCTTCCAGACACCAGAAGCAGCCGCCGGCTAAGGTGGCCAGGGCGGTGGGTTGCGTGGGCATGGGATTCTCCTTGGCGTTGGCCGGAAAATGTCCTGTTGCGAATGTGATCAATGCGAAGAGAATGATGCATGTTTTCATGGGTACTCCAGGGACAACGATCGCGTTTCGTCCGGTATGGCTGCATAAGGCCAAAGATCGGACAGTGATCATGTGTCGCCATGCGGCGTTAGGTAACAATAATGCTTCTCGGGTTGATGACAACCTCCAGCCGGTGATTATGCAGCGAGAAATGGTTTGCGGATACAATGCGCCCTTGACCATGCGCATTTTTTATTGAATGAAAAAATTATTTTTTCAATAAGTTAAGAACAATGACATCCCTGTATGTGTTTGCAGAGGCATAAGATTTCTCATCCATATGACCACGACAAATTCCCCTTGCACTCTCACGCGGGAATAGCCTAGACTTAACAGAACTCATTATAGTAAAGGAGCGCATGGAGCATCCACTCGACCTTGGAACTCGATATCGACAGGAAAGGAGTAATCTCATGAATAAACGCATTTCCTATGTCATGCTTTTCGGACTCTTTTTTTTGGCTTCCTGCGGTGGGGGAAGCACGGTCACTGCTGTTTCGCTGAGCGCAGATCCTGCCCAGGTCAATGTTGGCGAAAGAAGCACGATCACAGCCAAGTCTGAAGGCAGCGTTACCGGGGATACACTCGGCGAAAAGGTCAGTTTCTCATTGCGTGTTAACGAGTCAGGTGCGGAGCTAAGTGTGATCAATGACCGGCTGGATGGCAATGGCGAAGCCAAGGCCATCTATCGGGCCGGCAATCGTGAAGGCGTGGACATTGTTGAAGCCTCCTTCGGGAGCGGGGCTCGTGCCACGGTGACCATCACCGTGGGTGAGGGCGTGGTTATCGGCAATATCCGATTGGAGGCGTTCAGCTGGACCGGGACAACAGGAGTACACACGGGATGGCGAATCCGGGCCATTGTTACGGATAACCGGGGCAATCCGGCACCCGGAGTGACCGTGAATTTCAGCACGAACAACGGCACGTTTGCATGTGAAGGCACTGTATGCGGCAGTACGGCCACAACAAACAACGCCGGCATTGCTGAAGCCCTGCTTGATCTTAGTGGGACGGAAGGCGGAGCCCGAGTCTGGGCCACAGTTGGGGGGATTACGGTCTCTGTGGCAGTTGCTTCCAGGTAGACCTTTCTTGTTCATTCATACAATAGCCCCAAAGAGAAGTCATGGGCTTGTAGCGATCATATTGGCCAGGTTTGATCGACTCGACAATGGTCGATGTGAATACGTTCAAAATACTTCAGGAATGCGAGAAGGCCATCGCAAAACGCAGTCTTCAAGAGAACACGCTAAGAAGGGATATTGTCTCGAGATCATTGATCATAAATCAAATACTTGTCACGCATCTGGCGAAAGGCTTCCTGTCGAGGCCGGAGGGATTCCAGGATCGCTTCCGCACTCGCGCCTTGGGCGATCATCAGCCGGATGAGATTCGTGCCCAAGGCCTTGTCGAAGAGGCTCTCCTCCGCGCCCGGCCGGGTGAAAAGGTTGCGTTCCGGATACAGGGTCTGCAAAATTTCCATAAGAGTGATTTGCGCGCTGAGCGGCCGGATGACCCGTTGATCCGTGATCATCAAGTGTGCGCCGTGCACGGTTTGTCCGGCATAGGCGGCGTAGCTGGGCTGGTAGGAAATGGGGCGGGCGCGCAGGCCGGGGATATTCCTGGCATTGATGGCATCGACCAGTTTGTCCCGGTCGATCCAGGGCGCGGTAAGGCACTCAAAGGGCAGGGTGTAACCTACGCCGGTGCTCACGCCGCCGATTTCCCCGATGACTCCGGTCAGGCTGTAGTGCAGGGCCGTGCTGGCCTGGGGAATATGGGTGGAAGTGGGTACCCAGGACAGTCCCGTATCGTGGTGGCGCATTCGACGCGAATAGTTGGCCATGGGGACAATGGACAGTTTGCAGGGTTTATCCAAAAATTCCCGGTTGATCAGCAGGGCCAGCTCTCCAGGGGTCATGCCGTACATATAGGCAATGTCGTACTGGCCTATGCCGCTGAAAAATCTGCTCGTATCCAGGACCGGGCCGTCAATGTAGTCTGCTCCCACGGGATTGGGTCTGTCCAGGACGATGAAGGGCACGCCGGACTTTGCGCAAGCGGCCATCATTTGGGCCATGGCATAGATGTAGGTGTAGGAGCTCGCACCGATGTCCTGAATGTCGTAGAGCACGGCGTCCAATCCGGCGAGCATTTCCGACGTGGGTTTGCGGCGATAGATGCTGAAGATCTGCACTCCGGTTTTGGGTTCAATGCCGTCTGTCACCTCGTCTCCAGCCGACAAATCACCGCGGATGCCATGCTCTGGAGCAAACAGCGCGCCCAACCGGACTTCGGGGTGTTCGTGTAAAAGGTCTATGGTGGAATGCAGTGCGGTGTTCACGCCCGTGGGATTGGTCAGCAGGCCCACGGTGCGTCCTTTGATCAGTAAATCAAAAAACGAAATCATGCGGTGCCTTTCCTGCTCTCCGCTGCGGGAGATCATCCAGGTTTTATCCAGCAGCACTTCCACACCTGGGATGACGTGGGCCGCAGGACGAGGTGCATAAGTCAAGGGTGGAACCGGAGGGTACGGTTCAACAGGCTGTGAAGTGATTAAGGAACACCCGGCCATACAGGCCAGAAGACAAAACAAACCAATATTGCATACACTTCCCTTACGCATCTCATATTCTCTCAATATATTCTTATTGTTACTGCTTTTTGTTTATATTTAGCAGACTTGAACAAACAAGGCAAAGACGGACATGAACCATCAAGAAAAAGTGAATCGATGCCATTACAGCATGGTTTCCCGAAAAGAAAGGCTTTCTTATTGGTTGCGTATAATTTTTTCATTGATTGCATGTCTCATCGCAGGCTGCGCCTCTTTGCCCGAACTGGAGAATAGAGCTGTTTCAACCGGTCTGTCTCTTGACGAATCCAGGGCGACTCGCTTGGGACAGGCCGTTTCCCGAGGTATGGAAGAGCATCCTGGCAAAAACGGTTTTATTCCATTGTCCAATGCCATGGATGCTTTTGCCGCCCGGATGCTTTTGGCCGGGGTGGCCGAAAAGACGCTGGATGCTCAGTATTACATCTGGCATGGAGACCTCACTGGAACCTTGCTTTTCGAGGCCTTGCATAAGTCCGCTGATCGCGGGGTGAGGGTGAGATTGCTGCTTGACGACAACAATACCCCGGGACTGGACATGGTCCTCGCCGCGCTGAATGCTCATCCGAACATCGAGGTGCGGTTGTTCAATCCATTTGTAAGCCGCAAGTTACGTCTTAAAGATTATTTTTTTGATTTTTCGCGGTGCAACCGGCGAATGCACAACAAGTCGTTTACCGTGGACAACCAAGTCACCATTGTCGGTGGCCGGAACATCGGGGACGAGTACTTCGGCGCCGCTGAGGGCATGCTTTTTGCCGACCTGGACATTTTGGCCGTCGGTCCAGTGGTCGATGAGGTGACCGCCGATTTTGACCGTTATTGGGCCAGTGAATCGTCTTATCCCGGTGAACTGATTTTAAAGTCCATTCCCTCATCCACGCTGGATCAGCTCGCCGAAACCGCGAGAAGTGCCGAGCAAAGCGTAGCGGCCCAGGCTTATATTGATGCATTGCGCGACACCCCCTTCATAGCGAACTTATTGATCGGAAATCTTGCCATGGAATGGACCGAAATTCGCATGGTCAGCGATGATCCGGCCAAAGGACTGGGCAGGGCCGAGCCTGAGGCCATGTTGCCTGAGCAACTTCGAGAGATCATCGGCGTTCCGACAATGGATATGGAATTGGTCTCGCCCTATTTCGTGCCAACTGCCGCGGGAGTTTCGGCGTTTTCCGCCTTGGCCAGGCAAGGTGTGAACATCAGGGTGCTGACAAATTCCCTTGAAGCAACGGATGTAGCGCCTGTGCATGCCGGATATGCCAAGTGGCGTAAAGATTTGCTCGCAGCCGGGGTCACCTTGTACGAATTACGGAGAATCGCTCCGAACACGCGACAGCGTAAGGGCGTCGGTTTGTTCGTGACTTCCGGATCAAGCCTCCATGCCAAGACTTTTTCCGTTGATAAGACGTTAGTCTTTGTCGGATCTTTCAATTTCGATCCACGGTCAACAAACTTGAATACCGAGCTCGGTTTTGTCATCGAGAGTCCGGCATTGGCCGCGAAAATTAAAGGCACCTTTGATGCCCTTGTGCCGTTTAGCGCCTATGAAGTCCGTTTGGCCGAGGACGGACGACTGTATTGGCTTGAACAGGACAAAGATGGAACAATACGTCATGATTCAGAACCTGGTGTGGGGTTTTGGAAGCGCACCGGGGTCAGGTTCATCTCCTTGTTGCCCATTGAATGGTTGCTTTGAGCGCATTTCGGTCGATCGCCAGCCTTGCTGACAATGTGTTTGTCATCAACAATTCTAAAAAATTGTTCGAAATTAATGTTGGATCCGATGTGGAGGGGTTGCGCTTGGAGGGCGACGGGAAGCCCTTTTGAAGATCTCACAAGATGGTCAAGGATGAAGTTCCCAGATGCAAGGCCGCGGCACGACAAACACCCGGCGGATGTCAGCCATGCATTAACACTTGAATCCGCGACCACAACTGTTCGCGCCCTTGGCGGGTTTTTGAGGAGAAGAACAAAAGGTCGACATCCGGACCAAGTACATCCTGCCAGTTTTTTCGGGTTGCAATGCATTGGCGTTGCGTGCATTTATCCGTCTTGGTAAGCACTGGAAGTATCGGCAAGTTGAGGCCTTGGGCCAAGGCCGTCAGATCCATGTCCGGGATTTGTGGAGGGAGCCTGGCGTCCAGGATTAACAGCAATCCGACCAGATGCGTATTTTGTCTGAAAAAATGGTCCATTAATTTGCCCCATGCTTGACGTTCGGACTTGGATCGTCTGGCATACCCGTAGCCTGGCAGGTCCACCAAGTAGAAATCACCCGGACGCACAAGGTAGTAATTCACGCTACGGGTCTTGCCCGGGGTGGAGCTGGTCTTGGCGAGGTTTTTTCTGTTTCCCAGGCAGTTGATCAGCGAGGACTTGCCCACGTTGGACCGTCCGGCCAGCGCCACCTGAGGCATGGCCACGGATTCCATCTGAGCCCGGGTATAGATGGTTTTTTCCAGGGAAAGGGTGATTTGAAGCCCGTTCTGGTTTGTTTTTTGGCTTGTCATTGCGCAGTTCCTGGTTCAATGTACGTCGGGGATATGATCAGCATCTCCCCTGAAACCGATCACATGGTGGAATACCTACAGCAAAGAGACACATTTGACAAAACAGGCAATGATGGATTGCCTTACATTCGTTCAATCACTGGTTCCGAATCGAATGCACCAGCTGAATCGTCGAGGCGGTCACGCGTTGCACTCGAACTTCCGAAATGCACATTTCGTGCGGGAGGTGGATCATGAAGTATTGCCGATTGGCCCTTGTGTTGTTTCTGCTCGCAGCCTGCGCACCTCAAGGCAATGTTTCACTGAATCAGGAAGCGTTGTTCGGGGATTATCCGTCACAGACCCTGATTCAGGAAACCACGTTGACAGTTTCCATGAATCCGGAACAAATCAGTGACTATGATGCGCTTTGCAAGCAGTTGCACGACCAGATTTGGTCTCAGGGAAGCGAGGATTTATTGCATCTGTTTGTGGACAGCGCTCCCTTGATTCGGCCCGTACTGGAAAGCCGATCCGTGGCATCGGATCATCAAGAGGTCCACCCATTGCTGTGCGACCCCTGGCAGGATCAAATTACCGGAAGGGTCTCGCAGACAGCGCAGATGACAGCCACGTTTATTCCGGAACATCGCTTCGCCGGGATCATTCAGTCGCTACAGGACAATCAAACCATGGGCGGAATGCGTTCCAGGGCGTATGTGGCCTTGTTGGCGCCGGCATTCTCGCCGATCCCTATTCCCGTACTCATTGTGCAACAATCCAGTGGACTCGAGCAGGGCATGATGCAGGTGGTGGGTTCGGGGTTGATCACGCAGGTCAGCGATGCCACGGGCCAGATGTTGATTCTGGAATCAACACGGGAAATTTTGCCCGGCGACATTTTTTTTCAGCTGCAGATTCATGCCGTTACCGTTCCCATGCCGGAAATGTCCCTGCCTTTGGGGCTTGGCCAGGAAGATGAATGGCTGAAGCCGGATATGATGCAGCCCGCGCTGGAGTAGGAGTGCGTCGCGGTTTTAAAGCGCTCCTTGACGTTCCCGGCTTTTTTCCGCAAGTCGCATCCTGCGGCGGATTTGGGCTTCGTCATGACGGCGGATTTCATCAATTGTTGCAGGAAGATACGGTTTTGCCGGGGCTGGCCGGCCGTTTTTATCCAGAGCCACAAAGGTCAGATAGGCCGATGCCGTATGCCGGATTTTTCCTGTCAGGAGATTTTCTGCCTCAACCCGGACCCCAACCTCCATGGATGTTCTTCCGACCAGGTTGATCCCGGCCTTGAGCATGAGCAGATCTCCCACATATGCCGGGTAATGGAAGTCGAGGCGATCAATGGATGCGGTTACGGCATTGCCTCGAACGTGGCGAATGGCGACAATGCCCGCGGCCGTATCAATATGTTTCATGATAATTCCCCCATGAATGCTGCCGTAGGGATTGGCATCCGAGGGCAGCATTTGTACGGCCATGGTCAGGGATGTGTGTGTGGCGCATACTTCCTGCATAAGGACTCCGGTTGATGGTTCAAGGTTGAGGCTTCCAGGGGGTGCATATTTTTGCGCCTGGGGGTTGCGAACAAAAACGTCCGGTCTTGGTTTTTTGTCGTTTCATGCTGCATTTTCCAAGGTCAAACCGCTAAGTGACAAACCAATGATCCCATTTTCTGCAAAGGCGCGAAGCCGTGTATCATCCGCACTTTGATCCCGTGGCGTTTGCCGTTGGCCCCCTGCAAATCCGCTGGTACGGTTTGATGTATCTGATTGGATTCATGGCGGCTTGGTTTCTAGGATATTTACGGGCCAGGCGAACAGATTCGGGCTGGCATCCCCATGAAATGCCGGATCTGATCACCTATTGCGCGTTGGGACTTCTTCTCGGCGCACGCCTGGGATATGTGCTGTTCTATGATTTCTCGACATTTCTGGCTCAGCCCTTGGAAATAGTAAAGATCTGGAAGGGGGGTATGTCCTTTCATGGCGGTTTTCTGGGCGTCCTTGTGGCAGTGTGGTTTTTTGGCCGGCGTACCGGGCGCAGCTTTTTCCAGGTCAGTGATTTTTTGGCCCCCCTGGCACCCATCGGCCTGGGCGCGGGCAGGATCGGCAATTTCATCAACGGCGAACTTTGGGGGCGGGCCACGGACGTGCCTTGGGCCATGATCTTTGCCGACCCGTCCGGAGGGTTTGTGCCCCGGCACCCTTCCCAGCTTTATCAGGCATTTTTTGAGGGGCTGACCCTTTTTCTCCTGGTTTGGATCTTTTCAGCAAAACCTAGGCCGACCATGGCTGTCTCGGGTCTGTTTGTCCTGGGCTATGGCTTTTTCCGCTTCATGGTTGAGTTTTTCCGACAACCGGATGCTCATCTCGGGTTCATAGCCTTTGGCTGGATGACCATGGGGCAAGCGCTTTCCCTGCCTTTGGCGGTTTTGGGCATTATCCTGCTCTGGGGGGCATACAGGGCAAAAGGTGGAGGGCAAGGATTACGAGACAATTGATGGCCTGTGCGTGAGATATGGTCCACGATTGCACTTTCCTTGCAATTCTGGGTCGTCCGCTTTGTACTTGTCACTCGATCATGTCCTGTATCGAGCATTGATCCGAATATACTCTTCGGTCAGGTCCGAGGCGAGCAGGGTATACTCCCCTGGCCCCTGTCCCAGGGAGATGTCCATGTGCAGATCCTGTTTTTGGAGAGACGCGGCTAGAATATCGTCATAATCCAGGGACGCCGGGGCGCCACGATGAAAAATCGTTTGTCCAGCCAAGGCAACGCTGACCTGATTCGGGTCGAATGCCGCGCCGCTGCGGCCCAACGCGGCTACAATCCGGCCCCAATTGGGATCCTGGCCGTACATGGCCGTTTTCACCAGGGGAGAGTGGCCCACTGCCCGAGCTGCCAGTGCGGCCTGTCTGGTACTTTTGGCCCCGCTGACCCGGATATGAATCACCTTGGTCCCGCCCTCGGCATCCTGCACGATAAGCCCGGCCAACTCCTTGCAAACTTGAGCCAGGGCTTTGGCCACCATGTTCAGCTCCCCTTTTTCAACAACAGCGACGGATCGGCCGTTGGCCAGGGCCAGTACGCAGTCATTGGTGCTGGTGTCTCCGTCCACGGTGATTCGGTTGAAACTGTTGTTTACGCAAGTCTTCAAGGTTTTCCGCCACCATCTCTGATCCACGCTTGCGTCGCAAATGATGAATCCGAGCATGGTGGCCATGTTCGGACAGATCATGCCCGCGCCTTTGGCCATGCCCATCACCCGGACTTCGCCTTGACGCAGGTGCACTTTGCGCCACGCCAGCTTGGGGAATTTGTCCGTGGTCATGATCGCTTGCGCCGCGTCCAGGGCCGTGGCCTTGCCCAGGCTGTCCCGCAGGCCGGGCAGGGCCTTTGTCCAGCGTTCCAGCTTGATCCGGTCACCGATGACCCCGGTGGATGCCGGCAATAGTTCTCTTGTTTTCACCCCCAGCATCCGGGCCGTGATGTTCAAAGACTCTCGGCAGTCGGTCAAACCCTGATCCCCTGTGCAGGCATTGGCTTGTCCGGCATTAACGACCACGCCGCAGCAGGGATTGTCTGTTGCCAAGCGTTCCTTGATTACCAGCACCGGTGCGGCCTGAAATAGGTTGCGGGTCAATGTTGCGGCCCAGGAGCAGGGAGTTTCGCTGAGAATCACGGTCAAGTCGTTGCGTTTGGCGTATTTGAAGCCAGCTTTGGCCACCGCGAAGAGGAATCCTTGAGGGACGAGAATCATGTTTTTATCTCCTGGAAAACAATCTATGTCCAGCAGGGGCGAATGGATGGCTGTTTTGAATATTTGATGCTGTTAAGAGAGATTGTTGCTGTGCGGGTGGTGGCAGATATGCTATTGCTGTTTTGCTTGGCGTTCTGCATCAACCCGCTGGGCGTCGGCCAGAACCCGTTCCGGATTCCACAGTTTGCGAGCGGAGTTTGGAACTCCAAGCAGAGTAAAAATGGAACAGCCCAGAAAAACTCCGGCATACCAGGGGACGATCACCAGGGCCAGCAGGGCGGACACGCCCAGGGGGAGCAGTGGAGTGGCCAGGCCCAGGAGGATGGTCATCAGGTTGTCCGCCACCAGCATGATCCCGCCAAGGATCATCAACCAGGAGGATCCGCCGAAATATCCGGAAAAAAAGAAAATCAACGCGGTCAGTTCAAATGCGCCCTGAATTCTGAGAACCATCAGTCGATCCATATTATCCCCCTTTTCCCGTTGTCTCCGCGGCGTTCGATGTTGGTTTTGCATCCATGGGCAAGGAAATGAGGAATCTGCTGCCTTTGCCCTTGCGGCTTTGCACGGTAATATCCCCGTCATGATCCTGGATGATCTTGTAGCTTACGGCCAGACCCAAACCGGTACCCTTTTGCTTGGTGGTGAAGAATGGATGAAACAGTCTTTTTATCTTGTCTGGGGAAATGCCCTCCCCGGTGTCGGCCACCGAGATATGGGCATGGTTGTTGTGCACTTGGGAGGAAATGGTCAATTCCCCGCCCTTGGGCATGGCTTCAAGCGCGTTTTTGGTCAGGTTCAGAAGCACTTGCTTGATCTGGTCCGCATCGAAGGAGCATGACGGCAGGTCGGCGGCTAGTTGGAGACTGAGTCGGATGTGTTGGGACTGGATGCTCTCCTGCAGCAAAGCCGTGACTTCCCGGATCGTATCATTGAGATTCGCGATGGATTTTTTTGGCTTCAGGGGCCGGGTAAAATCGCGGACTTCCATGAGCATGGCCTCCAGGCGTTTGGCCTCTTCGGTGATGATGCGCAGCTTCTCGCATCGTTGGTCCCCCTCGGGCAAGGTCCGCAGGATTTGCTGGGCAAAGCCGCCGATGAGCATCAACGGGTTTTTGATTTCGTGGGAAAGATGGGCAGCGGCTTCGCCGATGGCCGCAAACCTTTCGGAAAGCACGAGCTTTTCCTGGGTCAAGATAAGCTGGTCCATGCTTTCTTTGACCTTGTCGCGTTCCTTGCGCAGTTCGTTTTCCGAACGGGTCAGATGTTCCGTTTTTTTGTCGACTTCGCGCTGCAACGCCTCGGACCAGCGCAAGGCGATGTACAGAAAGGCGGCAAAACTGGTCATCACCAGTACGAAAAACAAGCCCACGATCAGCCATTGGCGAAGGACCATGGGTCTGATCAAGCCGTAGACCTCTGTGTCCGGCGCGGCCAGGCCCACGGACCAGAGATGTTCGTTCGAGTCAAGTGAGAGGTGAATGGGACTGAAGGCCAGCAGCTTTTTTATTTCTCCAATGGTGTTCCAGTGCCAGCCGGATATATACCAGTCCATGCCCTCATGGCCCTTGAGCAGGCGATTGACGACCAGATCGTTGATGCGTTGGTATGACAGGAGAGGGTTGCGCAATTGCCGGACGGTCAAGGAGTTTTGTCCGATGAATTCCTCTTCCACATGAAACATGAAATAGCCTTTGTGATCAATGACCCAGGGATAGCCGGTCTGGCCGGATCGGACTCCCTGGGCAAACCGCCGGGCAATGCTCTGGGCGTCCAGGATGAAAACAAAAAGGGGATCTTCATGATTGGTCATGGTGGTGTCGGTCGGACAGAAACCAGGTGTGGCCATGACCATCACCCAGCGGTTGGCAAAAGGACCGTTTCTCGGCTGTAGGGTGCGGCTTAAGAGTACGGTTTTTTCCGGATGCTCATGGGAGGCGCTCAAGGGAACAAAATCCGAAAGCTGGATGTCCAGCTGCTCCAGGCTGCTCCAGTCGTTGTTCAAGAAAATTGTTGATTCCGGACGCTGCGGATGGGCCATGCCGAGGCCCAGTATTCCCCAATCCTGGAGAAAGTCGAACTGGGTCGGGAAGTTGACGGTTTCATCGCGACCATCGGCCCTGGCCCGACTGCATTCCTGACTGACATTACGCAGGGCTGCGCCGAGAATCTGAAAATTGACCTCAATGTCGTCGGCGATTTTTCGGGCCAGAACGAGTTGCTGTTCATTGAATTGTCCGGAGACAATCCGTTCCAGTTCCTTGTTGGCCTTGAAGGCCAATCCGAAGATCGCCCCGGACAGGATCAAAAAGACGACAACAATGGAAACAGCAAAGCGTTTGATCACTTCATAAACCCTGGGATGGGGGAAAGGTGCATGTTTTTACGGCAAGCGGCCGAATGTTCAGTTGATTATATACCCCTCCGGTCCTTGAAATTCAAGGCGATTCAACAGTCTCTCTTTCGGACTTCCGGCAATAGGCTTGTCCTGGGTTCCCCGGGTTGCTAAAAGCGTTCCAGGCACGGGGGTCAAGACGCCGTGAACGTTGGAACGCATTGGACTTACCGGAGGAATGAATGGAAATCTTGCATGTCTATCCCCAAAAACGTCTGGCATTCCCTGACGCGGAAGCCGAACACGCTTGGTTGAAACAGCTTTTGGACGCCTATTCCGTGGTGGACCAAGGAGTGGAGCAAGCCCTGGAGCAGCAAGGCCGGGCCAGGGGACGCGTTCTGGCCTGTAAAAAGGGCTGTGCGAATTGTTGTCGAATCCATGCCGCGGTGCCGATCTATCCTTTGGAAATGGCCGGGATGGCCTGGTATTGCACGGAACAGGTTACAGGAGAGGAGCGTCGGCTTTTGGCCGAGCAATTGGATGGTTTTCAGGAAGGGGCGTCCTGTCCTTTTCTGGTGCATGACGTTTGCGTGATTCATCCCATGCGGCCCATGGCCTGTCGCCAATTCAACGTTTTCGACACGCCCTGCGCGGAAAACGAAGACCCCTTTTATTCCCGGAGGGAAGACGTGCTCACTCCTCTGGAGGAATACATGAACGCGGCCTTCTGGGTGACCTTGCCTTTTTATGGGCTCACCGACGAACGGGACAAGGAAGTCGCCATCAAGGAGCGTCATATCCATCGCCAGGTGCGGGTTTTGCAGCAGTGCAACTGGAAGGAGCTGGCCAAAAAAATGCGGAGTTACGACGCCCAGGCTGGATAATCTCGAGGTTGCAACGGATGCATGATTCCCTTGTTGTTTTCACCAGTGTGATGGACATTGATTGGCGCGTCTTGATCGTGGCCGGGGCCATTATTGCTGGAGCGCTTTTTCTGGGATTGCTGCTGCATGGCATTCTTTTTTATATCTTGCGCCGGATTGCCGCCATAAAGACGGAAAGTTCCCTGGCCCTGATTCCCAGGCATCTTAGCGCACCATCCCGATTGCTTTTTCCTTTGCTGGTGCTGATGATCGCCGCACCGACTTTGATCCTTCCGCCGGAAGTGCTGGCAACCTCGCGCCATGTGTTGAGCATGTTGTTCATCCTGGCCGTGGCCTGGTCCTTGATTCGGCTGACGGCTGTTTTTCAGGATATGCTGCTGCGGCGTTTTCAGCTGGAAGTGCGGGACAACCTCAAGGCGCGCAAGATTCACACCCAGCTGGGGATCCTGCGGCGGGTGCTGATTTTTCTGATCGCCATTATTGCGGTGTCCTCCATGCTCATGACTCTGGACAATGTGCGCCAGATCGGCGTCAGCCTGCTGGCATCGGCCGGGGTGATCAGCATCATTGCCGGCTTCGCGGCCCAGCGCAGCATCGCCACCCTGATCGCCGGGATTCAGGTGGCCCTGACCCAGCCCATTCGTTTGGACGACGTGGTGATTGTGGAAAATGAATGGGGCAGGATCGAAGAGATCACCTTGACCTACGTGGTGCTACGGATCTGGGACTTACGGCGGTTGATCGTGCCCATCACCTATTTCATGGAGAAGCCGTTCCAGAACTGGACCAGGGTATCTGCGGACATTCTAGGCACGGTGTTCTTATATACGGACTATACCATTCCAGTGGATCAGGTCCGCGCCGAACTGCATCGCATCCTTCAAAACAATCCGTTGTGGGACAAGAGGGCCTGGGGCTTGCAGGTGACCAATGCCACGGATCGGACCTTGGAATTGCGAGCCTTGATGAGCGCCGAAGACGCTGGCGCAGCCTGGGAATTGCGCTGTGATGTACGCGAGAAGCTGCTGGCCTTCATCCAGGACCGCTACCCGCAGTGCCTGCCAAAACTGCGGGCCGAAACCGGTTCGGAAAAACTCGGCATCCAGTAATTTGGTTTACAAGCGGTCATGGTCGTAGACAGCCCCTATCTTGGCCTTGAATGACTGGAATTCGCCCTGTGCAATGGCTTGGGCCGCGCAGCGGGTCAATTCCAGGTAATAGTGCAGATTATGGATGGTATTCAGACGGTAGGCCAGGAGCTCGCGGGCCACGTAGAGATGGCGCAGATAGGCCCGGGAAAAGCGGGTGCAGGCGTAGCATCCGCAGTCGGGATCCAGAGGGCCGTCGTCCTCTTTGTATTCCGCACGCTTGATGTTCACTTTGCCCTGGGAGGTATACAGGGTTCCATTGCGGGCGTTGCGACTGGGCAGCACGCAGTCGAACATGTCGATGCCCGCCTCGATTCCATCCAGGATGTCCATGGGCGTGCCCACGCCCATCAGGTAACGAGGTTTCTTTTCGGGAAGAAGTGAGGCAGTGTGGCGCATGATCTCCAGCATCAACGGCTTGGATTCGCCCACGCTCAGACCGCCGATGGCGATGCCGTCAAAGGGCAGGCTGCAGACCTGCTGTGCGCTTTTGGTACGCAGATCCGGGAAAAAGCCGCCCTGGACAATGCCGAAGAGCAGTTGCCGGCCTGAACCGGGCGGATAGGCTTCCCGGCTGCGCGCGGCCCAGCGCGCGGTCAGCCCAAGGGATTTCTCCGTGTAGCCCCTGTCAGCACCATAGGGCACGCATTCGTCCAAAACCATCATGATGTCCGAATTCAGGTTGCGCTGGATGGAGATCACCTTTTCCGGTGAAAAAAAGTGTTTGGAACCGTCTCTGTGGGAACGGAATTCCACTCCGCCCTCGCTGATCTTGCGCAGGGACTGAAGGCTGAACACCTGAAAGCCGCCGCTGTCCGAAAGAATTGGACCCTGCCAGCCGGAAAAGGCGTGCAGGCCGCCCCGGCGGGCGATGAGTTCGTCGCCGGGTAACAGATAAAGGTGATAGGTGTTGCCCAGGATGATCTGGGCGTGCACATCCCGCAGATCGTCGGGGCTAAGGGCCTTGACGCATCCCACAGTGCCCACGGGCATGAACACGGGCGTTTGAATGATCCCGTGGGCCGTGGCCAATCGTCCGGTTCTGGCCCTGTCGTCAGTGGCCAGCAATTGAAAGTCGCCAGTGTTCATTGTCATGCGCTTGGAGTGACGGGTTGGTGATAAGAGTCCAAAGGTTTTTTCGACTTGGGGCAATGCGCTTTCTCAAGGCAGCGCGGCAACCGGGTGGAAAGAGCCATCGGCAACAAAAGGTGCTCGGGGAAAATCATTGTTTTCATGTTCCGAGTCCCTTTTTTGGGCAAAGGCCCTCCAGCACGCAATCTTGGCAGCGCGGCTTGCGTGCCGTGCAGGTGTCCCGGCCGAAGAGCACCAGGAGATGGTTGATGTCTCCCCACTGTTGCCTGGGGAAGAGCAACATCAAGTCTCTTTCAATGACAGCCGGATTTGTTGAAGTTGTCAGACCCAGTCGGAAGGACAGTCTCCGGACATGGGTGTCCACGGCAATGCCCTCGTGTTTGCCCAGGGCGTTTGAGAGCACTATATTCGCGGTTTTACGGGCCACTCCGGGCAGGGTGAGCAGTTCGGCCATGGAGTCGGGTACCTGCCCGCAGTGTTCCCGCATGATGATCTTGGCGGCAGCCACCAGGTTTTTGGCTTTTTGTCGGAAAAAGCCTGTGGAATGAACCATCTGCTCGACGTCTGAAACCAAGGCCCGGCTCAGCTCCCCAGGACCGGGCCAGCGTTGGAAGAATTTCGGGGTGACCATGTTCACCCTGGCGTCCGTACATTGGGCCGCCAGCACTGTGGCCACCAGCAGCTCCCAGGGATTCTTCCAGGCCAGCATCGTGACTGGCAAGGGAAATAGATCGTGCAATTTGTTGAAAATTTGCGCGGATCGTTGGTTATTGGTCATGTTTTTATTTTTTTTTGGATCACGTTGCCCAGGATGATCAAAACCAGGCCCGTAATGGTGGAGGGCAGGATGGTTTCGCCAACAAACACGCGGATGAAGAGCAGGGATAAACAGGGCGAAAAATAGATCAAGTTGGCCACCTGTGCCGTGGTTTGGGAGAGCTTGAGGGCCTTGAGCCAGAGGATGAAGGTGACTCCCATTTCAAATACGCCCACGTAGGCCGAACTCAGCAGTCCGGGCAGATTCACGGTCAGGGGGTCGGAGAACAACCAAGTCACGGGCAGTATGTAGATGCAGCCGAAGGCAAAATTCAAGAACAGCCGCAGCACCGGGTCCATTGTGTCCCGGGTGTTGAAAATCCAGTATATGGCCCAGATCACGGTGCTGCCCAGGGCCAGACCAGCCCCCAAAGGATCGGCAAAAGACAGTCCCAGGACGTCGCCTCGGGTGCAGATGGTCAGCACCCCCAGGTAGCTGACTCCCATGGCCAGGAAATCACGGCCCGTAATACGCTGGCCCAGGAAAGGAATGGAAAGCAGGGCCAGGGTGATGGCCCAGGTGTAGTTCAAAGGTTGCGCTTCCTGGGCCGGTAGCAGGTCATAGGCCTTGAACAGGATCAAGTAATAGAGCAGGGGATTGAGCAGACCCAGCAAGGCCGAGCGCTGCAAATCTTTTCGGGACAGGTCTCGAAGGGTTTTCAATTTTCCCTGAGTCGCCAGGGCCAGCAGCAGGGTCAGGGCGGAAACCAGGGTGGAGACGCACAGCAACTGGAAATAATCCACATGGCGCAGAGAAATTTTGAAAGCCGAGGCCACTGTGGACCAGAGCAGAACAGTGGCCATGCCATAGGCGTATGCTGTACGTTGGATGTTCATATGGATGGCGGATACGTGTTACGAAGCAGAAAAAAACGGACCAGCATGGGCTTGGTCCGCTTAGTTTTGGGCGCACTGGGGTTTAATTTTATTTTACCACATAAAATTAATACGATATAAATAATCTTGTAAACGCCATGTGTTATCAAAAAAGGGAATAAAACGATCATACAGTCTGGTGGTCATGATCAAGAGCATTCCCTGGATTGCCAAGTGTGTGGCGAATCAATTTCGCTTCGATGGAACGGTATGTTATGGTGGTATTGGTCGTCAAGGCGGTATACCGGATAATTTTGTCGTGTTGGCATGGGTTGTTTCGGTCTATGTGTGCAATCCAGTCCAACATTTGCGTGTGATCATTGTGAAATGTTTTTTTTGATTTCGGGCCAAGCAGGAATTCTTGAACTGGCGGCTGTCCCTGAAGGCTTCGTCGTTGGTTTTGCCGAAGGGCGTATCCCGAGAACAGTTCAACTGGATATTGTTTTCAAGCCTGAACACTGCGGCCGCTGGATGACAAAATGTTGAATCCAAGCATGAATCGTATGTAATTGGCTAACTTTTTACCGCTACTTTCAGGATGCGTATCTTGCGAGGTTTATCCTTCGGCTTGGGCAGGCTCTTGCTGGCTATGGCAATTGTCAGTTTGGCGTCGATGTTTTTCACAGGGTATTCGAATCCGCGCGTCATGGTCGGGAGCGGCGAAGCCAGGCGCTCTGCTTCGTTGTCTTTGGGATTTTTCGATGAATTATCTGTTATCTTCACAACACTCCAAGGTGAAAATTCCTATAATGCTCTGTCGTCCCGGGCACGAAAACGATCAGGGCATGCCCTGGCACAAAATTTATCTGTGTTGGAAGGATCAAAAATCGCGGAGCCCTTTCAAAGGGGCGAGCACGGCTGGTTGGTCGAGGCAAGACAAAGGCCGCAGGACGCCGTCAACTCCAACCCAAACATGTCGTGGACTGAGCCGGCCACAGGTATGGAGTTTGTCTGGGTGCCGGCGGGTTGTTTTCAGATGGGTTGTGGTCCATGGACCAGCGACTGTCAAGATCATGAAAAGCCCCAGCACGAGGTTTGCGTGAGCGGCTTTTGGATGGGTCAATACGAGGTCACCCAGTCCCAATGGGAAATGATCATGGGGCATAACCCTTCCAGGTTTAAGGGCTCCAACAATCCCGTGGAGAATGTCTCCTGGAATATGGCGAAGGATTTTGTTGCGCGGCTGAATGGCCGCGGCCCCGTTGGAGGGTTCAGTCTTCCCACGGAGGCGCAGTGGGAGTATGCTTGCCGGGCTGGTGGAAGGCGGGAAAAGTATTGCGGAGGGGACGACGTGGACCGTGTGGCCTGGTACAGCAATAACAGCGCCGGCAGGATTCAACCTGTCGGCACCAGATCGCCCAACGCCTTGGGTCTTTTTGATATGAGCGGTAATGTCTGGGAATGGGTGGAGGATGTCTACGACAAAGAGGCGTATTCTCGTCATTCCCGGAATAATCCGCTTATAACTTCAGGCAGTAAATACCGGGTGTTGCGCGGTGGTTCCTGGTACGTCAGCCCATGGTTCGTGCGCTCCACCGGACGGAACAAAAATTCGCCGGACGACCGGATCTCCATGTTTGGATTTCGACTGGTCAGAATGCCGTAGCGTCTTCCTGACGCGAACGATGCTGAACTTGTAGTGGTATGGATGCGGTACACAGCGGCTTTTGGAAACGTATACATTGCGAGGACATTTCACAGGCGGTCGGATGGCGAAGAGCATTGCCCAGGGATGTCCAGCCGTCGGGACTGGACACGTTTTGTCACGAAGTGTTTTGATGCCGCTTTCGACCTGGCGGCATGACTGTTTCCGTTTGCATGAAAAATGACTTGACAATGCAAGGAGTTAATCCACACAAAAGGATCATGGCATGCGCTATTCATTACTGATCATCATCGCATTGACTCTGATGAACATCTATCACACGCTGAAGCCGATGAACGGCGACGGCGGACAGCCTGCCGGGGTCACGAAAGAATACCGGTTCAACATCAAAAATGATTTGGAACTGCTGAAAGCCAAGGATGAAATTCAGATTTTGAAAATGATCCTCGAGAGATACAGGGCGACATTTCACGACAAGGAGCTGGAACTGGACGAGATCCGGGAAGAGAATCTGGCGCTCAACACCGTCTTGGCCGGGTACAGGGAGGCGAACACGCACAGGCTGCGCCTGTCCGCCTATACCGCCAGGCCTCAGGAATGCAATGATGATCCGGAAAACACGGCGTTGATGCACACGCCAAAGCCGGGGTGGACAGTCGCGGTTTCCCACGATTTGAAGGGTTGGCTGGGCAAGAGGGTCTACGTGCAGGGATTCGGCGTCAGGCTGGTCAGCGACTTGATGAACAGCAGGCATGAAAAGTCCCTGGATCTTCTCGTTGGGGACGTATCCGCGGCCAAGTCGATCGGTGTTCGGAGAAATGTTCTGGTCACCTTGATCGAACCGTTTTCTTTTGAATTGGAAAGGAAAGGGTTTGATGATTCGTTGGTCTTGATGGAATAATATTCTCAGGTTGACCTCAACCTGCCTGAATACGAAGGCACTGCCAACAGGTTTGCCCTTTCTCTTAAAGAATGGCCATTTTCCTCTGCCGCCTGACGTTGCAGATCATGACCATCACAGGGCATCCTGCGGTAAAATACCCCACCAATGCTTGCGTAGCGGGCATTAGCTTGTTATCTTATTAACAATGGGGGACACGATCCTTATCCGTTAAGACAAGCAAGGAGGCGTCATGAATCAGGAGCACAATGTGCAGGGAGTGGTACAGGAGCAGTTGAAAAACATTTTTCCTACGGCCATTGAGGTAATTACCAATCCAAAAGGTTTTTTCAGCAGGATGCCCAAGACCGGCGGATTTGTCCCGCCTCTGGTGTTCATGGTTGTCCTTGGACTGGTGTCCGGACTCGTCCTTGCAGTGCTCTCCCTGATGGGGATAGCACCTGTCGGCGCGGCGATCTCAGGTTTGGTGTCCGTGATTTTGATGCCCATAGTAGTCGCCATTTTCGGTTTTGTCGGTGCAGCGGTCCTGTATTTAGAGCTTATCCGTAAATAATGTGGACTTTATTTCGCATTTCTGGCATGTTGTCCTCCATGTTCAACCTTGATCATGGAGGACAACATGCCAAAGGTTCAGTCATGGGAGGTTTCCGAT